>NZ_JCATZO010000003.1:0-395250 GCF_059694525.1 Pradoshia sp. TA40_28
TTCATCTCATCTTCAATAATTGTTTCCGGTCCATGCCCTGATAAACAGAGCGTTTCTTTTGGTAACGTACATAATCTTGTACGAATGCTATCCATCAATTGTTGATGGTTTCCTCCAGGTAAATCCGTTCGGCCAATGCTCATTTGAAAAAGTGCATCACCTGAAAACACAAGCGCTTCATCTTCGTCATAATAAGAAATACTGCCCGGTGAATGTCCTGGTGTAAACAATACCTTCAATTTAAAATCGCCAATCTCCAGGAGACCTTCCTCTGAAATTAACTCCTCTGCGGGAGCAGCTTTAATCTCACCCATTTGGAAAAATTGAGAACCGTTCAATGCCGGATTTATTAACCACTCAGCTTCTTTTTTATGTACATAAGCCGGAATGTCAAAGACTTCTCTAATCCTGTCAATTGCCCCAATATGATCAAAATGGGCATGTGTTAACAGGACCGCAATCGGATTCCATTTCTTTTCGCGAATGATCTGAATCAGCTTTTCAGCTTCTTCACCTGGATCGATGATTAAACACTCGCCATTCGGCTGAGCATATAAATAACAATTTGTTTGCAATGGTCCCAAAGGAATCCGTTTCCACGTTTTTTTCATGTCTTTCCCCCTGTTAGTATCAATCAGTTTCTTTTATTTTACACAACTAAAGCTTTCGTATAAAGAGTCTTACATGCTATTACCATCTCTTTTTGGTTAATTTATAATATCTCGACAAATTGTCTGAAAAGAATTAAACTATTATTGAATGCATTTATTTTACAATTTAAAGATTTATTGGGTTTTATTACCTGGTAATTCCAGAGGGGGTAAGTAAAATGGGCTTGGTAATCATTTTTGGTTTAGTTGCCATTCTGGCTATCTTCGCATTAATCAGCGCCTTTAAAAACAAAAACTTTCTTGGAATAGTTTTCGCCTTAGGTACTGTTGTTGTCTTTGGCTGGTTTGCCATCATGACCTTCCTTAGGGATGGCTATCCTGCAGTACATTAATGAATACGCTTCACCACCCATTACAAAAGAGGAATCCATTAACCTGGATTCCTTTTTTACAGCCTACAGAACAACATTCCCAACTTTTGAACAGACTATAAGTAAAGACAGGCATTTAAAATCGGCTTTGTATCTTGATAGATTTGATTAAATTGAGATAGTGGAAGTGGATTTATCCCTTTTCCCAGCTCTAACGTAAAACCAGGCTTTTTATAATGGTCAATAAACCAATCCTTAAAACCGGCATGGCTATCAATATAACGAACAGCTTTGTAGCCGGAGCGAATGACAAACTCCCTTGCCATAATAGAAGCAATCTCTGGTTCCTGCCCCTCATATCCCCAGTAAAACTCTTCGCCCTGAGTGTGCAATGAAACCACACGATCAAACTGCTCATTCTGTACAAGCGCCACTAATGATTTCACTTCACTTTCCGTCAATGGTTCTTTACCAGGAAAGTCCCTTGCTGCCGGTCCTGTTGGCTTCTTTCTCTTTTTTTCAATCTCCCAGTTCGCCGGAAATTGATTATTTAAATCAACGCCCCTGATATTCGCTTTCCAGCCTAGAAATTCTTCTTTACCATTATTCATCTTCTTTAAATCTTCTTTTAGTTTTTCCGGTGGCCCGTTTAAAACTAAATCCACACCATCTGGATTGGCCATTATAACCAGCGACAAATTGCACTCTTGAAAAATCTCCAGTGCCGTACATACTCCGAAAGTAGAACCGGTCGTCAAAGCTAATAAATATTCATTCAGCCATTTCATTAAAATCAAACTGGTAATCCATTCATTAGCATGCATGGATGCGTTCATATGAACTTTTTTAGGACCAATTCCAATACGCAATTCCCATATATCCTGGCCTAGTTCAGATTTCCCGATTGATTTCCTACTCAAAAATGGATAGATGGTTCCGAGAACCTCCATATCATTTATACATTTACTTGATGGATAAGGACATGTCTGATCAACGATACTGTGTTGAATTTTAACAGGTAGTCGAATAGATTGGTTAGCATTCTCACCCTCATTCATCATAGGATTGGCTATCTGAATTCTTTCAAATTCATCAGGCTGCGTTAAATCCAATGAAGAAACACTCTCTTCCCTTGTCCAATATCCAGGTATATGAACCATATCGTCCGGTAGCAATTCATTTCCACTGATATGTAAATTGCATTCACGCAAAACAGAAATCGGGATTGTAAATAAAACGGCCAATCTGGATAATAAGTCAGGTTTTTTTATGATGACTTTCATTGAATCACATCCTTTTTATATTCATTTTATGAATACTACCAACAAAAAATTCAGATGCATATGATTATGTATAGATTGGTTAATGACAGGTCCATCATTCATTTTATTCATTTTCACCGTTAGCGAGCTAAAAGATGCATCTTGGTGTGCATTAAACTTGGTATAGGTAATTCTTGGGTGGTGCATAAACGCTTCGTAGCTGGGATATAACCGTTCCATAGGCGGGGCTTTCTCCTGGACTTCTCCTGGACTTGACATGCCTTTACCTCGGTATAGCCTCTCCATAGGCGGGGCATAGCCTCTTTACACTGGACTTCTCCCGGACTTCATCAGCCTTTAATACACCTATTCCTCACCCTTCACGTACCTTTGCCAAGTATGGATATAACCTAGTATAGGTTTGAGGATGGGGGCCATAAAAAGAAGACATTCATCCTCTACGGATCAATGCCCTGTTTTATGGTCTATCAAGATTATTATCTATATAGATCAGCTGCCCCAAAGCAATATCTTTTTACTACTGATTTATGGTCAGCTTATTTTCCAAAAGCCATTCAAACCATCGTCCGTGTCCGTCGGTGGCTGCAATGATATTTTGGCTTTCCATGCCCTCGAAATAATAATCCAGGTGCAAAAACTGATCCTGAATATTATTGTAAAGGTGGAATACATCTCTTTTCTCTCCAATCGCTTTGACAGCTTGCAGCAAATTCTCTTTTACTTCTAGTGGCATTTGGTTTGCAACGTGCGTATGAAAAATACAAACCACACTTTCCTCTGGAATCATCTCAACATACTTAGATAATAAACGTATTCCGTCCCCTTCAACCAAATTTACTGGACATTCTTTTATATAGCTTGCCGCTTTTTCAAACATAAATAATCTTTCTTTATGTTCGGGCCATATTAAAGATTTAAGCCATAATTTCTCTTTTTCATCATTTAAATGGATAGGATTTAAATCCAAGCCAATTCTGGTTGAAACCGGAGGTGGGGTGACTTGGAGGGTTGGTATATAATTTCCTTTTATCTCTGCGGTAATTGTAAGTCTGGAATCTGTATTGCTGTAAATGCCATTTTCCCCGTATGTATATGAATAGTGATCAAAAAGAAGTTGTAACCCTGCACTTGTACCAATTTCGACAAGGGCTAATGGTTTCTTCGCTATCTCATAAATTTCACAAAAAGCAGGGTAAAGATATGCGCATCTTCGAACTTCATTTGTTTGAACTAGTCTGGTTTTCAGAATCGATTCAATTTCCTCTTGATAGGTCATGCAAAAATCCTTAAAGTGTCCAAATGACACCTTATATGATTTTGGATGCTCTACGATACTGGGATAATACTCTTTTAGCGCGTGTTCTTTTCCTTTTAATAAAAGATAGTGGACTGCTCCAAATAGAAGGTTTGGAATAGGTTGTTCATCTCGTGCAGTTTTGGCTATCTCAAGGATAGGATCATCCATAGCAATTTTTATAGATAAATACTCGTATAATCTGCTGGAGCCTTTACATTCCCTTTCCGCAAAATTCAAAAAGGCTTGAGAAGCTACTCTATTAAACAAATCAAATCCCCCTTCAAGGCTAAATTATCAAAATTCCCCACCTTCACTTCATCTTTTAAAGCTCATAATCAACAAGACTTTAGTTAATACAATCTCTTCTTGTTCATTTTATATAATCGTTGCTTCAGAAATAATATGCTTCGGTATATTCTCTATATAAACCCTCCCATCGATTAATCCAGGTCATACGCAATTCTAAAATTAAATTCGTCAATTCGTTTTCAATATCCTTCTTAATCAAAGAATCAATTCATCCGAGCCAAATAAAAAAAAGCACTTCACCAAAATAGTAAAGTGCTTTGCAAACGTATATTGTATGAACGTTTAATCATCAGGGTTAACCTGCTCCATAAAAGGGTTGTTTGACTTAGATCTCTTCACCTAATTGCTGCATCATTAATCCGGCTGCGCCGATAACGCCCGCATCATTTCCAAGAGAAGCTACTCTAAGTTTAGTCGATGCCGCTACACGTGGAAAGGCAAATTGCTTAAAGTATTTTTCAATTGGTTTCAAGATAATATCACCGGCCCTTGAAACACCGCCGCCGAATACGATGATGTCCGGATTGATTATATTGCCGACATTGGCTGCCGCAAGACCAAGGTATTTGGCAACCTCATCGAGAACATCGAGACTTGCCTGGTCTCCCTTTACAGCACACTCAACCACGTCTTTAGATGTGATTAAGCCTTTATCGTTAAATACAGCTGAAATAGCCGAATCTGGATTTTTCTTAACCATTTCTAAAGCGAGTCTTACAATGCCAGTCGCTGAGGCAATCGTTTCAACACAGCCTGTCTTTCCACAATTACAAGGTGCTCCGCCTTCTGGTTTAACTGTGATATGACCTAACTCTCCCGCTGCCCCGCTTGTACCATGGATTAAATGTTTATTAGTAATTACACCGCCGCCGACACCGGTCCCAAGAGTGATACAAACAAAATCATTTGTCCCTTTTCCTGCTCCCTTCCAAAATTCTCCGAAGGAAGCTACATTTGCATCGTTGTCCACGATTGCCGGTATCCCCAATTCTTTTTCAAGCAATTCTTTTAAAGGATAGTCCTGCCAGCCAATATTCACAGCCACATAGATTGATCCAGTTTCAAAATTAACCGGCCCAGGTGCTCCCATACCAACACCTATTAAATTACCATCTTGCCATTCTTCCAGTTTCAATCTGACCGACCTGCCGATATCAGAAACGATATGAAGGCCACCTTCTTCTTTTCTGGTCATGATTTCCCACTTATGTACAATGACTCCTTCTTTGTCAATGAAAGCAAGTTTAATCGTCGTACCGCCAATATCAATCCCAAGTAACCAATCTTGTTTCCCCAACATTTGATTCACCTTTTCGATTGTTTTAGTTTTTGTTTTTCCTTTTCATATGCTATCTCTTGTTTCAAGATTAAAATGGCCGTTTGATAATCTCTGATTTCAATCAATTGAGAGTGAAATAGCTCCCGTACTTCTGCTTCCATCATTTCAAGATCAGCTAAACGATCACCCATGTATATGATAGTTCCAAACCTCTTTAAATATTGTTGAATTTCATATACAGATTTCATTATGTCTCATTCCTTCCTGATTCTCTCTAAGTATAGCTGAATTTGATTGTTCTCCTCAAGATACTTTCTGTCATTCCAGTCATTTTGACATTTATAAACAAAGCATATGTAGTTGGTGTTGAACATATATTCTAGGACAAAGCATCAGGTTATCTTCATTTTGTCTTCCTTTTTTCAGATATATACGTGAGGCTAATTCATAAAGTGGGGAGAGAATCCTTTTGAAAAAATATATTGGTTATCTAACTGTCGGTTTATTACTGTTGTTTACCTTTACTTGGTGGGAACATCTTTATGTACAAAAAGACTTGGCTATCATTAAGTATTTTCCGCTTAATCAAGAGGCTATGTTTAACAAGACGGATTCTTCCTTGACCTTGCAAAAACAGGGTCAAGAGAATGAACAATATGAAGTTTTACTCTCAACTGAGTCAATTTTGAATCAAAAAAGTTATCTAAGACAGGATTTTTCACTTTTATTTCAGAATGGTCGGTTAAAGGAATATACAAAGGATTGGGAGCAGAATACTGATCGAATTACACAGCAGAAAACAGTGAAAGCTCAAGAATCTTCCTTATTTCAATCCATTACGATTCATTATGCGGAGATTCATACAGATAACGATACGCCAACCAGTTCATTTAAATTAACAGATAGCAACCTCTTTGTAATTGCTTCACGCTACGGGCCCATTAAATCATTTCAGAACCCGGAAACCGACGAACAAAAGGAATGGGCATTTACTTTATCTTCAGTAAGCAATTCCAGGCTCGCTAAAGTACTCGATCGTTATACAGGCGACAAAAAGCTCGATATTACAAAGTATCAGGTTATCCCCCTGACAAAGTTGCCGACCGAAGGAAAAAAACTATTAGCCGGATATACAGATGAGAAGCGACTGGAGATTACGGAGAAGCTTTGGGAAGCCTTCTATACGATTTATATTTCAGGAATCAAAAAACAAGATGGCACTATCATTGATCCAATTGACAGTACCATCCCATTGATTTTGCGCAAACAAGATACAAATAAGCTAATCATTCTTATTCAGGATAAATCCGGCTATATACATGAATTTTATCAACTTCTCCCTTAAAGATAGATTATAGGGATTTGAGCGTATTCAGTATAGCTTTATAGTCTTCATTATCCGGTTCCTGATCGACTGCTTTTTGGATATACTCTTTCGCTTTATCCATCTGTCCCCACTGCCAATAAATCAGTCCAACATCATAATACGCTTCAGGGAATATTTCTCTTTGCTCAATTGCTTTTAGAAAAAGCTGCTCTGCCTTCACTAAATCTTTATCCTGATATTTGATATATCCCGCCAGAAAATAGGCTTCTGGAGCATTTTCTTCATCAAGATAGTCATCAAGCAGGTCGTATGCTTTGTCATATTCCTTTGAATTGACATATTCTTGGGCAAGCGTGACATCATTTTGATAATTATGTCCATCTTCATTTGCGGCATAACCATATCTCACAAAACCGATTGTTAACAACACGGTTAGCACCAATGCAGCTAGTTGGAAAGGCAACTTACGGTTTTTCGGCAATCTGACAATAGCCGCTGCAAGAAAACCTCCAATCAAGCCTCCTATATGACCGGCACTATCAATGGCATCTGCGGAAAAAGTAATAACCAGGTTTATAATCAGAATAACGATGACATTCCATCCCATTGTTCTAAAAAAGAGAGTGGGATGGAGAATACCAAACAATAATAAGGCCCCAAGCAATCCAAATATCGCCCCGCTGGCACCCGCAGACAAATTGGGCACCAAAATAAAACTGGCTACTGAACCAATAAAGCCGGCGAAAAAGTAAATGATTAAAAATCTAAAGCTCCCATAAATCCGTTCCACAATAATCCCAACAAAATATAAGCTTAATGTATTCAACACTAAATGTGTAAGTCCAATGTGAAGAAAAATAGGGGTGAAAAATCTCCACCACTCCCCTTGCATAATCAGCGGGTTATATTTTGCACCAAACTCGATGAGTGTTTGAGGATTTGTGCTTCCACCCCTCATTTCCAGTAAAATAAATATGAGGACTTGAATGGCCATTAATAGATAGGTGAAGATTGGTTTTCCATAGGAGAAAATTTGTTCATCCTGCTTCACTTTTTGATAAGAAACAGACATGGCTTCCTGTTTTAGGTCTTTTATTTCCTCCTCAACTATGGAATGATAATCCCTATCAGCTAATTCGAGTGAAAAGCCAAGAAATTTTTCTACATCCCCTATATGCTCTTGTGCAGAACCCGTTTGAAAAATCAGAGTGTCAACTGTAACTTTTGCATGTTTGGCATCTGAATACCTTCCAACAATATCCGAATAATCATCTACCGGAGCATATTGACTTATATAAAGTGACTTAACGGTCAGTTCCTTTTTGGAAAGAAACTTACGAATCTTTTCAGCATTATGCAGTACAAGATTCCGATCTTTCTTCACTTGATTGGACCAGCCCAAATCCTCCCTTTTTATACGGATAACTGGGTCTACCCGACTGGATTGATTTTCAAGCCATATTTCCTTGTGGTCAGTGGAAGCAGATATAAATCGATATCCTTTCTTTATAATCAATTGATTAATAAAGGACCAATAGATATATTCTTCTTTAAAACTCACTTATTCCCCTACTTTCTCTCCTCTTATAAGCTCTCTATGTCTATTTTATCATTACGCCATATGAACGGAAATACTACATATCTTATGATTGATTTGATTGATTTTGAACCGTTTTAAAAATCGGCAGTTCCATTAAAACAGCTAAAATCATATTACGCATTACTTTATTTTTCATAATGGAAGACCTGTTTTGAAACATCATATACCCTATTATGCCAGAGACAAAAACAATTAAAAAATTCTTCATAAAAAAATCCCTCCTGTATTACCATATAGTTTGGAGAACAGGAGGGATTTTTATTCTACTTATAATAATTCATTAAGAATCGGGTTCATCGTTTCCTTCAATACTTTAACAGAATGAGAGAACTTTTCTTGTTCATCAGTTGATAATTTCAACTCAAGTATATCTCCAACGCCCTCACGATTTACAATTGCAGGAACACCGACATACACATCATCTTCTCCATATTCCCCATCAAGGAAAGTGGATACTGTTAAAATGCTATTTTCATTCTGAAGGATGGCTTTCGTAATCCGAACCAGACCCATGGCAATCCCATAGAATGTTGCGCCTTTACGATTAATAATTTCATATGCTGCATCACGCACATTTATAAATATCTTATCGAGATCTTCCATAGATTGATCAGATTTACTGCCAATTAGTTCACTTATGTTCTTTCCTCCAACATTTGCGTGGCTCCATACCGGCAATTCTGTATCGCCATGCTCCCCAATGATATAGGCATGAACATTTCGAGGGTCCACTTCAAAATAGTCACTTAACATAAAGCGGAATCTGGCTGTATCGAGGATTGTACCGGAACCAAGAACACGGTGTTTAGGAAGCCCTGAAAATTTCCATGTTGCATAAGTAAGAATATCAACCGGGTTAGCAGCGACAAGAAAGATCCCATTAAATCCATTGGCCATAATTTCTCCAACAATAGATTTAAAGATTTTCATATTTTTTTCAACTAAATCGAGACGTGTTTCACCAGGCTTTTGATTCGCTCCTGCAGTGAGTACAACAATATCTGCATCTTTACAGTCAGAATAATCTCCAAACCAAATTTTCGTTCTATTCGGAGCAAATGGAGTTCCATGGTTTAAGTCCATTGCATCGCCTTCAGCTTTATCCTTATTCAAATCAATTAAAACAAACTCTTCCGTAATCCCCTGGTTTAACATAGCGAATGCATAACTGCTTCCAACAAAACCTGTACCCACCAGAACAACACGATTTACATTTTTTTTCATTACAAAAACCACCTTTTTTCCAATACATATAAACTCTTTATACTGTAGTATTATGTGAAACTATGCCAAGTTATTATACATAGAACACTGCTAATAACAATCGAGCTTATATTCACAATTTCATTATCAATCCAGTTAATTCCCTTTCTTTTAATGGTTTGGTGATTACAGTGTTGAGTTCTCTCCGTATGGACTGAGCATACCGGGCATATATATTCGACTTGTAAGAAGGCACCTATAAGGGTATCAAGTAGGCTTCCCATAAATCCGAACACACCCAGCAAGATAAGCATTGGCAGTGACAGATTAAACATAATAATGGCTGCTAATGCAATAAATATAGAGCCTCCAAGCCCAGCAAGAGAACCAAGCACTGAAACTGCACCTGAAGTACCTGGCTCGCATCTTTTCAAACTGATCAAATGAATTGGATTGGATTTACTGAGCACCCCCAATTCCGATGACCATGTATCAGATGTAGCTGCCGCAATCGATGCAATAAAAGCAATTAACCAGATTTGAGAACCGTCAGATATAAAATAAAGAAGAGAATATATTCCAGCAGGAACACCATTAGCGGCCACCTGAGCCCAATTCCGCCTGCTTCCGTTTGTTAGTTTTTGATCAAGCACCTGTTTCCTTCTCTTTTTATAGCTTGAAAAAAAACTTGATGAAGAAAAAAACAATCCTATAAGAAACAACCCTTCCCATCCAAAACCTATCACAATGGAGACACCTACTAGAAAGGCTGCCAAAGCACCTGATTTATTCAGGGCATTAAGCCGATAGGCTCCGTACGAGCATAAAGCAACAAGCACATAGATGATTAAATCAACCACAATTTATTACCCCTTGATCTGTAAATATATAGTCAACCGGAATATCAAATTCTTCCGTCGGAATATCGTCCCTTACTTGCATCGTAAAGGCAAGCGATATTTTTATTCTCTGATAAGAGGCTAGGTAACGATCATAATAGCCCCCTCCAAATCCAACACGATATCCCGCTTTTGAAAAAATAAGTCCTGGAACTACCATGACATCAATTTTTCCAGCCTCTACCTTTTGACCTTTATCCGTTTTAGGTTCTTTTAAACCATGATATACGGATTCCAATATCGTACTTGGATCATACTTATAGAAATCCATCTGTTTGTTGTACGGTTCGCATTTTGGTATTACGATCCTTTTCTTTTCTTTCCACGCTCTTTCGATAATCCCGTGCGTTTCAATCTCAGGAAACCTAGAAATCGTGATTCCAATCGTATGAGCCTTTTTCCATATGTCATGTTGAAATAATGAATCAATAATTTGGTTCGTATATGTATCACGCTCGTCTGTCGGACATTCCATAAGCAAACGACGATAAGTTGTTCTCAACTCTCCCTTTAACATTACATTAAATCCCCTTATGTTCTATATTATTCCATAAAAAAAAACAACAGGAGAGTACCTCCTGTTGCTTTTATTTTGTTTCGCGGTGCGTAGTTGTACGTTTCTCTCTTGGGCAATATTTTTTAAGCTCAAGACGATCAGGATTATTACGTTTATTTTTTGTGCTGATATAATTACGCTCACCGCACTCTGTGCAAGCTAAAGTAATGTTTACACGCATGTGAGTCCCTCCAGTTCATTCAAAACTTCATTTTATACGACTTTTCTATAATATCACCTTTCATTCATAAATGCTAGTCTGATTTTTAACCAAGTAATCAAGAAGCATCGCTTCCTCTTTATTGCTGCCCGTAATCATCCAATTGGAAACGCCTTTTTTCACTCCTGGTTCCAACGAAAATTTGTACATTGTTGTGCATATAACCAGACCTCTAGCTAAAGGGGAATGAATGATTTGGCCGTCCTCCATCGATTGATATACCGCTTTTTTATGTTTCCTCTCCATAATCGAAATAGACGCATAGTTACTTCCATTTAGTAAACTAATGGTCTGTTTACCGTACAAATAAATAAAAGAATCTGCAGGACTATAAAAACTTGCTGAAACTTCCTGAAAAGCCTCATGGACAAAAAATATTTTTATTTCGTGTTCCTGATCGCCATCATTTTTACAGATTACATCTACTCTTTCAAAATAATCATTATTTGTTAATTGAACTGCAGTCGAAATCTCACTATGCTGTGCAGGATCTTTATGCCACAAATAAGGGACAATGGATCCAGAGGCATCATCAGCAAGCTTTGTACACATAGTCCTTTTTGTATTTTGATATAAATAGTTTAACTGGTCCAAGCAGTCCCACCTCTTTCATTCTTCTTACACGTTCATATATCCACTAATATCTTCCATTAAATCCTAACACCCTCTGAACCGTATGACAATGAACGCATATTGTCGAAGAACAACTATCTACCTCCAAATTATGAGCAATCTTTCCTTTTTCATAAATTTTTACCAAATCAGGGAGAGAATTGTTGTAAAATAAGAGGTGGAGTTTGAATTGGGAGGGACATCATGTTAATCACTATCATAAGTTTATTTTCTCTTTCCACTTTACTGTTTGTCATTTCGCTATTTTATAAAGGGCGGGATGTAAAAGTTGAAAAAGAGATTGAACAGCTATCACTGGATTATATACAGGAAATGTATCAAATAAAGAAACGTCTTCGGGTCTTAGAGGAAGAAATCATGCATGAGGATACGGTAACGGAATCCTCTTTTCTAAACACTTCCTTACCCATACATGAAGTCATTCAAAATCAAGTCGTCCATTTATCCAAACAAGGATTATCGATTGATCAGATTGCCAAGCAATCTGCCTTACCGATAAACGAGGTCATCCAAATCCTGGAGAACCAGGGAGGCGATTTCCAATGAACCGATCATACGTTTCAGGAACCGCTGCTGGTATTTTTATAGCCACAAGCATATTTACGGCTTGTTATCTTTTTGAAGAGCAATCAGTAGATAAAAGGGAGCCTCTTACAAAAGAGGCAGCCCAAAAGATATTACTAGAGGATGGGAATCATATTTTGTCCAAAAGAGATTGGGAAACCTATCAAACGGATCTTCGCACTCTTTCGAAACTAAAGTCAGAAATGGATCAAAACAAGAAAGAAGAGACTGCGTCCGTTATTTTGACTGTAAAGCCCGGAATGTCTTCGACGGAAATGATCAGTCTATTAGAAAAGAAACAGGTAATACCGGATATCAAAACCTTTTCCGATTATCTTGACAAACGAGATCTCACCAAGAAGATTCAGGCAGGAACCTATACGGTCTATCAAAACATGGACTATGCAGCTTTAGCTGCCGTTTTAACGAAAGGAAAATAGCTTTTAGGTACAGGTCACTTTCTATTATTTAATCAGCTCTGTTAGACTGGGATGACCTTTGCAATCGCATCCCAGATTTTTCTGTTCTGATCGATACTCTCTTCCCCTGAATCAATGATATCTGTCTTTTTAATCAAATCATTCATTGCCTTATCAACAAAGTCAGGTAAAGGCAATGTTTTAATGGCCTTGGCGATTTTTTCAGGATAGATATGACCATAGATTTCTATAGCCATAGAAAGCTCGGACACAGATAACTCACGTCCGTATTTCTGCTGATAGTTCTCTTTTAATTTCCTCGCCAGTTGAACGGCTGCTTTAGGATTTGGAATGACAGTTTTTAATGATTCATTATTGTCTATATGAACAGTCTTATCACTGAGAAAGTAGTTTATCGATATTCCTCCCACTGTTACCGTATCTCTTTTCTTCATCTTGACCTTCCCTTCTTTTTATAAATTGTTATTTCCTTATATCCAAGTTAAGAGGATATAAACCTTTTTACTAGTTGCCTAAAAATAAGCTAAACTGCGTCTTACATTACGATCTATTTATAAAATCAATAAATTTTGTTATACTTCTCCTCTTTTCCTCATAAATATGTACAAGTTAAAGACACATAAGATGGAGTGAAAGCGTGAGCGGACATATTTTATTTAGTTATTTTGTATTGGGAATAACATTGGCGGCACCCATTGGTCCAGTTAACTCAGCCAGAATAGATAAAGGCATAAAAAATGGCTTTTTTCATGCTTGGATTGTTGGTTTAGGGTCTATGATTGCGGATGGAATATTCATGCTATTGGTCTATTTAGGTTTTGTACAATTTATTACGATTCCGTATGTCCAGATTTTCCTGTGGCTCTTTGGAGGATTTGTCCTAATTTATACCGGAATAGAAAGTATCATGAGGGTAAATACTCTTACCTTTGATGATTATCGTACGAAAGATACGCTGGCAAGGTCCTTTTTAACAGGATTCATCATGTCTATTACAAGCCCGCTTTCTATTCTTTTTTGGATTGGAATATATGGTTCTGTTCTCGCAAAAACTGTCACGACCTATGGAACAAGCTCACTTATTGTTTACAGTTCTATGATTTTTCTTGGTTTAACCTTTTGGGATATTATCGTTGCCTTTTTAACAACCGGATTTAGAAGATTCTTAAATGAGACAAGCCTGAAAGGAATATCAGCAATCTCTGGTCTATCTCTATTGGGGTTTGGGGTCTATTTCGCTTATCAGGGCATCAAAGCATTATTTTTGTAAAAGCCCCCTTCTAAATGGCATGCTTATAAAAAAAATGGAGTTCCTATTATAGGAATCTCCATTTTTTATAATCATGAACCATGATCAGGATTCATTTAAATGATAATGTCTGCCCTTAATCATATAGAGGGTTTCTTCAGCCATATTTGTAATATGATCACCAATTCTTTCATAATGGCGGACAATAAACAATAACTGAGAATTTTCATTAACCGTAGTAGACTCAGGATGCTTCATCTCAAGTATCTTACGAATTTCCTGTCCATATAAATCATCTACCCTGTCATCGAGCTCAGCCAGTTCCTTAGACAGGAGAATATTCTCCTCCATAAAGGATTCATTAAACATGTTGAGCATCTCCATACAAGTGTCATGCATTTCTTTTACCGCTTCATTGACAAACGGCTTTTCTTCTTTTGATAGGCGGATAGCCGTTTTGGCAACGTTCTTTCCATAATCTCCAACACGTTCGATTTCAGAAGCAATTTTAATAGCTGAAACAATATGTCTTAAATCTGTTGCAACAGGTTGTTGCTTGGCAATCATCAGGATAGCCAGTTCATCAAGCTCTTCTTCCATTTTATCAAGTTTCTTATCCTCTTCTATAACGGATAAGGCCAGCTCTACGTCTTTTGTGAGTAACGCTTTGTATGCTCTGTCCAATGCAGATGAGGCAAATCGTTCCATTTCAATGACTTTTAGCTTTAATTCCTTAAGCTCACTCTCGAATTTTTCTCTTAAAACCATTTTCATTCTCCCTTCGAAATGATTTGCTTATCCGAAACGTCCTGTTATATAATCCTCTGTTCGCTTGTCATGTGGATTCGAGAAAATTTTATCTGTCTTATCATATTCTATGACTTCTCCATTTAAGAAGAAGGCTGTTTTATCAGATATACGTGCAGCTTGCTGCATATTATGTGTAACGATAATAATACTGAATTTCTCTTTCAATTCCTGTACAAGTTCCTCAACTTTTAAAGTAGAAATTGGATCTAATGCTGAAGTCGGTTCATCCATCAAAATGACATCAGGAGAAACTGCTAGACATCTTGCTAAGCAAATACGTTGCTGCTGCCCGCCAGAGAGTCCGTTGGCATTTGTATGCAACCGATCCTTAACCTCATCCCAAATTGCTGCACCACGTAAGCTTTTTTCTACAATTTCATCTAGTTCTTTTTTATTTTTAACGCCATGAATTTTTGGTCCATATGCTACATTTTCATAAATTGACTTTGGAAAAGGATTCGGTTTTTGGAACACCATCCCAACATTCTTTCGTAATTCCTCAACCTGATAATTCTTATCAAATATATTCTGTCCTCGGTATAATACATTGCCTGAAGTACGTACACTTGGAACTAGTTCGATCATTCTATTTAATACTTTAATGTAAGTAGACTTCCCACAACCCGAAGGACCAATGATGGCTGTTACTTCATTCTCGTTAACGGCAAGATTTATATTCTTTAATGCATGGTTCTCACCATACCATAAATCTAAACCTTTTGTTTCGTAGACAAGTTTGCTATTGTTTTCTTTCACTGCCGGTTTAGCTTCTTTTACTTCTATCATCTAAAGTCCCCCCTAGGTAAAATGATGATTTCACTTATAACACAGATGCTTTTTGTTTTCTTTTACTTCTTCCGCCTTCAAAATGTCTTTGAATGACATTTGAGAATAGACGTGCAAGGATATTAAAGATTAATACCATAATAATTAATACGGCTGCAGATTTTGTTGCAATTTCTGCTGCATCCGGAACAATTCCTTCAGAATTCAACTTCCAAATATGCACTGCCAATGTTTCCGCAGGTCTGAAAATATTAAAAGGGTTAACCGGGCTTGTCAAATCGGCTGCCGTATTCAATATCGGAGTTGTCAACCCAGCTGTAAAAATCAACGCTGCTGCTTCACCAAAAATACGGCCTGCTGCCAAAATAATACCTGTTATTATTTGAGGCATTGCTGTAGGCAAAGCAATTTTTACTATCGTTTGCCATTTGGTTGCCCCAAGCCCGAGACTCGCCTCTTTAATACCAGCTGATACTTCAGAAATAGCTGCTTCACTGACACGTGTTAAACTTGGCAAATTCAAAATCGTTATGGCAAGTGCTCCTCCAATGATGGTGTAGCCCCAGCCCGTAGCAGTTACAAATACTAATAGGCCAAACAAACCAACTACAATAGATGGAAGTGATGCCATTGTATCAATACATAAGCGGATAAATGATAGTAACTTTCCTGGTTTAGCGTATTCCGCTAAATAGATACCTGCCCCAAGTCCAAGCGGTACCGAAATAATCAAGGTAATGACTAACATGTAGAACGAGTTAAACAATTGATATCCTATTCCACCACCAGCAACCATATTACTGGATTTTCCCGTTAGAAAAGCAGGATCCCAAAAGCCCCAGCCCTCTTTAAGAATTTGAAAAACTAAGAAACTCAATAAAATAACAACAAAAACAGCTACTATATAAAAGATGCTCGTCCATATTTTATTTACCGTTCTAGCGTTCATTTCTGGGCACCTCTATTCCCGATAAATCGAATAATCATGATGAATAAGAATGACATGAATAAAAGAATTAGTGCCAAACTCCATAGCGCATTATTCCAAGCAGTTCCATTCAGCGTGTTCGACATGTCCATCGTTAAGATACCTGTAAGTGTTGCCGTCGGATCAGTTAAACTGCCAGGTAATTTTATCGTATTTCCGATAACCATCTGAACAGCCAACGCTTCACCGAAAGCACGTGCAAGCCCAAGGACAATCCCTGAATAAATTCCATTCTTTGCAGCTGGAATAATAACTCTGCTGATTGCTTGCCATCTAGTGGAGCCAAGTCCATAGGATGCCTCCAAAAGTTGTGCAGGTACATTTTTCAATGCATCAGCTGTAAGTGTTGCAATAGTAGGTAAAATCATAATACTTAGTACAATAATACCCGCTGCCAAGCTGAATCCCACTCCACCAAATGTGTTTCTTAGGAATGGAACTAACAAAGTCACACCAAGCAAACCATATACAACAGATGGGATCCCCACTAGCAATTCAAGGACTGGCTGCAGAACTTTCTTACCAAATTTAGGAGAGATAAAATTCATGAATATTGCCAGTGCTATAGCAATAGGTGCACTAATAAGGATTGCACCCAATGAAACAAGAATGGAGCCGACAATAAAAATTAATGCCCCATATTTCCCTTCACTTGGACTCCAATTTGTTGAAGTTAACATTTCCACTAAGGAGATATTACTAGTTGTAAATGACTGTATGCCTTTTCCAGTTATAAACACTATGATTGCCATTGTTGTTATAACAATTAATAGACCACATAATGTGACTAGAATTCGTCCGATATATTCACTTTTCCAATAGTTAATTGGTTTATGATCCTTCAAAGATTTCCCTCTCCCTTCCAGCAAAATGACAGGAACAGGACTGACTTAATCAGTCCTGTCTTTTCTTTAGGGTTGATTTATTTTTCAAGCATTGTCATTGGAATATAGCCCAATTTTGTAACAACTTCTGCAAATTCATCACTCTTTATGAACTCTAAATATCCTTTTACAGCTCCGTCTGCTTCACCTTTCGTTACCATGTATTCATAAGACCAGAAAGGATAGCTTCCAGCTGCTACATTTTCAGCAGTAGGTTCCGCTCCATTTATTTTGACTGTTTTTAAGGATGTATCTTTTCCTTCAGTCATATAGCTCATAGCAAGATAACTAATAGAACCAGGTGTGGATTGAATAGCTTTTTCTACTGCCCCGTTGGAATCTTGGTTTGTTCCTATAGAATCATTAATGTTAACATCTTGCATAATGGTTTTTTCAAATGCATAACGTGTACCTGAAGATCCTGGTCTGTTGACAACATTAATATCCAAATCCGCTCCGCCAACTTCTTTCCAGTTTTTGATCTTGCCAGTAAAGATTCCTTGAATTTGTTCAATTGTTAATTCTTCAACGTTTGTATCTTCATTCACGACAATTCCATACGCAATACCAGCAACTTTATGGTCTACCAACTCTTTTGCCAATGCTTCATCTTCAATCTTATCTGCTGAAGGAAGATCAGAGTTACCAATATTCACTGCACCACTTGCTACTTGATTAATACCTGTTCCGCTTCCCCCGCCTTGAACAGTTACCGAAACATTCGGGTTGTTAGCCATAAATTCATTTGCTGCTTCATCAGCCAAAGGCTGTAAAGCTGTAGAACCGGCTGCATTTATTGTTCCTGAGTACCCTTCTTGAGAGGAACCACCTTTTTCATTTTCATTATCGTTTCCGCAAGCCACCAGCAATCCTATCATTAATAATAAAGTGATTATAAATGTTGGTTTTCTTTTAAACATTTTAATCCTCCTGTTTACTCTTTTTTTAAATTTAAGTACTTTATCCTACACATTCAATAGTAATAGCCGAATTTAAATACGGTATTAAGGAATTGTAAATTCTGTGTAAAGATACGATTATTTATTGTAAATGATTGTTTCCATAATCCAGTCCTAACAATCACGTAACGTTCGATAACCTCCTCTAATCCCTCATTCATTTTATTGGGTAAGTTAAATACATCCTTTTATGAACTACCTAACTGATCGTGATAACAGCTTACTTATATATTGGTTATACGATTTTTTATACTGATTCACTTGTAGATATACTCTCCTTATAAAGAGATTTCATTCTTTAATTTAGGTTAAAGATTGAGGGGAAGATATCTTTTTTGGGAGTAAATAATATTTATAAATTCAATTACGTCGGGGAAGAAAATACAAGTCATATCATGATTTGTCGATATCCTTGAGCGCTAAGCGTATTCTTTTGTTATTAATTAAACCGTAAACCACTAAAAAATACTTATAGAGGGGAGTATTTGAAGTTTTTTAATCAAATAGATAAAAAAATGACTAAACGGCCTTTGCAGGAGTGCATCGGTAGTTTAGTCATTTTCTTTATTCCAAATATCTGCTTAATAGATTAGTTCACACGGGTGAAACTTCTCTATTAATCTACTATTTATTATTGTTTAGCACGTTCTTCTTTTAAATCAAAGTATTTTTCGTAAACTTCTTTCGCGATCTCAAGGTTCATCTTATGACCTGAAGAATTTTGATAAGCCCATGGTACTACAACGCTCATGGCAATTTCCGGATTTTCAGCTGGAGCGTATGTAACAAAGGTTATATTATAGGTTTCTGGCTGTGTAGTGCCCGCTTCCCATTTAGGACCATCGTAGAAGGCTTCTGCTGTACCCGTCTTACCGGCCGGCTTATAGTCAGCATTTCCAAAATAAGAATAAGCTGTTCCCCCAGTAGATTGGGTTACTTGCCTGAACCCTTCTTGTACACGTTCAATCCACTCAGGTTTCATAGGAAGAGTATTCAGCACTTCCGTTTTGACCTCTTTAATAACCGGTCCAAGTGTCTCACCTTTTTCATCATCCACTGGTTCACGTACTTGTTTTAAAACATGTGGTTTAATACGGTTCCCGCCATTGGCAATAGTTGAGACGTATTGAGCCAGCTGTAATGGTGTATACGTATCGTATTGGCCGATGGAAAAGTCCATTAATAGACCAGGGCCCTGCGATGATCCTTTATAGCCAATTTGTTCACCCGGTAAGTCTATTCCTGTTTTCACTCCTAAACCAAATTGGTTGTAATAATTCCTCATTGTAGCAAATGCTGAATTATCAACTCTTAAGGATGCTCCCGGAACATAATTACCGTTACCTAGCGCAATCGCAGTTTTAAACATGTATACATTGGAGGAAACTTTAAGTGCTTCAATATCGCTAATATTACCAAAGTTCTTCCATGATTTTTTGTCAGGTGTTCCTTTAATTTTCATTGGACCATCATAAAGGACTTGTCCAGGTTTTATAGCACCCGTTTGATAACCTGTTAAAATGGTGGCTCCCTTAACAGAAGAACCCATGGCATAGGAGGAAGTAAATGTTCCCAAAGCCATATCATTCATTTGCATCTTCCCGTTATCATCTGCAGCATATTGCTTACCAGCCAAGGTTAGAATTTCCCCGGTATTTGGATTTGTTACAACAACAAACGCACGATCCAGGTATTTTGTATTCCCGCTTGCTTTCTTTTCTTTCAGTTGCTTTTCAATAATCTCTTCAGTAGCTATCTGAAGGTCCATATCAACCGTTAATACAAGATCTTTACCTCTTTGCCCTTCGGATATAACTTCCGTACTGACAATATCACCGGATGAATTCGTTACATTCCTAATTTTTTCCTGCTGTCCGCGTAATAAATCTTCGTACTGCTGTTCTAAGTATGATGTACCAACTCTATCATTTCGACTATAGCCTCTCGCTAAATAATAGCTTGTTTTATCAGATGGCAATCCTTCACTCGAACTTGATACTTTACCTAAGACAGATTTAAGAGTATTCCCATACTCATATTTACGCTCCCAATCCGTTGTTGTATCAACACCTGGAAGAGATTCAATCTGTTCATTTACTCTTGCTACTTCTTCATACGTTGTTTCATTATTCTTAACAATTTGCGGAGTTAAATAATAGCCGGAAATAAATTTACTATAGATTGCCAGCACTTCTAATTCACTTTCACTGTAATCGATTTCCTTCTCAGTAATGCGATCGAGCTGCAATTTATAAATATCATCATCAGTGAGCTTTCCATCACTTAGTTGTTGATATTCTTCTTCCGTAATTTTCTTCTTAGCCGCTTCAGGATTATTTAGAATCCAGAAATCTTTCATATCTCGTTCACGAACTTTATCTGTACTAACCTCAATTAGCTTGGACAGTTTTTCAGCTGTTTCTAGCATTTCTTCACTTGACGTTTTTTGTGTTCGTGTGTACGTTATGGCATATAAAGGTTGATTATCTACAATGGTTTTTCCATAACGGTCATAAATTTTTCCCCTCGGCACAGAATTGCTTACTGTTACATCTTCTGTCCGCTCTATTTCACGTTTATAGTCATCTCCATAAACAATCTGAACGATTCCTAAACGGAGTATTAATGCAGAAAACATCACAAACACTGCAAAAAATAGTAAATTCAGGCGAACAGGTACATGTTTTTTCTTTTTCTTTTTTCTGACTTTCAATGTCCCCATCCCTTCTAACAACGCATTTCTTATCATTTTATTATCAATTTTTAAAGATTAACAGAAGTAAAAGATTCCAGCAATAAAAAATAACTTACATCTTAATATCCTTCATAAAATAATAAACAAAGATATGTCCGGACCCCAATAACAACAATAATATTTTAATCCCCGTACTTTCAGGCAAGGTTTTTATAAATAAAATAAAAACGAGAATCGAGACGGCTCTTCCCAAATTTAAAAATAACTCACGGACTACGATATATTCAATCCGGTGTTCTCTCGCTTTCCATGACCGCCCTATTACATCATACGTGACAGACATGTACGGGACAAGCAATAAGGGATAGGCAACAGCGAGAATAGAACCATATGTAAGTAATTTAGGGAATGACACCTGGTAAATCAGAAAAAAGATAGCACCGTACAGAAATAAGGCTCCAGCCAGCATGGACCATTTACGGTAGGGAACCTTTAAATACCTGCTGACTAAAAAATAGGCCACAAACGATATGGCTGAATTAATGAGACCGAATGTGCCTAGAGCCATTTCACTGCCCGTTTCGACAAATACAAAGACAGATACAATAAATAGAAACGTCCCTTCTCTGAGCCCTTGCGAAAAATTGGCGTACGTGATTCTACCCCAGTCCTTGTTATGTTTTCGTTCTTCTAAAATACGTATCAGCCTAAACTTTCCATCCGCTGGTCTGCCTTTTAATAAGAAACTGATAAGGACGGCCACGATAAACAAACATAACGAAAATCCAAAAATGAGCAGATAACCATTATTATCAGTGAAAACGGTAATGACATACCCGGCAAAAAAAGGACCGATCATTCCTCCAATTGATCCAGTTATCCCTTGGAGTCCATTAAATGTATCTCGCGTCTCAGGTTCAGTAATTTCAAACGTCAGTAAGTTATAGGCAAGCCAATAAAAGCCATATCCTACTCCAAGTAATCCACCAATAATAATTAAATAAAGTGGAACCGTGGAACTTAAGGTAAGGACCGCTAAATAAAATGCAGCTAAAAATAAAATCCCTAACCTAAGGACAATAATACGATCAATTCGTTTAGCTAATTTTCCGGCCAGTATAAAGGTAAATCCCTGAAGGAAAACAACTGATAAATTATAAATTCCCAGGTTGATTAGAGCCTCTGATTGTTTCCATAAATAAATATTTACGAATGTGTTTGAAAGTGCTGTACTTAACGAATAAAGGGCTCCAATTAACAAAAGTATGTAAAGTTCCTTATTGGCTTTTATTTTATTGACAAATTGATTATCGATTTTCATAAAAAACTCCCCTTCAGTTAACGGTTAGTTTTCCAGTAGATAATCGTGTTATGTAGGTTAAAGTTATTTGGTAATTCTTAACAATCCTGTTTGTTATTTTTAGAACACAAAAGGGATACAGAAAACGAAGCGAGTCCGTTTTCTGTATCCCTTTGAGTTAAGCATTTATTTTGCTGCTTTATAGCGTTTAGAAACTTCATCCCAATTTACTACATTCCAGAAAGAATTAATGTATTCAGGACGACGGTTTTGGTAGTTTAGGTAGTATGCATGCTCCCAAACATCTAAGCCAAGAATAGGAGTTTTTCCATCCATTAATGGGGAATCCTGATTAGCAGTACTGTAAAGATCTAATTCACCATCTTTAACTGTTAACCAAGCCCAACCGGAACCAAAACGAGTAGTTGCAGTTTTAGCAAACTCTTCTTTAAAGTTTTCAAAAGTTCCAAATTTAGCTGCAAGAGCTTCAGCTAATTCTCCAGTAGGTTCTCCACCGCCGTTAGGAGATAGAATTTCCCAGAATAATGTATGGTTAGCGTGTCCACCACCATTATTTCTAACAGCCGTACGAATGCTCTCGGGTACAGAGTCAATGTCAGCTAGAAGATCTTCTAAACTTTTAGCTGCCAATGCTTCCTGTCCTTCTAAAGCATTGTTTAAGTTAGTTACATACGTGTTATGATGCTTTGTGTGGTGAATATTCATTGTTTCTTTGTCGATATGAGGCTCCAGTGCATCATATTCATACGATAATTGTGGTAAAGAATAAGTCATAATTCTCTTCCTCCTAATAATTGAATGTAAGCACTTTCGAGCAATTATGTAAATTAATATGTTACGAAAGTCTATACCTTTAGATTAGCAATTGAATCCGTTTATTTCAACCTTTATGCCTTATCATAATACACGGATAAAGAAATACACAATCATGATAATCTGAATAATAAATTTTGTAATCACACTGCCGACAAATCCAAGAACGGAACCTGTACCGATTTTAAGAGCATTCTTTAACGATTGTTTGTGCACCAACAATTCAGCTAAAACGGCACCTAAAAACGGACCTATTACAATGCCGAGAAAAGGAATCACAAACGGACCAACCAGTAATCCTATTGTACTACCCCATACCCCTGCTTTTGAACCTCCGAATTTTTTTACTCCATATAAATTAGACAAATAATCGGCTCCAAACAAGAGTAAAACGAACATTCCCTGTACGATCCAGAAAAACCAAGAAAATGGTTCAAATGAGAAGAATACACCATATAAAAGCATTCCTCCGACTATAAATAGGACACTCGGAATTACAGGATAAACCAATCCGATAAAACCAATAATAAACACCAGCCAAACTACTAACCAATACAACCATTCCATCTACATCACTCCTCTTTTGCATAATTAAATACCCAATCCATAAAATCTAACACATTTTTTCGAGTTCATTCGTCAGTAAAGCAGATCCTTCTTGTCATCTCGACATAACCCGGATAGAATAAAGAATGAAACTCAAAAAAAGGTGTTGTAGCCCATGAATATATTCTCACAATTTATTAAAAGCCTATACTCGCCGAAGCATATTGCTTCCTTCCGCTTTCAGGGTATTGGCAAAACGATCCTCTATGCTTTTTTACTATCTTTGTTAACTATTTTACCATCTGCTACTTATCTTACGAATTATATCCTTGAGGGGACAGATCGTATGGCAGAAGCATTAATCACAGATTTCCCTGATTTCGAAATTAAAGATGGCAGACTATACTCAGACGAGAAACTGCCTGTCATTATTGAAAAGGACACAGTCACATTTCATTTTGACAGTACTGGCAGCCTAAAGGCAAATGATATTACTAATATGACTGATATCGATATCGGAATTCTCCAGGATGAACTAGTCCTCTCTGCAAATGGCCAAACACAAACTCTTCCTTATTCAATGATATCAGGACTCGAATTGAATAATGAGAAGACAAGCGATTTTATTAAATCTTCAAAAGCATCCCTTTACATACTAATCGGCCTTTGCATTATCATGATGTATCTGTTTACAACGGCTATCTTCTTCTTGGAGATTACACTTCTGGCCTATATCGCCGGACTATTTATCACTTCTATGGATAGGAAAGCTACCTTTGGACAACAGTGGAGATTGGCCACCTACAGTTTTACTTTAGCGGTTACGTTCTTTACCTTTATGAATTTTATTCAGGTACCGGTGATTGGAGACGTCTATGTTAAATGGTTTATCACATTAATGATGATCTACCTTTCTGTAAAAGAAATGCCAATTCCAAAAAGTAAGCAAAAAACAATACAATCTTAAACTAAGAAACCCTTCCGAATTCCTGCGGAAGGGTTTCTTTATGTCCAGAAATAGAATGATATGGATGAAGCTGATAGGTTTAAGTTATTAACAGAATACTGAACCCCTACGGAAATTCTACACTTACTTATAAATGTATTTACTGGCTATGCTACCAAAAGTAAAAAGGACTAAAAGGAATTTTCAAAAAAATTAATTCTATTATCTCTACTAACTTCATATAATCTAGTAAACGATGGAAGGAGAGCGATAAAGATGAAGAAAATACTCCTTTTTGTTGGCTTTTGTTTAGTAGCCTACTCCATTTATTTTGATATAAACATCGGTACACTCCCTGCCTATTCCTCCGAGAATATGGATAAAACAGACGAAAACTACTATAATATAAAAGTAGAGCCTGGAGATACTGTTCTTTCTCTAGTAGAAAAAAAAGAAGGGACACTTCCAGTACCGATTGATCAAATTATCGAAGACTTTACGGTATTAAATGATGGCATAAATCCTGAAGAAATAAAGATTGGACAAACTTATCGTTTCAAAAATTACTAAAAAGCCAATTCATAATCCACTTTATTGTTATTTTAGCCTAAACGCTGATACAATAATTTAGAAGTTAATATATATATTGGTATTGAGGCAAACAGCCTAAAAGGAGAGAATGACCAGTGAATGAACTAATACATCGTACAAAAACCCGCCCTGTAAAAGTGGGTCCACTAACAATCGGTGGCAACGATGAAGTTATTATACAAAGTATGACGACAACGAAGACACATGATGTAGAAGCGACTGTCGCGGAAATTAATCGCTTGGAAGAAGCGGGATGTCAAATTGTACGCGTGGCTTGTCCTGATGAACGCGCTGCCCATGCAATTGCAGATATCAAGAAGCGTATTAATATACCTTTGGTAGTAGATATTCATTTTGACTATCGTCTGGCCTTAATCGCGATTGAAGGCGGAGCAGATAAAATCCGTATCAATCCCGGCAATATCGGAAGACGTGAAAAAGTGGAAGCTGTTGTGAAAGCAGCCAAAGCAAAAGGAATTCCTATCCGCATTGGCGTCAATGCCGGGTCATTGGAACGTAAAATCCTTGAAAAATACGGGTATCCAACAGCTGATGGTATGGTTGAGAGTGCTTTGCACCATATAAAAATACTTGAGGACTTAGACTTCCACGATATTATTGTATCTATGAAAGCATCTGATGTTCGCTTGGCAATTGAAGCCTATGAAAAAGCAGCACAGGCCTTTGATTATCCATTGCATCTTGGAATTACTGAATCAGGAACTTTATTCTCCGGAACGATTAAGAGTGCAGCAGGTATTGGTGCATTATTAAGTAAGGGAATTGGGAATACACTGCGTATTTCTTTAAGTGCTGATCCGGTTGAAGAAGTAAAAGTAGCCAGAGAACTCCTAAAGGTTTATGGTTTATCAGCTAATTCAGCTACGTTAATATCTTGCCCTACATGTGGACGTATTGAGATTGATCTAATCTCCATTGCCAATGAAGTGGATGAATATATTCAAAAAATTAAAGCCCCAATTAAAGTGGCCGTATTAGGTTGCGCTGTTAACGGGCCTGGTGAAGCCAGAGAAGCCGATATCGGTATCGCTGGAGCACGTGGAGAAGGCTTATTGTTCCGTAAAGGAAAAATTGTCCGCAAAGTACCAGAAGCAATTATGGTTGAGGAACTAAAAAAAGAAATCGATGTCCTTGCCGAGGAGTATTACGAAAAACAAAGACTTGAAAAAGAAAAAGCAAGCTTAATACAAGAATAATGAAAGGAGCTGGTAATACCAGCTCCTTTTATCATGCTCCACTGTTTAGAAAAAGGGATATACCAATAAGCCCGCTATAACTGAAAAGCCACCAATCACAATGGCAGTAATCCCCATAAAGCGTGAATCCGCTTTTGTCGCAAAGATTCCCACAACAATCCCAACTGTCCCAAAAATGACAGGCAGAATAAAGAGAGAGGCAATGGACAAGGCTAACGCCAATATACCAAAGCTGTTTACAGTCTTAGTGGCTCCGTTGCCATCTTTTTTGTGACTATGGCGGTATTCGGCAGGATGGATGAATTCAGCTGAAGTTTCCTCGTTACAGTTGAGTTTCTGATAAGCTGATTCATTAAGGCCATTCATACTATTTCTATTGTGCTGTGAACTTGTATGTCTTTTTGAGGTTGACAATTCAAATCCCCGCCTTCCTATAATGGAGCTTTTATAGTTTACTCCAATAGACGTGAACTCATAAGTAAGGATTGTTTCATGAATCTACAAATTTTAGAAAAGCAATTTGTCGCTTTTTGATGTAAACTACAGACAACTATATTTTCTGGAGGAAATGCTTAATGTCTAAACCCATACGCTTTGGAATCGATATTGATGGAACTGTCACATGTCCGGATTCCATGCTTCCTTATATTAATAAATCCTTTCAACTAGAACTTACTTTAGAGGATATTACCCAATATGAACTATACCCATTTGTAAATGTACCCGTGAATGAATTCGATCAATGGTTTCAAAAACATGAGCCCATCATCTATTTAGAATCTCCTATTGCAAAGCATGCAAAACAGGTTTTACAGGAGTGGAAAGATGTATTTGAATTGTATTTTATCAGTGCGAGAAACGAAACCTTATTACCCGTCACTAAACAATGGTTCAGCAAAAATGATCTGCTTTACCACCATATTGAACTAATTGGTACACATAATAAAATTGCAACCGTAAAAAAACATAAGATTGATCTATTCTTCGAGGACAAACATGATAACGCTGTGGCCATTGCAGAAGAATGTGGAATTCCAGTCATCTTATTTGATACCCCCTATAATCGGATGGACATTCCGAAGAGTGTCATCCGTGTAGACAATTGGATGGATGCCTATCAGTGGGTAAATGAGTGGACAAAGGGATTGGATAACGAAAAAGAGCCATTCTAGAATTTAAAGAATGGCTCCTCAATTTTTAGGATGGATGTACATTTTCTTCTAAACAATCCGGACATTTTCCGTATATTTCAAATTTATGACCTGAAATATCATATCCTTTAAAGTCCTCTGTGATTCTTTCCATAGGACATGCATTTACATTACGGGTTTTCCCACATTCCATACAGATGAAATGATGATGATGATGATTCCCAACACAAGCAAACCGGAATCTTTTTTCTCCTGAAAGTTCAGTTGTTTCCAGAATCCCTAAATTTGCATACAATGATAAATTCCGATAAATTGTATCATAGCTCATACCCGGGTATGAGCTTTTTAATTGTTCAAGGACTTCTTTGGCTGTTAAGTAACGATTGCTCTTCGAAAAGAGTTCTAGCATATCTTCACGCTTCTCAGTGTATTTGTAGCCTTTATCTTTCAAAAGTTGCATTGCTTCTTTAACATCCATCTTATGATACCTCCTTACGCTGTCATTCTCCATTTCTTCATTAAAATCGTGATTAAAAGAATGATGATTGCCAATACAACGATTGTACCACCGGGAGCCAGATTTAGGTAATAGGATGTAAATAATCCTCCTATCACTGCCAATTCTCCAAAAAGGATGGAAATAAAAATGGTTTGTTTAAAACCCTTTGCTACTTTTAAAGCAGCTGCAACCGGTAAGGTCATTAAGGAAGAGACAAGCAGAACACCCACAATTCTCATGGATATGGCAATAACTAAAGCAACGAGAACGATAAAAATAAAGTGAATGGCTTTAGCTGGGATTCCGGAAGTTTTGGCATGCTCTTCATCAAAGGATAAAAGGAATAATTCCTTATATAAAAATATAACGAGTGCGATAACAGCAATACTGATCGCTAGAACAATCCATAAATCTGTTCGGCTTACTGCACTGACACTGCCGAATAAATAGCCGAATAAATCTGTTGTGAATCCATTTGCAAGCGAAATAAAAATCGCTCCCAACCCTACTCCTCCGGAAAGAATGATGGGAATAGCTAGTTCCTGATAATGCTTGTACACAGAACGAAGTCGTTCTATAAAAAGGGATCCCGTTACCGAGAAAGCCATTCCCATATATAAGGGGTTCATCGTACCAAGAGCAGGTACTTCCTTACTTAGTAGCAAACTGAACGCAATTCCAGTCAGGGTAACGTGGCTAAGAGCATCGGCGATCAAAGAAAGTTTTCGAACTACAATAAATACACCCAGCAACGGAGCGATAATCCCGATGACAATCCCCGCAAGGAAGGCGTTTTGCAGAAATTCATATTGAAACATTGATAACATACTACTTCCTCCAAATTAATGGTCATGTGTTATGGTATAAACATCATGGCCATAAAAAGCTGACATATCCTTATCATCCAAATGTTCATATTCACATGTATTCCCATGAAAATGTAATTGTTTATTTAGACAAGCAATATGAGTGACCTTTTCCGTAATCGTACCTGTATCATGAGTGACCAGAATAAGTGTCAATCCAAGGTTACGGTTTAAATCGTATAGTAGGTCATAAAAATTAGTAACATTCTTTACATCTACACCAACTGTAGGCTCATCCAAGATCAGCAAGGCAGGATCGCTGACCAGTGCTCTTGCAATAAATATCCGTTGTTGCTGACCACCCGATAATTCTCCAATTGGTCTCTTGATGAAATCCTGCATTCCCACTTCTTTAAGCGCTTTTACTACTTTTTGACGATGGGTCTTGTTATAGAAACGAAAAAGTCCTATTTTTTTCGTCAACCCGCTTGCTACCACTTCTTCCACTGTAGCCGGAAAACCACTGTTAAAGGAGTTGGCTTTTTGTGATACATAGCCAATTTTCTCCCAATTTTTGAATTTGTTTATTTTCTCACCGAACAAGAAAATTTCACCTTGCTGTACTTTATTTAACCCAAGCATCAGTTTCAGCAATGTTGACTTGCCCGACCCATTGGGCCCGACAATAGCGAGGAAATCTCCATCCTTTACGGATAGATTAATATCCTCAAGGACGTTTTCTCTCTCATATTTATAACTGACATGTTCTATTTTAATTAAGTCATTATTCATAATCGGCCACCTGTTAATAAGAATGATTACGATTTATCTCCAGTAGTATACAGGACAATTACAGTAAAGTAAACCCATTTACTTAATATTGTATAATTTAGTTCACTTTTTTCTTGTCTATTCATATGGTAAAGATGGGGTGGTAATTTGAAGCTATTTGAGAGCATTGTCAACTTAAAGATCAATCGTATCACTGCCAGTGAATTGCTAGATTTTGCAGGGCAGCAGGGTCTAACTTTATCAAAAACGGAAGCCGAGGATATAACTAAACTAATCCGTGGAAAATCCATTAATATTTTTGATCAGACTGAACGAAAACAGCTCCTAACAAAAATAGAAAAAATTACAGGCGCTAAGAAAGCTAAACAAATCGAGAAAATATTTCATAACATGACTGGAAATTAAAAAGGAAGCAGTACAGATTACTGCTTCCCCCTTTTTTTATACCGTTTGCCCCAGTATGGAAGCTTGAAAATCTACCCAAGCTCCATCTCTTAGCATTTCAATTTCATATTTATACGGTGCTTTTTTGTTTGTTTTATCCGTTCCGACAAATGGAGTCTCCAATATTTTGGGAACAGAGCTTAATTGCGGATGATGTACAATGTAATGAAGAGGTTGAAAACCAATCTTTCCATAACCGATATTTTCATGTCGATCTTTTCTCATTCCACATTCGTTTTTACTATCATTAATATGCAGAACTTTAATACGATCTACTCCCACAGTTTTATCAAAATGGTTTAAAACGCCATCAAAATCATTCACAATATCATAACCCGCATCATGTGTATGACAAGTATCAAAGCAAACACTCAGCTTATCGTTGTGTGTAACGCCATCGATAATCATCGCCAATTCTTCAAAACTTCTTCCACACTCTGAGCCCTTACCAGCCATTGTTTCTAATGCGATTTGGACTTTTTGATCCGGGGTAATCACTTCGTTTAGTCCCTCGATGATCTTTTTAATACCTACTTCTGAACCTTCTCCAACATGAGCACCTGGATGCAATACTATTTGGTAGGCTCCCAGAGCTTCTGTCCGTTCGATTTCCGAACGAAGGAAATCAACACCCAATTGGAAAGTAGCGGGATTTACTGCATTACCGATATTGATAATATAAGGAGCATGGACCACGATATCACTCATCCCATTTTCCTCCATATGCAATAAACCTGCTGCAATATTTAAATCCTCGATTTTCTTTCTTCTTGTGTTTTGAGGAGCGCCTGTATAAATCATAAAAGTATTGGCACCATAAGAAGCTGCTTCTTCACTTGCGCCTAAAAGCATTTTCTTTCCGCTCATGGAAACATGTGATCCAATTTTTAGCATCCATCTGACCCCTTTTATCTTTTCTTTAAGCGTCTTTCTCTCTTTTTAATTTTTTCTACTTCAGCTTTCACTTTCTTTTTATAGCCAGGCTTTACTTTACGCAAATGCTTAGAGAATTTGCCATATTGCTTTACTTCGCCGGCTGCTTTAGCTGAACTAGTTTTGCGTTTTTTACGCTTATTACGATCGTCAATTTCAACCCATTCGCCTTTTACAACATCACGGTTACTGAATTTCACACCCATGGATTCGAGTTTATTCAGAGCTTGGTCATCCTTCTCTTCATAAAGGGTAACCGCCACTCCGGACATCCCTGCACGTGCTGTACGACCGCAGCGATGAATATAGAAATCCAAATCCTGAGGAAGTTCATAGTTAATCACATGGCTTACACCTTCAATATCAATTCCTCTTGCTGCTAAGTCTGTCGCTACAACATATTGATATTTAAGCGCATTGATCTCTTTCATAACCCTTTTTCGTTCTCTCGCCGGCAGGTTACCATGTAGTCGGCCAACCTGCATTCCTTTTTCTAGCAGAGCATCTGCCAGCTCATCTGCATTTTGTTTTGTGTTTGCAAAAATTAGCACTAGGAAAGGATTTTGAAGTTCAAGAATTGCCTTAACCAATTGAACCTTTTCACGGTGTCTGACAGGAACAAGAATATGTTCGAGTTTTTCAACAGATACTTTTGTCGGATCCACATGGATATGTTTTGGATTGTTCATATACTTTTTCAAGAATGGTTGGAGTTTTTCTGGAATCGTAGCAGAAAATACAAGCATTTGCAGCTTAGGCGCCATTCTTGCAGCGATTTTATCCACATCTTCCATAAATCCTAAATCGATCATTAAATCAGCTTCATCAACTACTAAAATATCGGCAGAAAAAACGCTCAACGCATTTTCTTCCGATAAATCTTTAATACGACCAGGTGTACCGATCACAAGTTGTGGTTGAACGGTGAGCTTCTCAATTGAACGTTGTTTATCTGTTCCACCTACATAGCTTTTTATATGAATTTGTTTATCTTCAGGAAATTTCTCATTCAAAGAAACAGCAGCTTTATAAATTTGGGCCGCTAATTCTCTCGTCGGTGCCGTAATTACAGCCTGTACTTCCATCTTTTCCTGATTGATTTTAGCCATGATCGGCAATAGAAAAGAATGGGTTTTTCCAGTGCCAGTTTGTGACTGCCCTATAATACTCTTACCGCTAAATACAGCTGGAATGACTCTTTCCTGTATGATTGTCGGCTCCTTAAATCCTACCTTCTCAACAGCTTCCAATACATATTCGGGTAACTTAAACATTTTAAATGAACTCATTTTTTACCAACTTTCTGACATGCTTACACGCTTTTTAGCAACTATCCTTCTCATATTACCTTATGTGAAGGACTAATAACAAGTTTTTGTGGATTAAAAGCCTATTCTTTCATATATTCGCACTTTACCGTCCCTGCCTGACATATTCTATTATGTGTACCTAAGTAAAATAGACCAAAAAAAGAAAGGAGGGAAAGTATGCCACCCATGAGGCCACCTATTTTTGGCCCGCCACGAGCCGGTTTTATGAGAGGATCTGCACCACAATTTAATACAAGAGGATTTTTTGGCCCCCCAATGCCGAGAGGAGGAGGGTTTCCCCTCGGAGCAACTAGAGCACCTAAACAAAGCGGGGGATTCCTGGCATCGTTATTTGGCAGAGGCGGAGGTTCCGGTTTAGCACAACAGGGTGCCAGTACAGTCGCAAAAGCAACCGGCGGTGGGTCTACTCTGTCCAATTTCATGAATAGTACACAAAAGGTATTGGCTGCAGGTGAACGAGTTGTCCCAATGGTTCGCCAGGTTCAGCAATATGGACCGCTTATCAAAAATCTACCATCCATGTGGAAAATCTATCGTGGATTAAGCTCGACTACAACGGAAGAAAGTGTTGAGCATTCAGCTGAATCAAGCAAAATAGAGTCATCCAGTCACTATGAAACCTCTTCTTCTTTTAAAAGTTCTAAAAAAACAAGGGATGAATCCAGCCATATGGAAGTATCAACCGAACTTCCAAAAAGCTCATCTGAGAAACCTAGAGCTCATGTAAAGCCATCCGTTCCAAAACTTTTTATCTAATCATACAGCGCCCCTAAAGAGGAGCGCTTTTTACATAGGCTCTATCTTGAGGATTTCTTTTTGTAAGTTTTCAATTGCTCGCTTATAATATATAGAAACACTCCATCTGTTAAACAGACCAAGGAGCAAGGAGGCTTTTTTTAATCAATGAAAGTAGTTAAAATTTCCCCAAGAGGATATTGTTACGGCGTTGTTGATGCGATGGTTATCGCCAGAAATGCCGCTTTAGATAAAACTTTACCCCGACCTATTTATATTTTAGGCATGATTGTCCATAATCAGCATGTAACGGAAGCATTTGAACAAGATGGGATTATCACACTTGATGGTAAAGACCGTAAAGAAATTATTGAGAAGGTTGATTCAGGTACCGTCATCTTTACTGCCCATGGTATATCCCCTGAAGTACGAGAGATTGCTAAGAAAAAGGGACTTGTAACGATTGACGCAACCTGTCCGGACGTTACAGCTACTCATAATTTAATTGAAGCAAAAGAAAAAGAAGGCTATGATATCATTTATATCGGTAAGAAAGGACATCCTGAACCTGAAGGCGCTGTTGGTGTAGCACCCGACATTGTACATCTTGTGGAGCACAAACAAGATATCGATGACCTTACCATTAATAATGAGAAAATCATTGTGACCAATCAAACAACCATGAGCCAATGGGATGTTGCAGACTTAATAGAAGAAGTGAAGAAAAAGTATCCTGCAGCAGAAATTCATAAAGAAATTTGTATGGCCACTCAAGTACGTCAGGAAGCTGTAGCTGAGCAGGCAAAAGATTTGGATGTGCTCATTGTAGTTGGAGATCCTAAGAGTAATAACTCCAACAGATTGGCACAAGTATCTGAAGAAATTGCCCATACCAAAGCGTACCGGATTGCTGATGTCAGCGAGTTGGAAATAGATTGGATCAAAGATGCTCAAGTAGTTGGTGTAACAGCAGGAGCATCCACGCCAACACCGATTACCAAAGAAGTCATTACATTCTTGGATCAATTCGATTCGGCTGACCCCTCAACATGGAAAACAGAAAAGAAAGTACCTCTTTCCAAAATATTGCCTAAAGTAAAAGTGAAATAAAAATTATTTGTGAAAATAGCTAAAAAGAAAAAAGGACCAGGGGGTCCTTTTTCTTTTGTTTAATCTAGTTCTGGGCCTAACCGCTCGAGTCATAAGTGTAGCTGCTGCGGAGGCCAACAGGACGTTGGTCACAAAGGCGTTGCCACACAACGTGGCGTTCTTAGCCTTTGTTCCTTGATTCACTCCCTACGCACCTCCTCTTATGCTTGTCGCGGCTGAGCAAGGCCCTTCAGCCTTTTATGTAATCTAGCTTCTACGGCTAGAAGTTCAGGACATAAGCATGACCTCTTCAGGAGGAAAGTACACCTCCTTCCGAGCCCCTGTCTTATGCTCCTCGCTCCTGAGCAAGGCCCTTCAGCTTTTTAAATTACCCGAAATGGATTTGTATCGATTGCGGATGAAATAAATTCAACTTCATAGCCAGAGTCTTTGCATAGGGATGTCATTTTAGTGGAAACGCCCTGTTTCATAATTTTTTCTACATTATGGCCTGGGTCAATGATGTTCATGCCTTCCTGCTTAAAATCAACAGCTGTATGGTAATAAATATCACCGGTAATAAAGACATCCGCACCGGCAAATTGTGCTGTTCTGACAAATTTATCACCGTCTCCGCCTAACACTGCCACCTTTTCCACAGTGGCATCGAGATCACCGATTACTCGAACAGAAGTCACATCCAGTGCCTGTTTGACATGCTCAGCATACTCTCTTAAAGACATAGCCTTTGAGATGGCTCCAATTCTACCCAGTCCATATTCCTTGCCTGTCTCATTTTCAAGAGCATATAAATCATATGCTACTTCTTCATATGGATGAGCTTTCAACATCGCTTTTACTACTTTGTTCACAGAAGGCTCCGGTACCACAACCTCTACCTTCACTTCTTCCACCTTTTCCATTTCTCCAGCAGTACCGATGTACGGATCGGCCTCTTGCTCTGGCTTAAATCTACCTGTACCAGAAAGCGAAAAGCTGCAATGACTGTAATTGCCCAAATTACCCGCTCCAGCTTTTCCTAATGCTTCACGAACCTTATCTTCTGCTGAAACAGGTACATAAACAGCTAATTTATGGAGCTTTTCCCGACGGGTCACTTTCAACACAGAAGTATTCTCAAGTCCCAGCGCATCTGCCAGCATATCATTGACCCCGCCCTCAGCGATGTCAAGATTCGTATGCGCCGCATAGAGAGCAATATCATTTTTTATTAATTTTTCAATCGTTCTCCCAGCCGGCTGATCAGGAATAATTTTTTTTAATGGACGAAAAATTAATGGATGATGGGCAATGATTAAATCAATGCCATGATGAACAGCTTCGTCAACCACTTCTTCCGTTACATCTAATGCTACCATAACTTTCTTTATCTTCTTGCCAAGACTGCCGACCTGCAATCCGATTGGGTCTCCATCCTCAGCTAAATATTTGGGAGAAAAGCTTTCAAAAAGCTGGATGACTTCATAACCATTTGGTGTCTTCATTATTGAAGCGCCTCCTCTACCAACTCTATTGATTTTTGAATTTCTTCTTTCTTTTCCTGAGTTCGTTCGTTTTTACTGGATTCTATTTGTTTCACTATCCTATTCCAATGCTTTAACTCCATTGTCCACTTTTTCATAAAGATTGAATTCTTTTCCTTTAATAAAAATGGTCCCATTAATTCTGCTGCTTCAAAAGGCAATCCTTGATAAGAATTCATAGGTTCTCCTTTTTCTGCCACTAAAATTTCATATATTTTTCCGTCCTCTTCCAGGATTTCTTCCGCCTTCAATTCCCATCCCTCAGCAATCAGCCATTTTCGAATAAACTGAGCACCAATATTAGGTTGGAGAATTAACGTCTCTCTCCCTGAAAGGTTTAATTTTCCATTTTCCAAAATACTCGCTATTAAAGAACCGCCCATTCCGCATATGGTTATGGCTGTCACTTCTCCAGGAGATATAACTTCCAACCCATCTCCTTTACGAACAGAAATAGCGTCTTCTAGCTGAGATTCCCTCACTTGGCTTAACGCAGACTGAAATGGACCTTCCACTACTTCTCCTGCAATGGCTTTTTGCACGATGCCTTCTTTAACCGCATAGCAAGGGAGATAAGCATGGTCAGATCCAATATCGGCCAAAACACTTCCCTTTGGTACATAGGAGGTTACACGCGTTAATCTTTTTGATAATTTATCTACATTCATTACTTCATACTCCACTCTTAATAGGAATTCATTTATTTCTTTAGTATAAGAAAACTCATCCCCTAATGCAAAGGACTTTCTTTAGAATACATATTTCAGCTAAAAATTCTCCTGCTTATTCCAATATTTTGGTTTAATAGAGATAGGAACGTGAAAACTGAAACTATATCAACATCTATACTAGCTAAAGCAGGTGATTAAATGAGAAAAAGGTGGGTTACCGGCACAGTCCTCATCATTAGTTTACTGACAACTGTTCTATTAATCGCAGGATTTATTCAGGGTACTCAAGCAGTTATACACCCTAAGGAGATTACTCAACATAAAACGGAAAAAGAGAAAGAGCCACTTACTAAAAAGGACAACGAAAAATTAACTATTGTTGCTTTTGGCGATTCTTTAACTCGAGGTGTTGGCGATGATAGCGGAGATGGATATGTAAAAAGATTAACCACTAAATTAACAGAAGACTATAATCAAAAGATTAGCCTATCCAACCTCTCAGTCAGCGGAGCTAAAACAAACGATTTACTAACTCTTCTTAATACTTCAGGCACCGAGCATACTCTTAAAAACGCTGATTTAGTAGTTATGACAATTGGAGGAAATGATCTCTTTCCCGGTGTCGAAACATTAACAACTAACCTCGCTGAATATACACCCGATACAAATACTTTTGTTACTAATAGCAAGAAAATTATCGAGACTATCCGCTCTCATAATACGGATGCACCCATCTATTGGATCAGCCTGTACAATCCTTTTGAAGAATTTAAAGAATTAGGTGATACGTCAAAGTTTGTTATTGATTGGAACCACCAATTGCAAATCCTTGCTACGCAATATCCAGAAATACATATCATTCCAGTCTTCGACTTATTTCAAGGCCAAGGAAAAAACTTTTTATACACGGACCATTTTCATCCAAATAAAAAAGGCTATGAAGCTATTTCAGAACGATTAATTCAGTCCATAGCAAGTCAACAACAGTTGGGAGAGGATTGATTTATGAGTCAACCTGTATTGAAAGTCGATCATTTAACCAAAGTCATTAAAGGAAATCACCTTGTTGAGGATATCAGTTTTGAAGTTAAGCATGGAGAGGTTTTTGGATTTTTAGGTCCTAACGGCGCTGGTAAGACTACTACGATCCGCATGTTGGTCGGTTTAATCAAACCGACCAAAGGAACTATTACAATCGATGGTTACAACCTACGAACATCATTTAAGGAGGCCATGCGCCAGGTAGGGTCCATTGTTGAAAACCCTGAGCTGTACACCTATTTGACCGGCTGGGAAAATCTCAAACAATTTTCCCGTATGCTTGGTGATATATCGGATAACAGAATTGAGGATATTATTCGGCAGGTAAATCTTGAAAGCAGAATACATGATAAGGTTAAAACCTATTCTCTAGGCATGAAACAGCGCCTTGGAATCGCACAAGCTTTACTCGGAAATCCGCAATTATTAATCCTTGATGAACCTACTAATGGGCTGGATCCATCAGGGATTCGAGAATTGCGTGAATTTGTCCGCAATTTGGTAGAAACAAAAGGAATCAGCGTATTTATTTCCAGTCACTTATTAAGCGAAATTCAATTAATGTGTGACCGGGTAGCAATTATCAATAAAGGAAAAATGATTACTGTCTCTACCGTTAATGATTTACTTGATCAATCCAGAGACAGAGTCGAGTGGAAGGTTACTCCCCTCAATAAGGCATTCGATTTATTAAAAACAAATGAACACATCCATGATTTACAAATAAAAGAAGATTTGCTTGTCTGCAGCTTACCAGCGGAGTTAATCAGTACGTATAATCGATTCTTGATTTCTAGTGGGATTGATGTACATTCCGTATACAAAAAAACGTTAACCTTAGAGGATCTATTTATGGAGCTGACAGGGGGGAACAATCATGATTGAATTCGGTAAACTCGTATTTAACGAAGCAGAAAAAATAATTAAAAAGCGGCGTATTGCGGTCATCATCTTAATCCTGCTCGTGCTGATTCCCATTTTCCTTTATGCTCAAAACCAACAAATAAAAGAAACGGAAAAACGCCTAGGAACTGATGACTGGCGCGTAGTTCTTCAGCAAAGAATTGTCGAAGGCCAGAATCGTCTCAGCAGTACCGGTATATCAGAGGAATGGAAGCATTATTTAAGCATCCAGGTTAAACAGCAGCAATACTATTTAGAACATGATATCAATCCCAGCTCTCCTGGTGCCCCGACGTTTGTCAGGGAGTTTCTAAAACAGGGGATTGGCATGTTTATTCCTTTACTTGTGATGATTGTAGCGATTGATATGATCAGTGGGGAGCGCAGTGATGGTACGATTAAATTACTGTTAACCCGTCCTGTGAAAAGGTGGAAGATTCTTCTAAGCAAATACGTGACTTTGCTTCTTTTTATTTCCCTCATTGTTTTAATTGTTATAGCCATGGCTTATTTGTTAGCTGGAGTATTCTTTGATTTCTCAGGCTGGAAATTACCGATTGCCACGGGGTTCGAATTTGTTAACGGTAATTTAATTACCGATTCGATTCAGCTTATTCCTCAATGGCAGTATATATTAATGTCAGCAGGACTTGTGTGGTATGTCAGTGTAATCGTCGGTACAATTGCTTTCATGGTCTCTGTACTGATTCGCAATACACCGGGAGGTATGGGCGTGATGTTTGCCTCCCTCATAGCAGGAGCTATTTTAAAAGGATTTGCGACAGCTTGGGACGGAGCAAAGTATATTTATAGTGTGAATATGGAATTAATCGACTATCTTTCAGGAACCATGCCTATGATTGATGGAATGACCTTGCCGTTCTCCCTTTCCATTTTAGCATTATGGGGACTCGGCTCTCTCCTTATCTCCTTTATCGTGTTTACACGGCAAGATATGCTTAGTTAATGCATAAAAAAAACCCATTGCCTCTGCAATGGGTTTTTTCCTTATTTTAAGCCTGCAATAAATTCGACCATATCGTCGACCTTATCTTCAGGTACAAGCCCACCAGGCATCATTCCTTTACCGTTCACGACACGATCTTTAATGTGTTCTTTGTCCGTAACGCCTATTAATTTAGGACCGGCTGCACCTTCATAATTACCGCCATGACAGGAAGCACATTGTTGCTTATAAATATCTTCCGGTTTATCAGAACTTGCTGTTTGTTCTGTTTTTTCGCCGCCTTCTTTCTCTTTGGCCATTTTATCAGCGTCACCAAGGCCTTTAAGTGATAAGAAAAAGACTAATGTAATACCCATTACCATAATTAAAATGTATGGCATAAATGCATTGTTTTTCATAGTAGTTCCCCTCCCCTATGTAAATACTTTAACCATCATCTTACATTTACCCTTCTCCATTTTACTGTAAAAACCAAATTTGGAAAAGTTATAACTTTTATTTTCTGCAAAGTTTTCCAAATATTAAAAAGCTCAGATCAAAATTCGCGAAAGTTCATCAATCATAAAGATGAGTAATCCCTCCAGGTTTTAAATATATCTTTTTAGAATTCCTTGATAAATACCATTGATTCTTTATTATCTGATTACAAGTAAAATGACCCTCCTACCGTATTGATTCAGTTATTTACGCAAAGGGTTACCCTAAAAATGCCTATCAAATAAAAAAACAGCTCCATCCCAATTTCTGGGTGGAGCTGTTTTTTATATCTATTTATGATATATTCTATTCTAAGAAATCCTTAAGACGTTTACTGCGACTCGGATGACGTAATTTACGAAGAGCTTTCGCTTCGATTTGTCGAATACGCTCACGTGTTACGCCAAATACTTTACCAACCTCTTCCAATGTGCGGGTTCTGCCATCATCTAACCCAAATCGTAGACGAAGAACATTCTCTTCACGGTCTGTTAAAGTATCCAATACATCTTCCAGCTGTTCTTTCAGTAATTCATATGCCGCATGATCAGAAGGAGATGTAGCGTCTTGGTCTTCTATAAAATCACCCAAATGAGAATCATCTTCTTCTCCGATTGGCGTTTCTAAAGATACAGGCTCTTGAGCAATTTTAAGAATTTCACGAACTTTTTCTGGTGTTAAATCCATCTCTTCAGCTATTTCTTCCGGTGATGGTTCACGTCCTAAATCCTGAAGGAGTTGTCTTTGAACACGGATTAGTTTATTAATGGTTTCTACCATATGCACAGGAATACGGATCGTTCTGGCTTGGTCAGCAATTGCACGAGTGATGGCTTGTCTGATCCACCATGTTGCATACGTACTGAATTTAAACCCTTTACGATAGTCGAATTTTTCAACCGCTTTGATTAATCCCATGTTCCCTTCCTGAATTAGATCAAGGAACAGCATACCGCGGCCTACATATCTCTTAGCGATACTGACTACTAGACGAAGGTTTGCTTCCGCCAGACGTCTTTTTGCTTCTTCGTCGCCTTCTTCAATACGCTCTGCTAAAACAATTTCTTCTTCCGCAGATAATAAATCAACGCGACCTATTTCTTTAAGATACATGCGTACAGGGTCATTTATTTTAACACCTGGAGGAACGCTTAAATCATTCAAGTCAAACTCTTCCTCTTTTTCAAGCTCCTGAGTTCCTGGATTATCATCATCACTTTCGTTCACTATATCAATACCTTGCTCTCCAAGATATTCATAAAATTCATCCATTTGTTCAGAATCAAGTACGAAGCTGGAAAGTCTTTCTGCTACATCCTCATAAGTAAGTTTACTGCGCTTTTTCCCTAGCTCTGTAATAAATTCTTTTACCTGATCTAATGTCATTTCTGTGTTGGTATCTACTTCTTTTTCTTTGGAACGTGCTGACTTTTCAGCCATTTGTTCCCCTCCTTCTCAATCCACTTCTTATTTCACGTCATAAAGAATTTCTTAACGAAATGAGCTCGATTCCCAATTCGACGGCACGTTTTGTATCCTGTCTTCTTGTAGCTTCGAGTTGTTCCGCCTCCTTTTCTTTAATGACTAGTAATTTTTGATATCTGGTAATTTGGTGGACATAATCATATAGTTCCTGTTCGCTTGGATCGTGATTATACGTCATCATTTCAATTTCTGTAACAATTTTACGCAAATTCGGATCTGGCAGGAAGTGCAGAAACAAACTTGTATCTGCTTCATGATCTTCCTCATAAAATGCGAATAAATACGTAATGATTGCCTGATGATCATCTACAATCATTTGATTTTCTCCAAGCAATTTTTGAATACGAAATGCGAGTTCACGATCATGGAGCATTAAGGCCAGTAATGTTTCTTCTGCTTTTACATAAGCAGGTTTCATCCGAGTTTCTTTACGCATTGTTGGATATGTTTGCTTTTGAACATTCGGACTTGGAGAGTTTTTTGCCTTTTTATTATATTTACCCACTTTGCTCTGTTGATTAAGCAAAGAATCGAGAGAAAGTGTGAATTCTGTAGCAATTTGCCTTAAATAAAATTCTCTTTCGACTTCACTATCAAGTTTTGCTGTTTCACGAAGGACAAGATCGATATAATCCATCTTATCGCCTTCGTTTGCAAAGTTTTTCCCTCTTTTATGGTAGATCATTTTAAAAGAGATATACGTATGTGCGGCCCCTATTATATCATTTTGGAATTTTTCTTCTCCAAATTCCTTGATATAGTCATCGGGATCATACCCATTTGGCATGATTGCGATTTTTACCTGACAGCCGCTTTCCCGGATCAAATCAGCTGTTTTATTTGCTGCCTCTATCCCAGGAGCATCCGAATCATAACAAACGATTATGGTATCTGTACTGCGCTTGAGCAATTGAAGATGCTGTTCAGTTAAGGCTGTCCCCATGGTTGCAACACCATTATTGACCCCTGCACGGTCGGCAGATATACAATCAGCGAATCCCTCAAACAAGATAGCTGCCCCTTTCTTTCGTATAAAGGGGCGAGCAAGATGATAGTTGTATACTATTTTGCTCTTGTTAAATAGAGGTGTCTCGGGACTATTCAAATACTTTGGTTCATCTCCGGCTGCAAGAGCTCTTCCAGAAAAAGCGATTGTTTTACCTTGCCGATCAAAGATCGGAAACATAATTCTGTTCCTAAACCGATCAAAATATTTTTGTCCGTCTTCTTTTTTAACCAACAATCCCGCCTTTTCCATGCGTTCGATTGAGAAATTCCGCTTTTTTAAGAAATTATGCACATAATCCCAGGAATCAAGTGAATACCCTATCTGGAACTTTTCTATGGATTCCATTGTAAATCCGCGGCTAAGCAGATATTCAAGGGCTTCCTGACCCTGTTTTGTATTTACGAGCAAATGATGGTAAAATTTCCTTAAAAGCTCATGAGCTTCCTTCATATCGTCCAGTTCATGGCGAGGCTTTGTCCCATCAGGAGATTCATTTTCATGAATATCTAGAGGAATATTAGCCCTTTCAGCCAGACTTTTTGCAGCTTCAGTGAAGGAATATCCTTCTATGTCCATTAAAAATGTAAATACATTCCCTCCGGCTCCACATCCAAAGCAATGGAAGATTTGCTTATCCGGGGCGACAGAAAACGATGGACTGTTTTCATTATGAAATGGACATAGACCAAAATAATTACGACCTTGTTTTTTCAACTGAACATATTCACCAACGACATCAGCGATATCATTTTTAGTGCGTATTTCGTTCACTATCTCTTCTGGAATTAATTGGTTTTTCAAGTTTTAACACCTATTTCATAATAAGCATGAATAAATTAATTCTATATCGGTCCCTGAAATCCTTCAATTTTCGACAATATTTTTTTAAATTCCGCCGAAAATTTTATTTTATCCGGGTTTTTTATTTTCTTTGGCCCTTTTTCATATTTACCGGATCTTCTCGCTTTTGCATTCAAATGTCTGGTTTCAAGAAATGTATCAATTTTATCTTCTGTTATCTCTATTCCCCTTGAGGTTAAAACATATGCATGCTTAGCAAGACATCCTGCTGCCAGTCCAATATCTTCTGTTATAACAATATCATGCCGCTTTAAATGATTTAATATATATAAATCTGCCGCATCTCTTCCGGGTTCTACCCACTTCCAGGTGACATCGGGATAACGGTCTGTAGTATTCGTATAGGCTGCCACGAAGTTAATCTCTACTTCATATGGTTTGCATACGCTCAAAACCTCTTCTTTAACCGGGCAGGCATCCGCATCTACAAAAACCGTAAAATGACTCTTCCTTTGTATTTCTACATCTCTCATCTTAATCCTTCTTTTTTCTAGACTGATTATACGTTTGTCGAATTATTTTTTTTAGGACTTCTTGACTTTTTGTTTTTTAAAAGCTTATTCTAGTTTATTCCTTTATAAATAACTCTAAACCTGATGAAGGGCATTTTATCACAATTTTTTATTATAGAATAAAACTTGTCAAATTGCTACACTTTTCACTCGGAAAATAAAAATGTATATTTTACATGTAAAAAACATGCTTCCGCATGCTCTTTTTATCGTTGATTATTAATGATATTGACAATAATGTTCGCTGTTTCTTCAACTGCCTTATTGGTCACATCAATAATCGGACAATTAAGCCTTTTAACAATGGCTTCGAAGTAAGCCAACTCTTCTTTTATGCGATCCATATTCGCATATACCGCACTATCGTTAAGTCCTAAAGATTTTAAACGCTCTCTTCTGATATTGTTCAATTTTTCACTGCTAATATGTAACCCAATGCACTTATTAGGATTTACCTGGAATAGTTCTTCCGGAGGTTCAACTTCTGGAACAAGCGGGACATTTGCAACTTTAAATCGCTTATGTGCCAAAAATTGTGATAAAGGAGTTTTTGAGGTTCGTGACACACCCAACAGCACGATATCAGCCTTGATAATTCCTTTTGGATCTCTGCCATCATCATATTTCACTGCGAACTCAATCGCTTCTACTCGCTTAAAATAATTTTCGTCTAACTTTCTTACCAGTCCTGGTTCATTTAACGCTTGCTCTCCAAACTTATTTTCAAGTGTATCAATAAAAGGACCAATGATATCATAGGCAATCACATTTTTTTCTGCTGATTTTTTAGCCATATACTCTCGTATTTCCGGCTTTACCAAAGTATATGCAATGGCTGCTTGATCCATTTCTGCCAAGCTTAATACCTCATCAATTGTAGAAATGTCTTCCACAAATGGAATTCGCTTAAGCGTTATATTTAAATTGCTAAATTGACTCACTGCCGCCTTTGTCACAAGATCAGCTGTTTCTCCCACTGAATCCGAAACCACGTATATGATAGATTGATTCATTGTCTCCTCCAGTAATGAATAATTTCTTTTTATCAAAATTGGTTAATGGTCGTCTCGAGCCAAACCAACAAACGCCTTCGTAATGTTTGTTTTAGTTAGTCTCCCTATAACTTCTAAGCCTTTGGGACTTTTCTTAACAACCGGAAGGGCATCAATTTGCTTTTCGATCAATTTTTCAGCTACATCAATTAGCAAATCTTCTTTTGTACATACCGTAATATTTGGCATCCGTGTCATAATAATATGTACGGGTATACTGCTTAATTCCTGTTGACCGAGACTAGCTCTTAATAGGTCTTTTCTGGAAAGGACACCTACCAGAAGCGATTCTTTATCCACAACAAATAATGTACCCACATCTTCCAAGAACATGGTGCATATCGCATCATACACAGAAACCCCATCGCTGACGACGATCGGAATCGATTGATAATCTCCTACCAACAATTTTTTTAGGTTATCAGTAAGCAGCTGTGTTTCTGTCCTGCCTGTATAGAAATATCCCACACGTGGTCTGGCATCCAAATAACCGGCCATTGTCAAAATTGCTAAGTCCGGACGTAAGGTTGCCCGAGTTAAATTTAGTTGATCAGCAATATGCTCGCCGGTAATAGGTCCATTGTCCTTAACAATTTGGAGGATTTGTTCTTGTCTTTTGCTTAGTTCGATCTTATTCACCACCCTAAACTGCCCTTATACAAAATGATATATAAAGTTTATTATAAACTATTTATCCATGATGTGTAATAAATCATCTTAATTTAAAATAGCCTGCCCAATAAGGGAATACCGCATTCCCTCATTGAGCAAGCTTTAGGTTAAAATTTGATTTTTGATTGTAAAAAGACTGGAAGTTCTTCGATACTGATGCGTGTTTGCTCCATTGTATCACGATCACGTACGGTTACTTGATTGTCCTCTACTGAATCAAAGTCATATGTGATACAGAATGGTGTACCAATTTCATCATGACGACGGTAACGTTTACCAATGGACCCAGCTTCATCATAGTCTACCATGAAGTCCTCTGAAAGTTTTGCAAAGACCTCTTTTGCTCTTTCAGAAAGCTTCTTGGACAATGGGAGAACAGCAGCTTTAAACGGAGCCAATGCTGGATGTAAATGCATCACTGTACGGGAAGTGCCATCCTCAAGCTGTTCTTCTTCATACGCATCAATTAAGTATGCCAATGTTACACGATCAGCTCCCAAAGAAGGCTCTATGCAATAAGGAATATATTTTTCATTTGTTTCTGGATCCAAATAATTGAAGTCTTCTCCTGAATACTCCATATGTCTCTTCAAGTCAAAGTCTGTACGGGACGCAATACCCCAAAGCTCTCCCCAACCAAACGGGAATTTATATTCGAAGTCAGTAGTTGCATTGCTGTAATGAGAAAGTTCTTCGTCTTCGTGGTCACGAAGGCGGAAGTTTTCTTTTTTCATTCCTAATGATAGCAACCATTTCTCAGCGTAATCTTTCCAAAATTGGAACCATTCCAATTCAGTTCCTGGTTTGCAGAAAAACTCTAATTCCATTTGTTCAAACTCACGAGTACGGAAAGTAAAATTCCCTGGTGTAATTTCATTACGGAAGCTCTTCCCAACTTGGGCAATTCCAAAAGGTAATTTCTTTCTCATTGTACGTTGTACATTCTTAAAGTTAACAAAAATACCTTGCGCCGTTTCTGGACGGAGAAAAATTTCATTTGTACTGGATTCTGTTACACCTTGGAATGTTTTGAACATAAGATTAAATTGTCTGATTTCTGTAAAATCCTTCGCTCCGCAATCAGGACATGCAATATCATTCTCTTGGATTAGTTCTTGCATTTTGTCAAAAGATAATCCATCAACAATCATTTCTGTGCCCTTAGCCTGCAAAGCATCTTCAATCAATTTATCCGCACGATGACGAGCTTTACATTTCTTACAATCAATCATCGGATCATTAAAGTTTCCGATATGACCGGAAGCCTCCCACGTACGTGGATTCATTAAAATAGCAGAATCAAGACCTACATTGTATGGAGATTCTTGAACAAACTTTTTCCACCATGCTTTTTTAATATTATTTTTCACCTCTACGCCAAGAGGGCCGTAATCCCAAGTATTCGCAAGACCTCCATAGATCTCAGAGCCCGGGAAAATAAATCCTCTGTGCTTTGCGTGTGACACAATTTGATCCATCGATACTGTCATATTCGTATCTCTCCTTTATACAAAATAAAAAACTCTCATCCCTATGCTTTAATAGCATAGGGACGAGAGTTAACCCGCGGTTCCACCCTATTTGCCGGATTTCCGGCCACTTTGTAATGCGTTACTCCAGAGTGCCTTCTTTGGTTGATATGTTCCGGCTTACACCTTCCCGGACTCGCTTAGCATATCGTACTCCAAATACTACTTTCCTTCACTGTAACTACATATTAATTTATCTCACATTCTATACAATAATGACCATCATTGTCAATACAATCACTAAAAGCAATGGTTAAATATCACCTTTGAATTTATTCATTTGCTTCAGAAAACGCTTTGCTTTAAATTCGACACCTAAATACTCTCCATAATATGCATCAAGGACTTTTCTGATTTCCTGTTTGGTCTCTTCTTTTATCGAAATTGTGCCCAGTCGATTTAAATCCATATAATACAAGATACGCAAAATCCGCACAACAGCCGGCGATATCTTAATTTTATAAGGATCTATATGGTCACACCGGTGGCACAATAAACCACCTTCTCTTACAGAGAAGACAAACGTTCCATCCTGCGCTCCGCAATTTACACAACGGTTTAACTCAGGAGCGAATCCAAAAACGTTCAGCATTTTCAATTCAACAATATTCATGATAATTTCCGGATCATATTCTTCATCAATGTAATGGAGCGATAAATAAAAAAGATCATACAAAGATGAATGAGGTTTTCTCTCTTCTGTACCTTTATCCAATAATTCCGCAATAAAGGCTGCATAGGCCGTTAAGAAAATATCCTCCCGGATGGAACGGAAGGATTCAATGGTTTCAGCCTGCTGTAATTGCCCCAGCCCACGGCTTCCTTGAAATAAATATGTACCATAATGGAATAATTGAGTGACAGCTGCAAAGCGACTATTTGGCTTTTTCGCTCCTCTTGCCATCACTCCAATTTTCCCAAACTCTCTGGTATACAACGTAATAATTTTATTTGTCTCACCATAATCAGTACTGCGAATGACTATTCCTTCGCATTTTGTCAGCACGTCACTCACTCCAATATGACGGCAAGTTATTAATTTATAGGGATTTCCACTTCTTCGTATTCCTCTTTAATCACTTCAGATTGGCCTTCATTCTGTCTTTCTAGTTCCTTAAAAAGAAGATAAGTATCCACACTGCCGGTTTGTCTAAAAACATTCCAGGTAAAGTTAATCATACTTATACCACCTTTCGTTGATAAAGATTACTTTCGTCCTTATCTACGATTAGCTTCACCAACCTGAATAAAATCATGTGATTAAAAATTTACTAATTGAATTTCCCCCTCATTGCCGAATAAAATTAATTTTTTCAAATATGCAAACAGAATGTTGGTTAGGAAGACTTTTCCATATTTTGGTGTTGGTCTTTGTTCCTTGATACATGTTTCTGTCTTATCTCTAAAACTCCTGCTTGTCGAGAGTAAGGGCAAGGTCATCCTGCCCTTTATGCAATCAAGCTTCGACTCCTAGCTCCTCGAGGTCATAAGTGTAGCCACTTCGGGAGGAAAGGTCACCTCCCTACGTGCCTCCTCTTATGCTTGTCGGAGGCCTACAGGATGCAGGTCACAAAGACGTTGCCACACGATGTGGCGTTCTTAGTCTTTGTTCCTTGATACAGCCGTCTCAGCATCTTAATTAATCGAGCTTCAGGGCCTAGGAGCTCGAGTCATAAGCAAACTCTACGGGAGAAGGACCCTCCCTTCGAGTATTCGTCTTATGCTTTTCGCTCCTGACCAAGGCCCTTCAGCATCTTTATTCAATCGAGCTTCGACGGCTAGGAGCTCAGGACATAAGCATAGCCACTGCGGGGAAGAACCCATCCCCTACGTGCCTCTGTCTTATGCTCCTCGCTCCTGACCAAGCCGTCTCAGCATCTTAGTATTCATCCTCCCTAAATCCGATATCTCTTAAATGGGAGGCTTTGTTTCTCCAGTCTTTTTGGACTTTTACCCATAGTTCAAGGAATACTTTTGATCCTAATAGGTTTTCGATGTCTGTGCGTGCGCGTTGTCCGATTTCTTTAAGCATAGCCCCTTTTTTGCCAATAATGATTCCCTTTTGAGAATCACGTTCGACAATAACGGTTGCCATAATGTGGACTGTTTCTGATTTTTCTTTTCGCTCGATTTTATCAATCACAACTGCCAGAGAATGAGGTACTTCTTCTCTTGTTAGATGCAGCGCTTTTTCACGAATCATTTCAGAAATAATGAACCGTTCGGGGTGATCTGTGATTTGATCAGCCGGATAATAATGAGGTCCCTCTGGTAAATAAGCATTTATTTGCTTGATCAATGTTTCAATGTTATTTCCCTCAAGTGCGGAAATCGGTACAATTTCTGCAAAATCATATTTTTCTTTATATGAATCAATAATTTTAAATAATTCATCTGGGTGAACTAGGTCAATTTTATTAATGACAAGGAAAACAGGTGTTTTATATGATTTTAACTTTTCAATAATGAATTCCTCGCCGCGTCCAAAACCTTCTTCTGCATTCACCATAAATAGAATGGCATCTACTTCCTGCAAGGCGTTAGAAGCTACCTTCATCATAAAATCACCAAGCTTATGCTTTGGTTTATGGATTCCCGGTGTATCAATAAATATGATTTGACTATCATTCGTTGTCAGTACACCTTGAACTTTATTGCGTGTGGTTTGAGGCTTATCACTCATAATCGCAATTTTTTGTCCAATGACCTGATTGATAAAAGTTGATTTGCCCACATTTGGTCTTCCTATTATGGAGACAAATCCTGATTTAAACTGTTTAGTATTGGTTGTATTAGTCATGTAAATCCTCCGGTGTAAAGGCTTTTAGGCAGCAGCTCTTGAACTATAGTTTTCACTAGATAGCTTAAATATTTGTTCAATAATTTAGCATATCATCTGTCGACATGCGCTTGCATAGCGAAAACAGACGCTCCGTATAGCCACTTACCGCCAATTATTTTTATTTGTTCGTCCATGAGAAAAAGCCGAAAAGCAGCTATTCTTTCAGCGGTATTTTTCAATGCTCCAGCCAGGAACAAACAGCACTCTTTTTACTCATTCCATAACATCTAATTATCCATATCTTACTTTCTCTTCTTCATTTAAACAAGCATATACCAAATCTTTGGCAGAAAAATAATAAGACCCACGATAACAGAATAAATAGCATACACCAATACCGCTCCGGCAGCTAAATCCTTTGCTGTCTTCGCGAGAGGATGATACTCTCCTGTTACAAGGTCAACCACCTTTTCAATGGCTGTATTAATAAGTTCCAGCATTAGCATTCCAACAATCGCTGTGAGCACAAATAACCACTCTATCTTACTAATCGAGAAGTAAAAAGCCGCTATACAAACCATGATAGCGGCAGTCAGATGGAACTTAAAATTCGCTTCTTTTTTTGCTCCATATATAATTCCCTGCCAGGCATACGTAAAGCTTTTAAAAAATCGATACAGCGTCTTCTTATCTTGCAAGCCCATACTGATCCAATAATTCTTTTTGTCGTGAGAACATTACTTTCTCATCTTTTTCGTTCATATGATCATAACCTAGCAAGTGAAGGAAGCCGTGGATAGCTAAAAAGCCTAGTTCACGTTCATAAGAGTGGCCATACTCCTCAGCCTGTTCTCTCGTACGGTCAATCGAAATTATAATATCCCCAAGGACGGCCGGGACATCCGTGCCCTTAATTTCGATTTCTCCCTCTCCCATTTCCTCCATAGCAAATGAGATAACATCCGTCGGAGCATCTTTTTGACGATATTCTTTATTAATTTCATGAATTCGTTCGTTATCCACAAAAGTTATAGAGACTTCACTGCCCTCTTTTACCTTTTCCTGAATGGCTGCAAATTCAAGCAGATTTGTGACAAACTCTTGTTGTTCTGCAGTTACTTGTTCTGTTTCATCTAAAATATCAATAGTTAGAATCAATTCATCCACCTTCTCTACTCTTTTTCTAATTCTGGATATTCAATCCGGTTATGAAAGATGCCAGCTAACGTTTCACAGAATGACTGGCTGACCTTCTCCAGTTCCTTAAACGTTAAATCGCATTCATTTAACTGTCCATCATTCAGTCTATCAGCAATTATTGACTTTACAAGCTTTTCGATTGTTGCTTGCGTAGGGGATTTCATCGATCGCACAGCCGCTTCCACACTATCAGCAATTCCAATAATAGCTGCTTCCTTCGTTTGCGCTTTTGGTCCCGGATATCTAAAGTTTTCTTCCTTAACCTCAGCTCCCGCTTCACATGCCTTATGATAAAAGTATTTTAGCAAAGTTGTCCCATGATGTTGCTCTACAATATCTACAATCTCTTTAGGCATCTTATATTTTTTTACCATTTTGGCGCCATCTGTTACATGTGACACAATAATCTTTGTACTTTTCTCTGGCGACAAATGCCCATGAGGATTCTCGATATTGATTTGATTTTCGATAAAATAATACGGTCTCTTTGTTTTTCCGACATCATGATAATAACAACCTACTCTGGCAAGTAAACCGTTGGCACCAACCGCTTCACAAGCTGCTTCTGCCAGATTGGCCACCATGACACTATGATGATATGTCCCTGGAGCCTCCGTCAATAATTTTCGTAAAAGTGGATGATTTGGATTTGATAATTCAATCATCCTAATAGAAGAGAATATACCAAATCCTGTTTCTATAAAAGGAAGAATACCAATGGTAAAGACTGCTGAGATTACTCCTGAAGCAATCGCTGCTACATGTATCATAATATAATTAATGCTGCTTCCGCCAATCCACATCAACCCTAAGACCATGACTAAATTAATAATTGAATTAATCAGGCCAGCTCGGAGTATACTGGTACGCTCTACTCCTTGTTTTAAAAGAAGGATTCCCGATATACCGCTTACAAGAATGTAAATGCCCATGGTCACATTCACGGTCCCTGACAATTCCTCTTTAAACATAATGCTACCGATCACAGAAAGTACGACCGTTATTCCCACAGCATAGCGTTCTCTCATTAGAATTGTGACTAGCATCGCAGACATCGCAGCCGGAAAAAAGTAAGCAATGGTTTCATGACTTAATCCAACAAATATATGAATAATCTTCATTACTAGTAATGCCAACAAATAAATGATACTGAAAATGTATAGATTATCCCGATGTTTCACATTCACATGTTCAGATTTTGTAATCGTAGGTCCAAACATGATATATACACCCGCAAAAACCACGATAATAACAGCTGCCAATCCAACATAAGGAAGAAGCGAATTTTCACTATTTAGGAGACCTACCAGCTTTAACTGGCGATAGACTTCTGTATCAATTAAATATCCTTCCTCGACAATAATCTGCCCTTGAAGAATTCTGACTGGTTCAACAGATTCACCAGCATTTTCTCTTGCTTTCTCCGTTGACTCAGGATCAAAAAAAACATTTTGAATAATGGCATATCTTCCCAAATCAATGGAGGCTGATTTCAATTTAGCCGGAAGACTTGTGTATTTAATCCCCTCTTCGACTTTCTTTTTGGCATTTTCCACCTCATTGGCCCTAATGCCATCTTTCATCATTTCATTGATGCTCGTGATTGTAATGTCTTTAGCAATGGATAGATCAGATAAGGTTGATCCAAGGAGATTAATCAACGTTTCATCTGATAAGTCTTTATTGACATTGTCAGTTAATTTCCCTCTTAAATCAGCCACATAATCTGCAGGCTTTGATAATGTAAGTGCCGCATTCTCCTGCCCTTTCTTCACCTCTTGATTTTTCAAACCGGCAGTAACTACACTCTCTGCAGACGAGTAAATGTCATTTATTAATTTGACTCTCTTTTTTACATATTCCTTATTTACTGTATAAACATCTTCAACACTATTTATAGCTTTTTGCTGTTTTTCTTTTGTCTCAACAGGATCTTCTATTGTTTTTGGAGACCGAATAGTCGTTTCAGCCACATTATAGAGTTCAACATCTAGTTTTTCCGGTTTGACGCTCCCGAATAAAAAAATAAAGGAAACGATCGTCATTAATAGAAGCATACTTATCTGTAAAGCTGGCTTAGATACCCAATTTTTGATAGAGCTGACTATGTTTTTAAATTTCATACGTTCCCCTTTCTGACGGAGAATATTTATCTATGTATAATTTTCTAACACTTTATGTAATAATAACAGGTTTTACGGTTTGTTTCACTCAGAACTGTATAATTGAAAGATAATAATAAAAAAGCCACAGTTGATCTGTGGCATGTTTATTCTTATTTTGACTCGTGAGTTTGTTCAACGTTTTCATATGCCTGGATAATTTTTGCTACGAGCGGATGTCTAACCACGTCCGTTTGGTCTAAGTGGATAAACTTAATGCCTGAGACATCTTTTAAGATTCTTTCAGCCGCCCTCAATCCAGATTGCACACCACGCGGCAGGTCTATTTGTGAAGTATCACCAGTTACCACTATTTTTGAGCCAAATCCAAGTCTTGTCAGGAACATTTTCATTTGAGCCTGAGTTGTATTTTGTGCTTCATCAAGAATGACAAAAGCATCATCAAGTGTTCTGCCCCTCATATAAGCTAAAGGTGCTATTTCAATTGTTCCGCGTTCAATAAGCCTAGTTGTTTGCTCCAATCCAAGTATATCGTGAAGCGCATCATACAAGGGCCTTAAATATGGGTCTACTTTTTCCTTTAAATCTCCTGGTAAGAAACCCAGACTTTCACCTGCTTCGACAGCAGGTCTTGTTAAAATAATTCGTTTAACATGGCCATTTTTCAAAGCAGTTACAGCCATGACGACAGCTAAATAAGTTTTCCCCGTTCCAGCAGGACCAATCCCAAATACTAAATCCTTGCCTCTTATAGCAGAGATGTATTCTTTTTGACCTAAAGTTTTTACACGGATCGATTTACCCTTAGCACTTCTCGCAACTTCCTCATCATATAAATCAGCGAAGTACTCCAAAGTACCGCTATTCGATAAATTAATGGAATAGACAACCTCGCGAGGGCCAACCTTAATTCCTTTACGAATGATAGCTAATAGCGTTTGCAGTATATTATCTGCTTTTTCCAAGTTCTCTGGGATACCGGACACACTGATTGTTTCACCTCTGGAAACAATATTGACATCCAGCTCGCTTTCCAATATTTTTAGATTGCTATCATTTACACCAAACAGTTCAACAGCCTCATTTGGTGATTCTAATTGTAGATTAATCAATTTAGACTTTTCTGACATGCCTTAGTCTCCTTGAATCATCGGTTGTCCGATTGCAATATTTTCTAAAACTTGATAATGTATAGTCATTTTAACTTTACCATTGTCAAGCCGGTTTTTCAAAATTTTTTTATTCATGATTCTGGCTCCATCAGGGGCAATCTTGAGAACATCTTTTTCCCCCATCTTCAAAGCCTGCTTTTCTGCTTCAGGTTTCGTATATACTCGGGTAACCTTTTCCTTACTGCGATATATTTTTTTATGATAGGTGATTGGAAGGTCCCACTTAAAAAATTTAAATCTTTTTCGGTCTTCTTCCACTTCATACTCTTTGAAATCATGATGACCAAATCCCCATATGGGCACTTGAACGTTACCAAAGCTAAGATTGTATTTATTCTTAGCATCACCATTAAACACATATAAATTCGTCTCAAGCGGTACTTCCACACTTGTTTTATACCAGGCTTCCGCCATGACTTTTCCTTTAGCCCCAACAAATTTCTGATTGTCTTCTTTTCCAATAAATCCACTGACAAGGATTTGCCCTTCGGTGACAACCTGGTTCTTTTCAACCAGCCCTTGTCCCCTTTCAACCATCGTTTGAACAATTGTTGCTTTTTTGGACGAAACAAGATTTACATATAAATCAGCAGGATTTTTTTCGGGTTGCTTTTTTTCAACCACCTGAAAATGAAAGGTCGTCCCTTCCAACTGCACACCTATCCAGGTGATAGCAGGCACCCGTAAACTGAGTTCTTTTTGAATGTCTTCCATATCACCCACCGTGAACTGGAGCTTGCCTACTTTTATATTCATTTTATCCAATTCTCTTTTTACCTGATGTTCAATCGCTGGACTTGCGCCTTCTATTTTGATTCCCCAAATCATATTGGATAGAATAAAAATAATAATAAAAAACATCATAACTCCAACAACCAAGCCACTATATTTTTTTAACTTTAAGGCAAAAAAAGGCCCTCCTTTCCTTTCTAAAAAAGAGACCTTGCACTCACTATTCCTAACCGACCTCCTTAACTTAGGAAGATCCTGCAGCTTCATATAAAAAATAACCGTTTCCGTGCCCATATTTTTTGCATTCCAAACTTGAATCCCCTCTTTGATCATTTTGTTAATTAATCGTTCTATGCCTCGTCCTTTTATTTGCACCTTAATATACCCAGTAATCGTATTCGTCCAATGATTTTTCATAAGAACCTCCTATAGGTTATTCTTCAAGAAAGTAAACCTGATCAATTTTCCCTTCAAGTAAGATTTCTTCCGGAAGAATCGTTTTTAATACAAAGTCGTGACCTTTGACAAGGAGTTGTCCGTTCTTAAGCAGTAATCTTAATTCCTGGTCCGAAAACGTAAGTAAGCCTTTATGATTTTCTATGTAAATATGGATTTGACCCACCATTGTGATTCTCGGTAAATCCATCATGATATCCTGGGGCAGGTCCATTGCGGCCGTGACCCACCTTTTTAAACGATAACCCCATGCACGAGCCATAAAGAAACCTCCCTCTCCCCATACTAATTCTGGTCATTAGTTATAAGCTATGGTCAGTAAAATCACTTCATTATCATACCTATTCTAAAAGAGCCCATAAAATGCTAAATTAAACATTCCTTCTCCATACTACATATGTTGAAAAAGGATTCCCCAGTCATTCTTTTCAATCTAAATACACTTAAACCGCAATCATAATATGCGACTACAATTGGGTAATTAGATCAATAAATAGTAAAAGAGAGGTTTTTGAAAGGAAAATTCTATCTATTTAATCCACGAAGGTTTAAAGCGAGGCATAGATCGGTCTAATTTTTTTAAATATAATAATATAATTAAACCTATATCTTAGAATGGAATATCGAGAGAAGGATTTGATATTAAGAGGTTACTACCGTCAAAAATCTTACAAAATACAATATAAAAAATACTGGTATAACATATACCAATAAACGCGGGAAGTGCCAAAACCTGCGTTTTTTTTGTACTTCTAGTATCATTAGCTAAAAAAAAGCTGCAGACAAGAACTCCAAAAAGGTTCTGTCTACAGCTTTCTTTATCTAATCTGTTTTCTTCTCGAACGAGGCGGACCCAAGATTTCCGACATAATAAACGCTTCCTGCAGGTCGATGTTACGTACATCAAATCCCTGCTTGACAGGCTTTACGTGTGTTTGTTGAGTTGCCTGTTTTACCGCTTTCTGAACCAATGGCTTGAATTCCTTTGGAACACGTATCTCAGCCTGTGTTTCTTTTATAATAACCGGCTTCTCAGCTTGTTTTACTTTTTTCTGCTGTGCCTCATATTGCTCTTTAATCGTTTGAGCAAGAGAGGTTGCTTCTTTTTCAAAATCAGGACGTTGGCTTACGGACTTTTTAAGTTCCCCTTCACGTTCCTGGATTTTTTTGCGAATGTCTTCATCATGATTGCGTACGACTGTTTGCGCTGGGCCCCTAACAGGTTCGCTTTTGTTTATTGGAGGAGACGTATATTTTCGATTCGGTTTTTCGTCAGGCTCCTCCGTTCCTTTATTCCTTTGAAAAAACCAACTTATTAAAGATATTATCAAAAACAAGATAATGGGATTATCCCAAATAGCTCCTATAACCATGAATAGGACCTCCTTTTCCGGCTTTCAGATAGGGACATTAATCATTATCCGGATTGCGATCGTCCTTGTTGGCTTTGCCGATGGATTCTCTCATATGCGTATCAGAAGCAAGGTTTTGATAGTTCATATAATCCATAACGCCCATATTGCCCGCTTTGAAAGCGTGAGCGATAGCAAGCGGTACTTCAGCTTCAGATTCAACAACTTTCGCTCTCATCTCTTCTACTCTTGCTTTCATCTCTTGTTCTTGCGCAATTGCCATGGCACGACGCTCTTCAGCTTTCGCTTGGGCAATCTTTTTATCTGCTTCTGCTTGTTCTGTTTGCAGTTCTGCACCAATGTTTTTGCCGATATCCACATCAGCTATATCAATGGATAAAATTTCAAATGCTGTTCCAGCATCCAGCCCTTTACTCAAAACAGTTTGAGAGATACGTTCCGGATTTTCCAAAACAGTTGTATGGCTTGCACTGGAACCTATCGTGGAGATTACACCCTCACCAACCCTGGCGATAACAGTCTCTTCCCCTGCACCCCCAACCAAACGTTCAATATTGGCACGTACAGTGATTCTTGCCTTCGCTTTCACTTCAATACCATTTATAGCTACACCTGCAATAAACGGCGTTTCAATGACTTTAGGGTTTACACTCATTTGTACCGCTTCTAGTACGTCACGGCCAGCTAGATCAATTGCAGCACAACGTTCAAATGTTAAATCAATATTGGCACGATGCGCAGCGATTAATGCATTAACTACCCGATCAACATTACCACCCGCTAAATAATGACTTTCCAATTGATTTGTCGTTACGTTTAAACCTGCTTTAGATGCTTTAATTAAAGGGTTGATTACACGGCTTGGAGATACGCGACGCAATCTCATCCCCACTAATGTAAATATACTCACTCGTACTCCGGCAGCAATCGCAGAAATCCAAAGCATAACCGGTACAAATGTAAATAGTACTGCCAATAAAATGATTACTAATGCGATGGCCACAAGAGTAAATATAGATGCTGATGTTAATACCATTACGTTAAAACTCCTTCCATACTTTTATTATTATGAATCTAATGGTCTTACTACTATACGGGAACCTTCTGTTTTAATTACTTTAACATGTGTTCCCTTTATGATAAAGCTACCTTCACTTACTACATCAATTCTTTCTCCTTCAAGCAATAGCGTTCCGGAGGGTCTTAAATCAGTGACCAGAATACCTACTTTTCCAATTAACTCATTACGATTAATATTTGATACATAGCCGCTCTCTGTATCCGTCGAATCAGTGAGAATGATTTTATCAAAGGCCGTCATTCTTTTCCCGAATACTTTAATTAAGAGGACAATTGCTATAAATCCTGCAATCAAGGCAATTAATATAGCTATTGACATATGCTCCACATCTCCCGCAGCAAGATAGAAACTTGCTATTATTGCTATAAAACCAATGACGCCTACAATACCGCCAGGAAGGAATATTTCCAGTAAAAGTAATCCTATACCAACTATAAATAGAATGAGCGATTCATATCCGGCCAAACCTGAAACCATATGTCCATAAAAGAACAATAAAATAGATGTTAAACCAGCAAAACCAGGTAAGCCAAATCCAGGCGAATAGAGTTCAACAATAAGGCCTATGGTTCCGATTGACAATAGGATAGGGATTACAATCGGATTCGTAAGAAAACGTGCAACTTTATCAGCAAAGCTTTCTCCAAAATGAATCAGCTCTGCATCTTTATATCCTAATGTTTTCAATAAATCCTTCTGGTTTTCAACCGTACCTTCACTATAGCCAACCTTTAAAGCCTGATTTGCTGTTAGTGTAAGCAATTTCCCTTTTTCAGCTCCATACTCTGGCAAATCAATGTCTTCATCTGCCATTGCTTTCGCATAAAGAGGATCCCTTCCACTGGATTCAGCAGCCTTTTGCATATTCGCAAGCCAATAGGACTGTGCTTTTTTATCGGCTGCATTACCATCAGATGTGATAACAGCTGCCGCACCCATTGTACCACCGGGCACCATATAGATTTCATCAGCGTTCAAAGAGATAAAAGCACCTGCAGACAAGGCTCGGTTATTGACAAAGGCGACCGTTTTTAATTCGGTATTTGCAAATATCTCACCAATTTCATCGGCTGCATCTACCGCTCCGCCAGGTGTATTAATATCAAATATAATTGCCTTCGCTCCATCTTTTTCTGCAGTTGCGATCGCTCGTTTTAAGAAATTAGATAGCCCTTTTTCCACCTCATCCTGCAGAGGTACTATGTATACTTTATCTGTGTTCGCATTTCCTGACGGTGGACCTAAGATTCCAGTTAAAAAAAATGCAAAGATGAGGATAAATGTCCACCATCTTTTCCTCATACCTTTTCACCTCCTATCCTCTATTTTTTTGTCTATAATTCATTATACGTTATTATTATGCATAAGTTTCACAATACTTTTAGTTAATAGGATATAAAAAACCCGCAAATAGAATTTGCGGGTTTTAAACGTCTTATTTTGTAAGATTTTGCAGTACAAGTTTATTGACTAAAGATCCATCAGCTTTACCCTTCACTTTTGGCATGACTGCGGACATTACTTTGCCCATGTCAGCCTTGGAAGTGGCATTCGTCTCGGCAATCGCTTGAGTAACAATCGCATTTAACTCATCCTCGGATAATTGCTTTGGCAGATATGCCTCCACAATTTCGATTTCTGATTGAAGCTTTTCGACCAAATCCTGGCGTCCTGCTTTATCAAATTCCTGGAGGGAGTCTTTGCGTTGCTTTAATTCGCGAGAAAGTACGGTTAACTCTTCATCTTCGGATAATTCTTGTTTACCAAGCTTTATTCCTTCATTTTGAAGAGTAGCCTTCACCATTCGGATGACGGAGAGCTTGTCTTTTTCTCTGTTCTTCATAGCTTGTTTCATATCGCTGTTTAAACGCTCAACAAGACTCATTAAGGGCACCTCTTTTAGAACTTGCGTTTTCTCGCAGCTTCAGACTTTTTCTTACGTTTTACACTAGGTTTTTCATAGAATTCGCGCTTTCTTACTTCCTGCATAGTACCTTGCTTGGAAACTGTGCGTTTGAAGCGTCGAAGAGCATCTTCAAGCGATTCGTTTTTCTTAACGACTGTTTTAGACATCTCTTTCCCTCCCTCCGAGCACAACAACTCTAATTTCCTACACATAGAAGGAAACCATGTACCATCAAATTATAATATATGTCTCATTCAAGGTCAACTGTTATTCCTATATTCGTGTAGGTTAATTAGTTAATAATTTTTAAACAGATTAAAATAGTTTAAATCTGTCATTAATTATATACCTCAACCGAAAAATATCAAAACGGGCGGATACAAAGAATTACTCTGTATCCGCCCGCCTTTTAATCATTATGAATTAACGACAGCTTGTTCGACCGTGTCATCCAGAACTCGCACAAATTGTCCTTCATTGTACGGATAGCCAGCTTTCGTGATTTTTACTTTAACTATTTTCCCTACCATTTCTTCTGTAGCAGGGAACACTACTTTCAGATAGTTATCTGAATAGCCTTGGTATAAGCCCTTTGCCTCTCCATCTTCAAATGGTTCCTCTGGAATCACTTCCAGAACTTCATTTTCATACTGAGAAGCATATTCTTTGGCAAGCTGCTCTGATAAAGATATTAAACGGTGTACACGATCATTTTTTACATCTTCGTCTACTTGATCTTCCATACGGGCAGCCGGAGTACCAGTCCGTTTTGAATAAGGGAAAACATGCAGTTCAGAGAAACGTTGATCCTTAATAAAATTATACGTTTCCATAAACTCTTCTTCTGTTTCACCTGGAAAACCAACAATCACATCTGATGTTATAGCTAAATCAGGAAGAATCTCACGCAATCTATCTAATCGCTCCGCAAAGAATTCAGAAGAATATTTACGGCGCATACGCTTAAGAACAGTATTTGAAGCTGATTGTACAGGAATGTGCAAGTGAGGAACCACTTTGTCAGATTCGCGCAATACTTCAATGACTTCATCTGTTATTTGAGAGGCCTCAATGGATGATATCCTGATACGTTTCAGTCCATCTACCTTTTGATCCAATTCTCTCAATAACATAGCCAGATTATAATCCTTCAAGTCTTCACCATAACCACCAGTATGAATACCGGTTAAGACTATTTCTTTATAACCTGCTGCGACAAGCTGCTGTGCCTGGCGAACAACTTCCTGAGGATCACGAGAGCGCAGCAAGCCGCGTGCCCAAGGAATAATACAAAATGTACAGAAATTATTGCACCCTTCCTGAATTTTAAGAGATGCCCGCGTCCGATCTGTGAATGCCGGCACGTCCATTTCTTCATAAACTCTCGTTTTCATGATATTTCTTACGCCGTTAATAGGTTGTCTTTCAGTTAAATACGTATCAATATAACCTATTAGTTTATCACGATCCTGCGTACCCACTACAATGTCCACGCCGGGAATTGCCATAATTTCTGCCGGTGAAGTTTGTGCATAACAGCCTGTTACGCAAATAACAGCATCCGGATTCTTCCGTACTGCCCTTCTAATAACCTGTCGACTCTTCTTATCCCCAGTATTTGTAACGGTACATGTATTAATCACATAAACATCTGAGCGTTGTTCAAACTCTACTCTTTCGTAACCTGACGCTTGAAACAGCTGCCATATTGCTTCTGTCTCATAATGATTGACTTTACATCCTAATGTATGGAACGCTACAGTTGCCATTCCCTTCACCTCGCTAATTCTAATTGATAAGATATGGCTGACAAAGCGTATAAAGGCGCCGTTTCTGTACGCAAAATACGAGGGCCAAGACCGCATGTTTGAAAGCCGTTTTCTAAAAGTAGATTTATTTCTGCAGAATCCAAGCCACCTTCAGGGCCAAATACAATGATAAGCGATTGTCCAGGGACCATCCTTCCAATCGTATTAACCAATTGAGCTGCTTCCCCTTGCTTTGCATCCTCTTCATAAGCTACCAGCTTATAATCATAAGCCTTGGCAAGGTCAAGCAACCTGCGTAAGTCTACAGGGTCAGATATCTCAGGGATTTCTGTCCTATGAGATTGTTCTGCAGCTTCTTTCGCTATTTTCCGGAGACGTTCTGTTTTTTTTCCAGCTTTTTTAGAATCCCATTTTACAATAGAACGAGTTGCATTAAAAGGGATAAAGGAATATGCACCCAGTTCTGTCCCTTTTTGGATAATCCATTCTAGTTTATCCCCTTTAGGCAAACCGTTCACAATGGTTACATGTATCGGCAATTCTTTTGATTCCTCTATCCAATCTATGATGCGGCCAGTCAGAGCTTTTTCGTGAATGGATTCTATTTTAACGATCGCCGTCTTTTGATCAATCACCACATAAAACGTATCTCCCTCAGACATACGCATTACCCGGGTCATATGGTGAAAATCATCTCCGGTTATCGTTACTTCGTATTGATTATCTAATTTCTCGATAAAATATCTCTGCATGGCCAGCACCTTTCTGTCCTTTAAAATCAATAGTGTCTAAGGTATTACTTCAAAAAATTCACATAGGCATCAGCCTACTCAATGCGAATCTGCTGGAGACTTATAACTTCATTTCAGTCGGAGTTTAAACTCCGACTGAAATGTTTATCAGATTCCTTACATTCAACTCCATGACATTCCCTAAAGGCGGGAGATGAATGCTTTATTCAAGATTTACGAGCTGTGATAGAAACCCAGTCTTCCATCGTCATAACGTCTTCAATTACGAGTCCGGATTGCTTAATAGCTTCTTCTACTTCATGACGTTTTTGTTGGATGATACCGGATGATATGAAAGTACCACCCGGTTTAAGCACTCTGGCTACATCATCTGTACAACGAACAATGATTTCAGCTAAGATATTGGCTACCACAATATCGGCTTCAAAATCAATCCCTTTTAAAAGATCATTTTGTTTGATCGTAACCTTATCATGGACTTTGTTTAATTTACAATTCACACGGGCACTATTGACAGCGACTTCATCTAAATCAAGAGCCAAGATTGAATCGGCTCCAAATTTAGCTGCCGTAATGGTGAGGACACCTGAACCTGTTCCCACATCAATAACCTTCATACCTGGTTTGACCGTTTTTTCAAGCGCTTGAATACAAAGTACAGTTGTTGGATGTGTCCCCGTACCAAATGCCATACCAGGATCCAATTCAATGATTTTCTCATCCGTGTTGACTGGAGTATATTCCTCCCAAGTTGGGACAATAGTTACCTGTTCAGAGACCTTTACTGGATGGTAATACTTTTTCCATGCAGTAGACCATTCTTCCTCATTAACCTCACTGATTGTTACTTCGTTATGACCGAGATCGATATCATATTTGATCAAATTATTGATAAGATCTTTGATCCCATCTACTGTGTCCCCAAGGAAACTTGTGACAGGAAGATAGGCTTTTACAATTACGCCTTCTGTAGGAAAATCAGCAGGATTCAGTTGATAGATTTCTCCGAATACATTCTCCCTTTCACGAACCAGTTCAAGCGGATCCTCAATCACTACCCCACTTGCCCCAGCCTCATGTAATATATTCGATATTGGTTCGATCGCTTCATTTGTTGTATGAATACATAATTCGGACCATTTCATCTTCTACCAACTCCTACCTTTATTATTCACCTTTTATTGCTCTTTTCACTTTCGCAAAGAAACCTTCATCATTTTCATCCAATTGACCATGACCACTGATTTCTGCGAATTCGCGAATTAGTTCTTTTTGTTTATCGGATAATTTTGTTGGTGTAACAACTAAAATGCGGATATGTTGATCACCCTGTCCATATCCTCTTACATTTGGAACACCTTTTCCTTTTAAGCGGAAACGAGTACCTGTTTGTGTCCCCGCAGGAACTTTCAGCTTCACTTTGCCATGCATGGTTGGAACTTCGATCTCATCACCCAACGCAGCCTGCGCAAAAGTAATTGGCATTTCACAGTAAATATCGTCTCCGTCACGTTCAAAGAATTCATGCGGTTTGATTTGGAATACCACATATAAATCTCCTGAAGGTCCGCCATTAATACCAGGCTCACCTTTACCAGGAACGCGCAGCTGCTGACCATCATCTACACCGGCAGGCACTTTAATTTGAATTTTATTGCGTTTTTTCACAACGCCTTTACCATGACAAGTACCACATTTATGTTTAATAAATTTACCTGTACCGCTACAGTGCTGACATACTCTTCGATTGACAATACGTCCGAATGGAGTATTTTGCTCTACATTTAATTGGCCTGTACCATTACAATGTGTACATGTTTCGGGTTTTGTACCAGGTTTGGCTCCGGATCCTTTACATGTATCACATTCTTCTTCTTTTGGAATTTCAATGGTTGTTTCTGTACCAAACACAGCCTCATCAAAAGTCAGCGTCATTGTATATTGCAGATCTGCACCTTGACGCGGTGCATTTGGATCTCTTCTTCCGCCTCCGCCAAAGAAGGAATTGAAAATATCTTCAAAGCCGCCGAAGCCTTCAAAGCCGGCTCCGCCTCCGCCAAATCCCTGTGTAGGATCCTCATGACCAAATTGATCATATCTTGCTTTCTTTTGGTCATCGCTTAACACTTCATAAGCTTCCTGAATCTCTTTGAATTTATCCGCTGCATCTGCTTCTTTATTGAGGTCAGGGTGATATTGCTTGGAAAGGCGGCGATATGCTTTTTTCAACTCATCCTTCGAGGCATTCTTGCCAACCCCCAACACCTCATAATAATCCCGTTTGCTCATTCCTCACACTCCTGATTCTATATAGTCCGTCGTTTCACATAAAAAACATTTTACCACTTGACTTAGCCGTGGCGCAATATAAACAAAAAATGGCGAATCCGTTAAAAAAAGCCAAAGTCAAGGCTAGCCTGACTTTGACTTTTTTACGTTCAATGATTATTTTTTGTCGTCGTCAACTTCAGTAAATTCTGCATCTACGACATCATCAGCCTTACCAGCACCATCTTGGCCTTGTTGTTCTGCAGCTTGAGCAGCTTGCTCATATAGTTTCACGCTAAGAGCTTGTACAATTTCTTGTAACGCTTCTTTTTTCGCTTTCATTTCCTCAAGATCATTTTTCTCAATTGCTGCTTTTAAAGCATCCTTAGCTTCTGTTGCTTTTTGAACTTCAGCTTCGTCAACTTTACCTTCAAGATCTTTAAGTGTTTTTTCTGTTTGGAATACTAAAGCATCAGATTCATTACGTAACTCTGCTTCTTCCTTACGTTTCTTATCTGCTTCTGCGTTTTCTTCCGCTTCTTTAACCATACGTTCGATTTCTTCATCACTTAAGCTTGTAGCGGATTGAATCGTAATCGCTTGTTCTTTATTAGTGCCTAGATCTTTAGCACGTACATTAACGATACCATTATTATCGATATCAAATGTTACTTCAATTTGTGGAATACCACGTGGTGCCGGTGGAATATCAGTCAATTGGAAACGGCCAAGCGTTTTGTTATCTGCTGCCATTTGACGCTCACCTTGAAGAACATGGATATCAACGGCTGTTTGGTTATCAGCTGCTGTAGAGAAAATTTGAGATTTGCTTGTTGGGATTGTTGTATTACGGTCGATTAAACGAGTAAATACTCCACCCATTGTTTCAATACCAAGAGATAAAGAAGTTACATCAAGTAATACAACATCTTTAACGTCACCGGAAATAACTCCACCTTGGATAGCAGCACCCATAGCTACCACTTCATCAGGGTTTACACCTTTATGAGGTTCTTTACCAGTTTCTTTTTTAATAGCTTCCTGAACAGCAGGAATACGCGTAGAACCACCAACTAAGATAACTTTATCGATTTCAGCTGGAGAAAGGCCTGCATCGCGAAGAGCCTGACGAGTAGGTCCCATTGTTCTTTCAACTAAAGAAGCTGTAATTTCATTAAATTTCGCACGTGTTAACGTTATATCCATGTGTAATGGACCAGCTTCACCGGCAGTAATAAACGGTAAAGAAATTTGTGTGGATGTTACACCGGATAAATCTTTTTTCGCTTTTTCAGCAGCGTCTTTCAAACGTTGAAGAGCCATTTTATCTTTAGAAAGATCAATACCATTTTCTTTGCGGAATTCTTCGATTAAATATTCCATTACAGCGTTATCGAAGTCATCTCCACCCAGGCGAGCATCACCAGCTGTGGAACGTACTTCAAATACTCCATCACCCAACTCAAGGATAGATACGTCAAAAGTACCGCCACCAAGGTCAAATACTAGGATTTTTTGATCTTCATCTGCTTTATCTAAACCATAAGCAAGTGCAGCTGCTGTTGGTTCGTTGATAATACGCTCTACTTCTAAACCGGCAATACGGCCAGCATCTTTAGTTGCTTGACGTTCAGCATCATTGAAGTAAGCAGGAACAGTGATAACTGCTTTTGTTACTTTTTCTCCTAAGTATTCTTCAGCGTAGGATTTTAAATATTGAAGGATAATCGCAGATACTTCTTGTGGAGAATAGTCTTTTCCTTCGATATTTACTGTATAGTCAGTACCCATGTGGCGTTTAATGGAGCTGATTGTATTTAAGTTTGTAATAGCTTGACGCTTTGCTACTTCCCCAACTTGACGTTCTCCGTTTTTAAAGGCAACAACGGATGGAGTAGTTCTATTACCTTCAGGATTTGGAATAACTTTTGGTTCTCCGCCTTCTAATACGGATACACAAGAGTTAGTCGTTCCTAAGTCAATACCAATAATTTTGCTCATTTACTTTTACCTCCTATAATATGTAGCACTGTTTGTTTATTGATTCACTTTTACCATTGCTGGACGAATGACCCGGTCTTTTAATTTATAGCCCTTTTGGAATTCTTCCACAATAATATTTGAACCATATTCTTCGTTATTATCCTGCATAATTGCCTGATGAACATGAGGATCGAATTCTTTACCTACGGATTCTATTACCTCTACACCCTCTTCTTGCAAGGCCGTTAAAATACTAGTTAAAACCATATTCATACCTTGCAGGATAGGCTTAGTTTCATCGGTTTCTGTTGTACTTTGAATCGCTCGATCAAAGTTATCGATAGCAGGCAATAGATTAGTAACAAGAGATTGTGCTCTGTACTTTTGCGCTGCTTCCGCATCTAACTTGACACGGCGGCGGTAGTTTTCAAAATCTGCATAAAGGCGAACATATTTACCTTCAGCTTCTTGTAATTTCTTTTCAAGTTCAGCTACTTTGCTATCCCCATTATTTTCAGAAGCTTCCTCAACGGTTTCACTTGTTTCAGCGGTTTCCTCTGAGGCTGTATCATTCATTTCATTTTTTCCTGCTTCATCAAAAATCTCTTCAATTGTTTCATTTTTATTTTCAGACACTGCTTCTCACCTCCCTGAAAGTATTGATGTATATACGTTAAAGCAGTATTACTACTATTACCGTTACTTTTTATTTTGATACTGTTTTGTCAGCATCTCAGTTAAATCATTCGAAAAGAATGATAATAAACTCATTACTCTGGAATAATCCATACGAGTGGGACCAAGAATTGCAATTGTTCCTAAATTCTCGTCTCCAATGGAATAGGTTGTACTGATAATACTGCAATTTTCGAGCGCCAGATTATTATTCTCGGTGCCGATTCTCACATTAATTCCTTCTCGTGTTTTGCTAACCAGGTCATACAAATCTCTTCCTTGTTCCATAATATTGAAAATTGCCTTCACTTTTTCAATATCATGAAATTCAGGTTGACTGAGCATATTCGCTTTCCCACCAAAGAACAGTTTTTCATTCTCAGGTAATTGCAATGAAGTTGCTAACATTTGTAGAACCATATCGTAATTTGTAATATGCTGTTTTAATAAAACAGCCACTTCCCTGAATATCTTATCTTTGAGTTGCAGCAAAGGTACACCGCTCAATCGATCGTTCAGGATATTAACCACTCTCTCCATTTCATTCATATCAAATCCAGGAGGAAGATGAATCATTTTATTTTCAACATGACCAGTATCAGTCACGATGATCGCAATTGCCTTAGTTTTATCAAGCGGTACAATTTGGATTCGACGTAAGTGGTTCTCTAGAACAGCAGGTCCAAGCACGATTGCCGTGTAATTCGTAATTTCCGATAGAATACCGGCCGAACGTTGCACAATTTTTTCTAACTCAAATAATCTCTCTTTAAAAACAGATTTAAGCTTTAGAATATCATCCTTTTGTAGCTGCTGCGGTGATACAAGATGATCCACATAGTACCGATACCCTTTTTCAGAGGGAATACGCCCTGAAGAGGTATGTGTTTTTTCGAGATACCCCATTTCCTCTAAATCAGCCATTTCATTTCTGATTGTGGCAGAACTTAGTGAAATACCTTCTTTTTTGGAAATATTTCTGGACCCCACAGGTTGGGCGGTAGAAATAAAATCATCGATGATCACCTGTAAAATTGCCAGTTGTCTATTTGTTAACATCGATAATCACCTCTGTTAGCACTCTTTACTGCTGAGTGCTAAGTCTATAAATAAAGTATCAAAACCGTCGTTAAGTGTCAACGGTTATGATTATGTTTTTTAACTATAATAAAAATGCTTGAAATACTTCATTACCCATTAATTTACCGGACTGGGTTAATTTAATTCTTCCATCCGAAAGCTCCAATAATCCCTGCATAATCATCTTGTTTATTGTTTCCCCAAATACATCGTTTATGTCTGCAGAAAATCGTTTTTGGAACAATTCAGGGGAAACCCCCTCCATCTTCCTCAGTCCCAAGAACATTTCTTCTTCCATTTGTTCCTTACGTGTTACCGTAATTTGTTCAATAATAGGCTTCCTGCCATCCTCTATAGCATTCATATATTTCTTCAATGGTCCATGATTATGATAACGGACAGCTTCCAGGTATCCATGTGCACCTGCACCAAGGCCATAATACTCTTCATTATTCCAATATACGAGGTTATGTCTGCTTTCATATCCTTTTCTTGCAAAATTGGATATTTCATATTGACTATAGCCAGCTTCCTCTAATCGTTGCATCACGTATTCATACATTGAAGCTTCAGCATCCTCACCCGGCAAGGATAATTTGCCTTTATTGAGCATAATATAAAATACCGTCTTCGGTTCAATGATTAAAGAATAGGCCGAAAAGTGAGGAAGATCTAACTTTAAAGCCCTGTCAATTGTATCTTCCAGGTCACCTAGAGTTTGTCCAGGCAAGGAGTAAATCAGGTCAATGCTAATATTTTCAAACCCTTCTTCTCTCGCCATGTCAATCGTTTCATACACATCTTTCACATTATGTGCACGGCCAATCTTTTTCAATAATTCCTCATTGAATGATTGCACACCTAAACTTAGTCGATTAACACCAGCTTCCTTCATGATCCTTAGCTTCTCTTTTGATAAATCACCAGGATTAGCCTCAACCGTGTATTCATAATCAGCACTTAGCTTTATTTTTTCCTTCATGGAAAACAGCAATTGTTCAAGCTGTGAAGGTTCCAAAGCAGAGGGTGTACCTCCTCCAATAAAAACAGTGGACAAAGGTTCATTTTGAGACAAATCATATAAATCCATTTCCTTTAATAAGGATTGGATATATCCATCCACTGGCTGATTTTGAATAAAAAATTTATTGAAGTCACAGTAGTGACATATTTGTGTACAAAATGGAATGTGGAGATATAAACTTTTAACCAATTCCAACACCCCTTTCTTATTTCAGCGAAAAACCGCTATACCTATCATAATAAAATAGAGGCCAGAACAAAAATGTCTGGCCTGCTCATTTGATATTTTATTTTTTCGAATTGGAGTCATCCATCTTCAGAACAGCCATAAACGCTTCTTGTGGAACTTCTACAGAACCAACTTGCTTCATGCGTTTTTTACCTTCTTTTTGTTTCTCCAATAATTTACGTTTACGTGAAATGTCTCCACCGTAACATTTTGCAAGTACATTCTTCCTCATTGCTTTAATTGAAGAACGCGCAATAATTTTATTGCCGATTGCAGCCTGTATAGGCACTTCAAATTGTTGTCGAGGAATAAGCTCCTTCAACTTTTCTACAATAATCTTACCACGTTCATACGCAAAATCTCTATGAACGATAAAGCTCAATGCGTCAACGGTTTCACCATTTAATAAGATATCCATTTTAACCAGTTTAGATTCTTGGTAGCCAATTAACTCATAATCAAAAGAAGCATATCCTTTTGTATTTGATTTTAATTGATCAAAGAAGTCATAAACAATCTCGGATAATGGAAGTTCATAAATAATTGTCACGCGGTTCTCATCAGCATATTGCATATCGATGAAATTCCCACGCTTCAATTGACATAGCTCCATAATCGCACCGACAAAATCATTTGGTGCCATCAAGGTAGCTTTTACATATGGCTCCTCAATACTTTCAATCTTTTGTGGATCAGGCATATTGGATGGATTATCAATATTAATCTCACTGCCGTCTGTCATTTTAACCTTATAAATTACGCTCGGAGCTGTCGTAATCAAGTCAATATTAAATTCACGTTCAATTCTTTCCTGGATAATTTCCATGTGCAATAACCCTAGGAATCCGCAACGGAATCCAAATCCAAGTGCTTGGGAGGTTTCAGGTTCATATTGCAGAGAAGAATCATTAAGCTCTAATTTTTCAAGCGCTTCTCGTAAGTCGTTAAATTTTGCAGTATCAATTGGATATAAACCGCAATAAACCATTGGATTCATACGGCGATATCCCGGTAATGGTTCTGTCGCGCCATTTTTGGCATTCGTGATTGTGTCCCCGACTTGTGTATCGCCGACATTTTTAATTGCCGCAGTCAGGAATCCAACATCACCCACTGTTAATTCATCGCATAATGTTGCTTTTGGAGTGTGGACACCCACTTCGAGAACTTCAAATTCCTTACCAGTTGCCATCATTCTGATTTTATCGCCTGGTTTAACCGTTCCCTCCATTACACGAATGGATACAACGACTCCACGATAGGCATCATAAAGTGAATCAAAGATCAATGCTTTTAAAGGAGCCTCTGGATCACCCGTTGGAGCAGGTACTTTTTCTGCAATTTGTTCAAGAATTTCTTCAATCCCGATACCAGCTTTTGCAGAGGTAAGGACAGCTTCTGATGCATCCAGACCAATCACATCTTCAATTTCACCTCGAACACGTTCCGGATCTGCACTCGGCAAATCAATCTTATTAATAATCGGCAAAATCTCTAAATCATTGTCTAAGGCCAAATAAACATTGGCCAAGGTTTGTGCTTCAATTCCCTGTGCAGCATCGACCACTAACACAGCGCCTTCACAGGCAGCCAAACTTCTGGATACTTCATACGTAAAGTCTACGTGTCCTGGAGTATCAATTAGATGATAAATATATTCTTCACCATCTTTTGCCTTGTATTTTAATTGAACAGCATTCAATTTGATTGTAATTCCGCGCTCTCTTTCCAAATCCATAGAGTCAAGAAGCTGGTCCTTCATCTCTCTGGACGTTAGAGCATTGGTTTTTTCTAAAATTCTGTCCGCTAAGGTCGATTTCCCATGGTCAATATGGGCAATAATCGAAAAGTTACGGATCTTGCTTTGTCTCTTTAGCCGTTCCTGATTATTCATTCTGTTCACTCCTGTTACTTTCAAACACAGATATTACTGATTATAGCAGAAAAAAATTCAAACCGTAAACGGTTTAGGAAAAATGAGGGGAATTAAATACAAATAAAGAAAGCTCGCGGAGTATAAAAGCGGTCCGTACGAGCTCTATTCACTCATTATTCCTCTGATATAATGTCGGCCATTCCTTGGAATAGACCAGTAAAAGCATTAGATATTCCTTTCCCCGCACTCGATAAAACATTAAATGCTTTCCATTCTTCCATTTCTTTCTTCTTTTCTTCCAGGTCAGTTGTAGATACCTGGTTTCCAAGAACAGTGGCATTAATCTCTCCATCCTCCTGTTTATCGATTGTAAAAGCTTCATACATTTTGGGGTCATCATACCCTTGCATTTTTTTCATATTTTGATTAGCCAATTGCATTCCCAGTATGACCCCGAAGAGAAGGAGAAAAAAAAGCATACTTACTTTTAAAATAAATTTACCCATCTCAAGCAATCTCCTTTACTTATTCTGCCACTTCCCCCTGTACAGACTCGGCATTCCAATAGTGCTCAGCCAATGCACCCGCCAATACGTCCATTGATGCATTTAATTCATTTAATGTATTGTCTACTCCGCCAGCTTCCACTAACATTGCATTTCCAGATAAATCCTGATTAAACTTTCCATTCGTTCCTGCGCCTCTTTTTTCAAAGACCCCGCGGCTTAAACCGGGATATTTCTCGGAGATTTTCTTGTGTATTTCCTTAGCCAGCTTTAAGTTCTGTTCATAATTAGGGTTTTCGCCACCAATAATGAAGCATAATCTAGCATATGCTTTGCCATCGATCGTGACGGTCGTCACTTTTTTTCGCTGTGAATCACGATGAACATCAATAAAATATTTGATATTTTTATCCGTGGCTATTACTTCTTCCACCAGATTTCGAGCTTGGCTGTAAGAACTTCCATATTGCAGCCCTTTCTTGTTCAATATGGCATTAACATCCGTCTTATCTACCTTTGACAGAATGCCTTTCGCTTCCAAAGACTTTTTCAGTTTTTCACCCACAAGCGTTACATTTGCTTTCGAATGAAAGGCTGAATCAGGATTAGTTACTCCTTTTAATAAAGGAAGGTACGATTCTCTTGTATGTGAAAAATAAATATACATGACTTCTTCTTTTGTTTTTTGTAGAGGAGATTGAGATGGATTCGTCTTTTCAGGCTCTTCTTCCTTTACAATCTCCTCAGTCTCTGTATCTTTTTCCATAGCTTCCTCTGATGGACCAGATTCAATTGGCATATTTGTATAATTGGTTCCTTCGCCTGCTACTAATATTTCTCCATCGAACAAGGAATATCCCGGTAACTCATGACCTAGTAAACTGCGCGGATCATTCAATGAAATATTTGTTAAAGATTGAAATATTTGAGTCGTAACTGAATCCGTTTCTTCATCTGGGTAGGATTGTAGGAAATACATATTCCCTTTCCCTAAATATTTGTACAAGAATTTCCCTGGAACTTGTCCGGCTGCTTCATTAACCGAATCGGAGCTAGGTCGATATTCCGGTTTGAGTGATGTCAGTAATCCAGTTATCAAAAAAAGTACAATCATTGTAATAAGAATGAAAATGATTAAACGAATAGTGGTGGCTGCTTGAAGTGCTACTACGAAAAAACTAGTTTTTTTGGCTTTCATGGTTCCACCCTTTCAGGAAGCATTCTAGTAAATTGTATGCTTTGATAGAGTAACTAGAACCATAACTAGATTAATGTGTGTAATAGCCCGTATTATCTTGATTTATTGCCTCATGTAATGCCGCATTCATTCCATTAGCTATAAGATTTGCCATTTCTTCTATGAATACATCGACTTCCTTTGGCGTAACCATTAAATTATGTCCCAAAGGGGAAAGCACTTCACGTATCAGCATTCTCTTTTCTTCATCGGAAAGTGTACCTACAATACCAAGAAACGTCTTTTTGTGCTCCTCTTCAGGCAAATCTTCTTCCGTTAATTTACGTTTCTCTCCAAAAGTCATCCCAGCTGGAGTAAGAGCACGAGAAGGACGGTCTCCTTCTTTTAACTCTCGTCCAAAGTGTTTCAAAATATAATCAATCGTATCTGAGGTGATGGATACGGCATCCACTACTGTCGGTACACCGATTGAGATAACCGGTACTCCCAATGTTTCCTTGCTAAGTTCTTTCCGCTTATTACCCACGCCGGATCCGGGGTGAATCCCGGTATCTGTAATTTGAATCGTTGTATTTACACGCTCTATCGAACGAGCGGCCAACGCATCGATTGCAATGATAAAATCTGGCTGTATATTTCCTACGATCCCTTTGATAATATCGCTTGTTTCAATTCCCGTAACACCCATAACTCCCGGAGATATAGCGCTGACCGGACGAAACCCTTTGGAAACAGCTTCAGGTTGAAATTTAAAAAGGTGTCTAGTCACAATCAGATTATCCGTCACCGTCGGCCCTAGCGCATCTGGCGTTACATGCCAATTTCCCAACCCAACAACAAGACAATGCGCTTCTGAGGTTAATCCCATTCTTTCGATTAGATAAGCCAGTTGTTTAGCAAATACAGCTTCCACTTTTTTTTGGAGCTCGGAATCCTGTTCACGAATCCCCTGAACTTCCATAGTTATATAAAAACCCTCTTTTTTCCCTACTTGTTTTTCGCCTTCTTTTGTTATTTCAACATGCGATAATTTAATTCCGTCCATTTCTTTCTCTTTTAAAATGACTCCTTCAATATTAGATTTGTTCGGAGCATCTGAGAGTGGAATAGCCAGTTCACGTGCCTCTATAGCTAGATCTGTCCTAACTTGATACTGACTCATATCTAAATCTTTATTCAAACGATTACCCCCTGTAATGATCTATAAGAGGTATTTTTACCTTATTACTTCTTTCTCATTCTTTTAATTATGTAAAGATCCCATGCTTAACAGGAAAAACCATTTATTCTAATGGTTTTTTTCGATTTGATGCATCTGAGTATTGCATAAAGACATACATTTTGATAGAATATCATATGTTGTGAATGTTATTTGATTAGAATATCGAGTTGACATAATCTCGGTTCTTCTGGAGGTGAATAGAATGGCTAATATCAAATCAGCTATTAAACGCGTTAAAACTAACGAAACTGCTAGAGCTAACAATATCGCTCAAAAAAATGCAGTACGTACAACCGTTAAAAAAGTAGAAACTGCTATCGCTACTAACGATGCTACTACTGCTAACGAATCTATCGTTGCTGCTGTTAAAGGACTTGATAAAGCTGCAACTAAAGGCTTAATCAGCAAAAATGCTGCTGCTCGTAAAAAATCTCGTCTAATGAAAAAAGTAAACCAACTAAACGCTTAATGAAACGTACCCTCTAGAGGGTCGTTTTTTTTTATGTCATATGATGAAAAATATTTACGTACTTCAAAACAGAATCCAGCAAGGATAACCCGCCTTTTATATAACAAAAACCGCCTATCATTAGGCGGTTTAATACTTTATATTCAATTATTCTCCCCTAATTCATCAAATATTCCAATCTTAAACTTCACTTTTCCATTGTCATTTTCATACACATCTAACACAAACATTTTGTAACTGCCGTAATTTTCATCAAAGAAATCTCTTGCGCTTTTTGGCATATAACAAATTTCCTCAAAGCCTATTTCTAACGTGTCCTTTTCCTTCTCAAAATCATGGTCCATATTTACTTCATCACCCACGTTATAGATCTCTGTAATGGCATATTCATCCTTATGCGTGACAGTGAATGTTTTAACGGGTTTATCGTCTTTGTAATAGTCCCATTCCGTTCTATCAGCTTCATTACAATAGTTGCATTTTCTATAGCCCATTTTCTCTGCCTCATCTATTGTTGTTACTTTCCAACCCTCAAAATTTTCTTGATATTTTGCGGGCCAGTTTTTAAAACAATTAACGTGTGTATGATAAGTTTTTCCGCCGTCAGATATCAAGCAACTATGGGTGTCATTAAGTGTTAAGTTAAGATTATATTCCTTAGTAGTTCCATCAGGAATTGTAACTGTAACGGTTTCTTGTTTCGGCTTTTCAATCGGCTTTAATTGTTCAACAGGTTTAACGGGCTTATGCTCTTGTATTACGGTTTCACCCTGTGTAGTTTCTAGTTTCATTGATTCAGTATCAAGCTCCGTTTGTTGATTTTGATTTACTGCGCGTTCTTTTGAGCGCTTAACATATAGATAAGTAACCAAACCCAAAAACAAAAGTAAAATAACTCCAAGCATTTATAACATCTCCTCGAATATAATCAGACTGAAAAAGCGATTCTGTTATTTATTATTGCTTATTATATCGAGTCTTATAAGTTCTTTTATATAGCCCTGTTTGTTTGATACTTGGTTAAGCTTTACCAATCAAAAAATCAACCACTCCAATTATAGGTCCAATATAAAAAGGCACCAATTTCGTCTTTTTTTGCAGTATTTTATATCCTTTTTCTGCTAACCTAACCCTTCGTATTATCAGGTTGACCAAGGTAATTGGTTGACCTTATATTGTTGTTCTTTCAGCTTTTTAAAATCTTAATAACTTTTACACTATGGACGTTCGTTTCTCTTTTTAATCTCATCACTTATCTCCATCAAGGTAAGCAAAATTAAGAAGAGCATCATAAAATTAACTAGTTCTCCTGTAAAAAATGCCAATATAGCAATCAACGAAATCCAAAGCCAGAAGTATTTTCTGTTCATAAGACCCATCCCCATTTTTCTTTATTAACTTTTAAATTCGACACTAAATAAGCAACATCCTTCTTCCGCTAAATGCCCGTTAGTTAAAGACAACTTATTTAATATAAAATCTAAGCTTTTTAGGCGTATAAAAAAACAGGAGCCTGACAGCTCCTGCTTAAAGATTCTATTTATCCCTCAACACTCTCTTTTACAGTATCCGATTTCGGTTGCTTTGCCTGCACATACATAACCATTGCACAAACAAGCAGGATAACTCCAATTAAGCTGAATTGCACCGTTATGGAAACAGGTAGTAGACCAAGACCTGAAGATCCAGCCACAACCCCTAATGAAAATAACGCATAAAAATAGCCATATGCCTTTCCACGCATCCTCTCAGAAGTCGATTGAACCAATAATGAATTGATGGCAGGAAATAAGAAAGCAAATCCTACCCCATATAAAACCATGATAGAATAAAGGCCAATTAATTCACTTGATTGTCCCAGTAAAACTTGGCTGATTCCTAAGCATGCCAATCCAATCGAAAAACTGACTAACGGTGGAATTCGATCAAAGAATTTATTCGTCGGCAAGATAAATATTGCAACAGCCACCACTCCAAATATACTCATTAACGTACCGCTTAACCGTGAACTATAACCTAGTACATCAACGTGTAAGGGCAATAAATAGGCAAGGGCCCCTTGCGAAAACATTAAAAAGAATGCTCCCGTATAAGCTTGTAGGATTCCTTTATTGAAGATGAGTTTTTCCCTATTCTCCGCTTTATGCTGTTTCGATCCAGCACGGGTTCTCAAGAACAACAACGTGGCAAGCAAAAGAACAATCCCAACTACAGCAATGGTTGTAAAAACAAATGGCACGGATGTCTTGCTGGCCATAATACCGCCATACGCAGGGCCGCAAATGGCTGCCAATCCAATAAATGAACCTGTCACTGCACTTTGACTTCCCTGTTTCTTACTATCCATTTGGTTCGCTAAGTATGTAAAAGCAGCAGGTACAATTAATCCTCCAAGAAAACCATGAAGGAAACGCACGACAATCAGTCCAGGCACATCGTTTACGAAATTATAAAGCAGTAAAGAAACGCTTGTTGTAAGCAAGCCTGTACATAGTACAATAAAAACTCCATATTTATCCGTAAAAATTCCCGAAAGTACATTCCCGAAAGTATTGGTCAATGAATACATTCCCACAACAAATCCTGCCACCATTACACTTGCTCCAAGTGAGGTAGCATATGTACTCATAACTGGTAGCTGTGTAAATAGATCAATAAACGTAAACATAATAATGGCATATACAATCCACAACTTTGGAAAGGGCTTTACAGTGTAAAATGATTGATTCTTTTTCAACCAAACATCAAAATAAAAATTACCGAACGGGATGAACGCAACTAATAGGGCCAATAAAGACCACCCAATATTCCACTGTATACGAATTTGGGTATAAGCTATAGCTATTAAATATCCTATAAATATCCCACCATGAATGGAACCGGCAATCGTGACGGCAAAAGGCAAATCCGCCCAATATTTAAGCGGCATAGCTATTCCCAATAACACGAGTAACGAAATCCCGTCTATGATTCCCAAAATCCGTAAAAAGGTAATTGGGTGTAATATGATATTCTTCTTACTCAACATGACTTCACTCCTCAACGATGCAACAATCTATTCATTAATAAAATTATAATCTATTCGTTATACTAAATTGAATTAATTCGCAAACTTTCAAGTTAAAAACGTGAACAAATAAAGAACTTTCTGTTTTCTATCTCACTAGCGCCAATAGCCATTTTGGTTATTCTTATTCCTTTCTCTACATACATTGAATAAAGAGACACTGAAAGGAGAATAAGGAATGCAAATACATGTTGTCAGACAAGGAGAGAGTGTTTATTCCATTGCGCAGACCTTTAACACGACAGCCGAACAGATTATCTCTTCAAATGACTTAGAAAATCCAAATGATTTGGTTATAGGTCAGGCACTTGTTATCCCGATTACAGGGAGCTATTACTTTGTGCAGACAGGAGATAGCCTATATACAATTGCCCGGAGGTTTGGTACGACTGCTCAACGACTTGCAGAAATAAATAATATTTCTTTAAACACGCCATTAACTGTCGGGTTGAGACTGTATATCCCTCCAATCCCTAGACGCGAAGCTGAATTTAATGCCTATGTGGAACCAAGAGGAAACACTGTTTCCCCCAATTTGGAACAACAAGCAAGGATTGCAGCACCTCATCTTACATACTTATCGCCATTCAGCTATCAAGTTCAACGCGACGGTACGTTAAAAGCCCCTCCCTTGGGTGAATTTCCGACGATTGCTCGGGAAAATAATAACGTACTGGTCATGGTCGTGACCAATTTAGAAAATGATGCATTCAGCGATGAATTAGGTGCACTTATTTTAAACAATACGGATATTCAAAATAAATTGCTTTCCAACATTGAAGATACTGCCAGAGCTCAAGGATTTAGAGATATTCATTTTGATTTTGAAAGTCTTAGAGGTGAAGATCGGGAAGCTTATACAAACTTCTTAAGAAGGGCAAAGGAAAGATTTTCACCGCAAGGATGGCAGGTTTCAATTGCGTTGGCTCCAAAAACAAGTGCAACCCAAACAGGTAAGTGGTATGAAGCACATGACTATAGGGCGCAAGGAGCAGTAGTAGACTGGGTTCTAATCATGACGTATGAATGGGGTTACAGCGGCGGACCTGCCCAGGCAGTTTCTCCAATAGGCCCTGTTCGCCAGGTACTTACTTACGCAATTTCTGAGATTCCTTCACGAAAAATAATGATGGGACAAAATTTGTATGGGTATGATTGGACACTTCCGTTCGTACAGGGCACCACGGCCAGAGCGGTATCACCCCAGCAGGCAATTGACATTGCACGGCGGAATAACGCACGTATTCTATATGATAATAATGCACAGGCTCCCTATTTTAGATACCGGGATGCAGACGGGAAAGAACATGAGGTTTGGTTTGAGGATGCCAGGTCCATTCAAGCCAAGTTCAATCTTGTAAAGGAATTGGATCTACTGGGGATGAGCTATTGGAAATTGGGATTATCATTTCCTCAAAACTGGCTTTTACTAGAAAATAACTTCATAACCGTTAAAAGATAGAATTATCCATACAAAAAGGTATCATGCAATAGCATGATACCTTTCGCTTTTTACCTGCTCGATCGTATTTAAGATTTTAATATAAACAATTCTAAAAGGATTTCTTTATCTCCGGCGCCACTCTTCATTCTAAAGTCAAGTTCGGCCAATTCAGCCAGAGCACGCATAAGCTTCATTTCAGAAAAATCATTTACACGCTTCAAGGCAAGTTTAACCGGATAAGGACTCATTTTTAATTTAGAAGCGATTTGCTGGGCACTATATCCTTGGCCCGATAACTTTTTCACCTGCAAAATAATTCGATATTGGCGAGCGATCGCAGCCAGTATTCGAATAGGCTCTTCTTTTAATATCAATAGCTCTTTGTATAAAAGAATAGCTTCTTTTTTCTGACCATTCATAATGTAATCAACTAGATCAAAAACATTCTGGTCAAAGCTTTTCGGAACAAGTTTGTTGACCATTTCCTTGTCAATTTCCTGTTCGACAGTCGCATACAAAGCAAGCTTTTCCAATTCTCCGGCCGCCATCATTAAATGGTTCCCGGTCAAAGATAATAAGGTTTCCACCGCTTCAGGTGAGATTTTCACTCCCAAAGATTTAGCATTTGCCATTATCCATTTAGATAATTCCTTTTCATATAAAGGTTTCGCTTCCAGGACGGCGGAATTACGTTTCAATTCCTTCGTTATTTTCTTACGCTCGTCCAGTTTTGGATATGGAGCAATAAAGATGGCAATCGAAGTTGGTGAAGGATTGGTCAAATAACTTTCCAATCGCTTTAAATCATGATCCACCTTTTCTTTTTTTCTTTCAGCCGTCAAAAATGTAGGATTATGTAAAATAACAACCCTGCGCTCCCCGATGAATGGTAAAGTCTCCAATTCCTCTATGGCTAATTCTACAGGAGTTTCCTCTAAATCAACTGTTGCCAAATTGAACTCTGCTTCATCCGCTGATAAAGCATGCTCACAGATTAATGCTTTTGTCTTTTTTATAAAATAATCTTCTTCTCCATATAATAAATAGACAGGACTAAACCGTTTACTTTTAATTGTATTCCATAAATCTACTACCACAATAATCGCCTCTGTTTATAATTTGCTCCTTTCATCCTAATCGTAGCCATCCATTTTGACAAGTATTACAATAGGAACCGGAAAAAATTAACCGGTTCCCAAAATCTATATCAACGCCTTCTTGCCGGTCCCGGAATGCCAAACAAGAAAGCGAAAAAGCGCTATAGATCAACCTCAACTCAAATTTTTCTTTTTTTATGAAATATCTATTTGTAAAATATAAGGATAAATTTATATAAATTTGGATATTGTGGATTTTTTTACCCAAATGTTCTATACTGAAAAAAGTAGTCGGGGGGTGGATTAATGAACGAGTTTGAAAAGAATGTACAATCAAAGACAAATGACGTATCAGATTCCATCGTGGGATTTGTTGTATCATTTGGTTTTTTCGCTACAATGTTTATTGTCGCCATGGTTATACAATTAATCGGTAAATAGTTCATTTTTCAGGCGGCCTCTTGGCCGTTTTTCATTTCTTAGCATATTCTATGGCCTTTGAGTAGAAAGCGTTCCTTCTTTTTTTACCTTATACTTATACTGAATGCTGCCCTGCATATCCGTTCTGTAAATGCTAATTTCTTCATTATTAAGTAACTCAATGACTTCCTCATGCGGGTGCCCAAAACGATTATTCCTACCTGACGATATCACAGCTATTTTTGGATTAACCGCTTTTATAAACTGTTCTTTAGAAGAGTTTCTGCTGCCATGGTGGCCCACTTTTAATATATCCGCTTTCAATTCCGTCTTATTTTCTAGAAGAATGCTTTCACCGGGTTCTCCCAGATCTCCGACAAACAACCAATCTATTTGATTGATGTGCGCTTTTATAACAACTGAAGACTCATTCTTTTCTTCAACTTTATCTAACGGCGAAATAATGGTGAAGTTAGCGTCCCCTGTACTCCAACGCATCCCAGCTTGGACTTCTTTAATGGGGATTTGATCATTAATTGCTTCTTTTATGATATCCGTCTCCAAAAACTCCTTACGTTGTTCAAATGGAATCAAAATCTCCTGAACCTCCAATGCTTCTGCGATAGCTAGTGCGCCTCCTACATGGTCTTGATCCGCATGTGTAAGGATTAATTTATCAATCACCTTAATCCCTTTACTTTTTAGAAATGGCAAAATAATATCTTCTCCAGGATCGAACTGCCCATTTTGCAAGGCCCAATCCTCTTTCCCAAACAAAGTGGCTCCACCTGTATCAATAAGATATGTCCCACCATTTGCAGGTAATTGAATGAAAATAGAGTCTCCCTGCCCCACATCTAAAAAGGTTATCTCCCCTTCCTTTGAAAAACGTTGATCATTATATTGATAACAGAGTAATAGAGACGTAATCAGGCAGACTGTGAATAGCCATTTCGAACGGATCTCTATTACAATTAAAATGGTTACAAAACAAAGTACGATTAATGCCAAGATTAGATTGGGAGGTTTTCCAAATAACAGCGTCGTAACAGGGAAAGCAGACATAAACGCAGTAGATTTCTCCAATAAATGATAGATAGAGTCCAGCAGCAGCAATGCAGGTTGAGATAGAACACCCAAATGAACAAACAAATAAACCCCAATGGTTAGCGGAAACAATAAATAGGTAAACAATGGAACATAAATCAAGTTGGAAAGGAAGCCAATGAGGGAAATTTCATAAAAATGATAGAGGATAATTGGAAGGGAAATCATTTGGCATATTGCCGTCATAACCAGCAGATTTACAACAGGTGAATGATACCTTCTCTGAAAAATTCTAGTTGAAAGTATCAAACCATACGTCAGCAAGAAAGATAGCTGAAAGCCTATTTGGAATACTTGAAAGGGGTTTATGAGTAAATAGCCCATTAAACAAATCGTTATTGTTTTAAAAGCCGTCAAACGCAATCCGAAAAATTGACCGAACATAAATACGGCAGCCATTACGCATGCTCTGACAATCGACGCTGATAACCCGGTGATGACCGCATAAAAAGGGAGTAAACAAGCCAGCAATAAGTATGTATGGCTACGAGTTAAACCTAACCGTAAAAAGACGTAAAATAAAATAGCTGTCACTAACGCAACTTGCATTCCAGATAAGGCTAATATATGAACAATCCCAAGCTCTTTAAATTGATTATATAAATCCTCCGATATATCCGCCTGTTCTCCAAATATAAGCGCTTTAGTAAAGCTGGCGGAGGTACCTGAATACAACTGGTCAATTCGCTTTAACTCACCCTCTCTCATTTGAGCCAGTTTCACAAACAAATTACTGTTTTCTCCGGAAATATCTTCTTTATTCTCTATATCCAATATCCAATGGGCTCTATTAAATCTTAAATAGTTAAAAAAATCAAATCCATTCTCAACTGTCGCATGAGTTGGTTTTTTCAGTTTACCGGTTACACGGAAGGTTTTACCGGTAAGAACCATATTATTAAGTTCATTTGCCTCATCTTCATGATTCAATCGATAGGTAATCCAGATATTTTCCTTATCTGAAAGTTTTGCGAGGCCGCTAACACGGTCCCCATTTATTTCAGGATAGGAAGAAAAAGTGATTTGGAGTTGGGTTTCTTTCCCTGTCAAGAGACTGGTATTTGTATGGTTCCAATAGGAGCTATGCGCGTAGAAAATAGCGAAGATAACAAACAGGATTATAGAATGCTTAATCGAAAATCTTTTTAGGATAACACAAAATAAAAGGACCAGTAAAAGAAAGAAGAATTTATTGAAATAAATGGGTGCTGTAACCGCTGAAATAGTGATCACAGCACAATAAAATAAAAATCGATTGCTCATATCAGTCAAATTGCGGGAATAAATGGGCCGTCTCATCCATATAACGAGCAATTTCCGAGTCAGAAGCGCCTCTTTCTTTCAGCTCATTAATCAGATCCATGACAAAGTTCATTTTCTTTGTATCATGGAAATCAACCCATTTTTCATCGACAATTACTTGTTTAACGAGTACACCTGCCTGCTCAAATAATTCTTCAGCATATGGATGATTCTTATAGGCTTCCGCATAATAAATTGTTTTAATTCCAGCTTGGATTAAAGCTTTGCAGCATTGCAGACAAGGAAAGTGCGTAACATAGATTTCTGCACCCTCAGTTGGTACGCCAAATTTAGCACACTGTAATAAGGCATTCATCTCAGCATGAATGGTCCGAACGCAATGATTGTCAATAACATAACATCCCTCATCCACACAATGGACACCGCCGGCAATGGATCCGTTGTATCCACCGGCAATAATACGATTATCTCTTACGACTGTAGCTCCTACCATTAATCTCGTACATGTACTTCTTAATGCGAGTAAGTGGCTTTGCGCCATAAAATATTGATCCCAAGAAATACGTTCCATCTCTCTCTCCTCCAATGAACTTTCCTACACTTTAACAAAAATTTAATTACTTTACAGTTATTAATTCCTTTAGCTTTTCGAATGTTTTATCTCCTATACCTGTCACTTCTTTTAAATCTTCCACATTTTTAAATGACCCAAGCTCTTCTCGTTTCTGCAAAATAGCAGTCGCTTTGCTTGGACCAATTCCCGGAAGTTCCTGCAATTCTTCAGATGTCGCTTTGTTTAAATTTATTGTACCATCTGTTTGATCCGCTGCAACATTTCCGGAGCTTTCCGCTACCGTTTGATTGGAGGTATCCACCTGTTCTCCTTTAGTTGGAATATAAATGACCATCTCATCTTCAACAAGTTGTGCCATATTCACTTGTTTACTATCAGCTTCATTTTTAAATCCTCCTGCCTTTTGAATAATATCTGTCACTCGATCTCCTGTTATAAACTCATACACTCCAGGTTTTTGTACGGCGCCTTTCACATCAACCTTATAAGTATTAATTACTTCAGGCTCTGCTGTCGTGAGCTTTTCAGCTTCCTCATTCTTTACTTCACTTTCTTCCGTCCAATTGATTGCACTTTCCGGTTGCTCTTCCTCGGATTGTGTATTCCAAAAAAAGAGTGCTCCACAGGCTACTCCTGCTCCTGCTAGCAAAATTCCATTTCGGCGGATAAACTGTACGATTTGATCATTCATTTATTTTACGCTCCTCTTCATAATTATTTGTTGTTTGCATAAATTGGTTAGAAGATCAGGATATTCTTTCATAAGGAGGGGTTATATGATTACCGGTATTATTGGCACTGGTAATATGGGGACCATCTTGCTTCAAAGCTTTATTGAGTCTTCTGCAGTGAGAGCACAAGATTTACTAATATCGAACCGAACTCTACATAAAGCCCAGTCCTTGGCTGCTGGATTTCCGGGAATTAATGTGTCCCAATCAAGTAGTGAACTTGCAAAAGAGGCTGATTTACTATTTTTATGTGTAAAACCACACGAAATGTTTCCCTTAATTAAGATTCTTGAACCTCATTTAACATCAGAGAAATGCTTAGTATCCATCACAAGCCCAATCTCCATTAAGCAATTGGAAGCTACCGTTCCCTGCTCTTGTGCTAGGTTTATTCCATCCATCACAAATCGAGCTCTAGCAGGTGCGACACTTCTGACATTCGGTGAATCCTGTAGTCCATCGTGGCGGAATCATCTACAGAATATGGCATCTGTTATTTCAAAACCCTTGGAAATTGATAACGACTATACACGAGTTTCTTCTGACATTGTAAGTTGCGGACCGGCATTTTTCAGCTTTATTGCAAGGCAATTCATTGAAGCAGCAGTCGACCATACGGGAATAAGCACTGAGGCAGCCACCCAATTAACCGAATCTATGCTCATTGGGCTCGGCGAATTATTGTCACAAAAGCACTATTCGTTACCTGCTTTGCAAGAAAAAGTTTGTGTTAAAGGCGGAATTACGGGTGAAGGAATCAAAGTATTAGAGAATGAGTTAGGTGATGTTTTTAAACATGTCTTCCAGGCTACACATCGCAAATTCGAAGAAGATTTAAAGGGGATTGAAAAACAGTTTGGGGCTTCATACTATTAATTAATTCTAACAAGGTTTATAAATATCCTTTACGAAAATACATGTAATTATGAATTTATTGTGTCTAATACAATAAAAAACCAGGGACAATTTGTCTCCTGGTTTTTTACCTTATTTTCTTTTACAAACGAAAAATATTCTTTCCGCTTCCTCAAGGGAATTCCCTCCGAAATCACCCATCAATTCAACGATATTGAATCCAATTTCATCAAGCCATGCTTTATACATCTCGATAGGGTATGTACGTTGAAAATGGTCTTCGTCAAATCGGCTATACGCCTCAGTATCCTGATCATATACAAAGAAAGTTAACTCATGCACGACACTGTGTGGCACATCCACACCCTTCCAGGCATTCCAGATAAACGAAATATCATCTCCGTTATCTGCATAAGTCTGATCATTAAATAAAGTAGCCATTTTATGAACCGAATGGACATCGAATATAAACAGCCCATCCTCTTTCATATGATTCAATACACCTGAAAAAGTAGCCTTCACATCATTTTCATCGGCAAGATAATTTAAGGAGTCACAAAAGATGACAACTAAATCGTATTTCTCGAGTCCATCCAAAGCTCTCATATCCTGGTGATAAAAAGGGATATCCAGCTGCTTCTCATTTGCTTTTTGAATCGCAACAGCGAGCATTTCTTCTGATAAATCAACGCCAGTTGGATGAAAGCCAGATTCTTTCAAGCGGATCGCAAGTTCTCCAGTACCACATCCAATATCAAGAATGGTTCTATCATCTAATTGATATTTTTGAGTGATTTTTTTTACAAACTCTACCCATTCTTGATAAGGAGCGTCTTTCATTAAATAATCATAAACATAAGCAAAGTTTTGATAACTCAAATTCATATGTTAAGTTCCTGTAAAGAAACTTGCGGGGCATCTCCCCATAACCTTTCCAATTTATAATAGGAACGATCATCTTTATGGAAAATATGTGCTACCACATCACCCATGTCTACAAGAACCCAGCGTGCTTCATCAAAACCTTCCATTCTGCGGACTGTAGCTCCAGTTTCTTCTACCTTTTCCTTCATTTCACGTGCTATAGCTTGTACTTGTTTGTCTGAATTCCCGTGGCAAATAATGAAGTAATCAGAAATTAAAGAAATACCTTTCATATTTAAAATAAGGATTTCTTCTGCTCTTTTATCATCAGCAGCTTTTACAGCAACTTGTAATAATTCTTTCCCATTCATTTAGTTGTTCCTCCCTATCTGCATTGCAAGATCGTTATAGGCATGGAAGGTGTCCGGATAGATCATTTGATTTTTTTTAATCAAAAATGTGATCGTATTTCCCATTGCCTGAAGCACAGCTTGATCCAGGCTTTTCATCGCCATCGCCCTCACTTCTTCTACTCCAGGGAAACTTCTCCCAGGCTCTATATAATCAGCTAAATAAATTATTTTATCAAGCAAACTCATTCCGACACAGCCAGAAGTATGGTTTCTGATAGCTGAAAGGACTTCCTCATCATCAATATCTGCTTCTTTCTGAACTAAAACAGCTCCGACCGGTGCATGCCATAATTCTGAATTATAGTCCAAAAGGTCCTGTGGCAGATTCTCATTTTTAATGATTCCTTCCATTTCATCCAAAGGGCGATATTTAGCGTAATCATGCAGGATTGCTGCCAATTTCGCTTTCTCTGTATCAGCTCCATAACGCTCTGCCAATTCCTGAGCACTTTCCATAACACCCAATGTATGAATATATCTTTTGTCAGGCAATTGCTTCCTAACCAATTCAAGTGCTTTTTTTTGATCCATATAAACGATTCTCCTCAATATATAGCTTTACCGCTTCAGGCACCAAATAGTTGATTGTCTTTCCCTTGCTTATTTTTGTACGAATCCAAGAAGAGGAAACAGCAATTTCCGGAACATCCACCATTTTGACTGGATAGGATGTTTCAGTACTGTACCCCGGCCGTCGAACACCAATAAAACGGACTAATTGACTTAATTCGTCTATATCTTTCCACTTAGGTAAGTATTCAATCATATCGGCACCGATAATGAAATATACTTCTGAATCGCCTTCCCGTTCTTTAATAAGTTTAATGGTATCTATTGTATACGATGGCCCAGTTCTTTCCCATTCAATCGTATCAATGGTCAAATATGGATTCGTACCAATTGCTAACGTAAGCATATCAAAGCGTTCTTGATTTGTCGTTGATGTCTTCGTTTTATGAGGGGGCACATTATTGGGCATAAAACGTATCTCATCCAAACCCATATACTCCCTGACTTCATCAGCAATGATTAAATGTCCGATATGAGGTGGATCGAACGTTCCGCCCAAAATGCCAATTTTCTTCATAAATTTAGACCCCCCTCCTAAAAAGTAATTGGGTTATGATGGTAGAATAATTTGTTTGTTTTCTTTTGACTCTTTATATAAAACAATTGTATTGCCGATAATTTGAACCAATTCCGCTTTTGCACCTTTAGAAAGCTGTTCAGCCACAGTATCACGGTCTTCTTCACAGTTTTGAAGTACGCTTACTTTTAAAAGTTCTCTTACTTCCAAAGCTTCGCCAATTTGTTTAATCATATTTTCATTCACGCCGCCTTTACCAACTTGGAATATTGGTTGAAGAGAGTGTGCCTTTGCACGTAAAAATCTTTTTTGTTTACCTTTTAACATTTATGATCCTCCTAATTGTTGTAACACTAATTGTTTCATTCTATTTGTATCTGGTGTAATACCTGTCCATAACTCGAAAGCAAGCGCTCCCTGGTTCACAAACATATCCACACCGTTTTGAATCTTATTGCCGCGCTCTTTTGCCTCTTTCAACATTTTAGTTTGAAGAGGATTATAAATAATATCACATACAATAGCGTCCTGGCTCAATTCTGCCAAAGAAAGTGGTGATACATTTCCTTCTGCCAAGCCAACCGAGGTTGTTTGAATAATAATATCATACTGGGCGAGAGAACGTTCCGCCTCTTTCAGGCTAATGGCACTTGAACTTATTGAACCCTGATAATCAGACAACAACTGTTCGGCAGAGGAGACCGTCCGATTGGCAAGATCAAGTTTAGCAACACCTGTTTTGGCTAAAGCAAAATAAATTCCCCTGGCTGCTCCGCCAGCTCCAATGATTAACACGTTTTTATCAGCTATTCTCTCTGCTATGGAGAGGAGGCCTTTCACAAATCCAGGTCCGTCTGTATTGTACCCGTATAAACGCCCGTCTCTATTGACAACAGTATTAACAGCTCCAACCTCACCTGCAAATTCGTCCAATACATCGATATAAGGAATAATACGACTTTTAAAGGGAACCGTCACATTAAAACCACCAGCCCCCAAAGCTTTTAGTCCTTGAACCGCTTGTTTTAAATCAGTATCCTCCACACAAAAAGGCAAATAAACTCCATCGATTGAATGTTTTTCAAATGCATCATTATGAATGAGCGGAGACATTGAATGCTTGATAGGATTCCCTAACACGCCGAACAGTTTAGTCATTTTACTCTCCCTTTAAATCAATGATTTACGAATTGTCACTTGTACCCCTTTTGGAACATGCGCTGCTATTACTGCACCCGGCTTATTAATTGTCACCCAGCCCAGACCTGAAAAGACGATATCTGTTTTTCCTTCTTTTATAGAGAATTGATGAGCAACAAGTGGTGGGAATTCATCTAATTCAGAAGGGTTCGGCGGTACCAATAAATCGCCTGCATGTGTTTTATATAATTCATCCGCTTTTTCCAGTTTCGTCCGATGGATATTAAGATCATTGGACAAATAACAGGTAAACGAATTTCTTTCACCCTGGATAAAATCAAATCGAGCCAAACCACCGAAGAAGAGTGTTTGCCCTTCATTTAATTGAAATACTCTTGGTTTTATCTCTTTTTTCGGAGTAATTATTTTCAAATCTTCTTTCCCTACATAATGGGCCATCTGGTGATGATTAATGATTCCTGGCGTGTCGATCAGCGCTTTTTCATCATCTAATGGGATTTCAATGATATCAAGAGTTGTTCCTGGGAAATACGAAGTTGTGATCACATTTTCTTCTCCGCTTCCCTGCTTAATAATACGATTGATAAAGGTTGATTTCCCTACATTTGTACAACCAACGACGTATACGTCACGTCCCTCACGCAATTCCTCAATACGCTGCATCGCTTCTTCAATACCATGTCCCTTGGCACCGCTGACAAGCATGACATCCACAGGCTTTAAGCCTAATTCAGCCGACATTTGTTTCATCCAAGCAATAAGCTTTTTAGGTTTTACTGATTTAGGTAGCAAATCACTTTTATTACCAATTAAAACTACCGGATTATGGCCGACAAATCTCTGTATACCAGGAAGCCAGCTTCCATTAAAATCAAAAATATCAACTAATTTTACAATCAAAGCCTCTTTGCTTCCAATTCCATTCAGAATTTTCAAGAAATCGTCATCCGTTAGGGATACATCCTGAACTTCATTATAGTGTTTAAGTCGGAAACATCTTTGGCAAATGATTTGTTCTTTTTGAAGAGAGGAAGCAGGTGCATATCCTAAATCATCAGGATTCTCCGTTTGAATGGAAACACCGCATCCTACACAACTTATTTGTTCCTTTTCCAATTCTAGTCCTCCCATGTTATCTGTCCCTTTTTACGGAACCAGGTTAATATTCTGCGTTCAATTTTACGATTTATTTTAGTAGTCCATGCATCTGTTTGAGCAACAGGAACTACAAGGATAGTTTGAAATCCATTACGATTACCACCCAGTACATCTGTTAAAAGCTGATCACCAATTACCACTGCTTCTTCTCTTTTAATACCCATAATATCTACAGCTCTTCTAAAAGCAGCACCCATAGGTTTCTTTGCTCTAAAGATAAATGGAATTTGTAGTGGGTCGGCAAATGATTTTACACGGAGTTCACTGTTATTGGAGACAATTGTCACTTGTATGCCGTTTTTCTTCATCATTTCAAACCAAGTTATCAGTTCAGGCGTGGCAAGTGGGCGGTCCCATTCCACAAGAGTATTATCAAGGTCTGTAATAATCCCCTTTATTCCCTTATCTTTTAGTTCCTGAGGTTTAATATCAAAAATACTTTTAACATGTTGGGAAGGTAAAAATGCTTTTATCACTCTATACACCTCTATTATTCTTTATCACCGCTATCCATCATAACGGAAATTTTAATTTATGTCATAGCTAATTAGCTAAATTTGATGAAAAGTGTGGTCAAAATGAAAAACCTTTCGACATATTACGTCAACGTTTAAAATTGTGGATAAGTTTATTCACATCACTAACATACTGCACTTCCTATATTCAGTACGATTTCCTCAAAAACTTACAGATACACACATTTTATCCACAAGTTATACACTAATCATTGTGGATAACAGAACGGTTGTTCCACTCCCCTGATTCTGTTAAATTAAGGATACACCAAGGCAAACTACTAATATACTGTCGTTGCCACCCGTTTAGAACAGTAAATTGGAGGTGAAGCCGCAAGGCAAAAAAATGCAAAAATTACCAGATGATCTATTGATTGAATCGTACTACAAAGCGAGGCATTTAAACTTAAGTCAAGAATTTATCCGTCTTATCGAGAGAGAAATTGACAGGAGATCCTTATCTTATAAAATATTTTAAACTAAAACCACCGAACAAATGGTATCTAATGCCCTGGTTTAAAACCAGGGCGAGATCTTTTTATTTATTTTATATACCCTATTGTTTCTCCAACATGTACCGGTTGTGGTAATTCACCAGTTATAGACGGATTGAAGGTATTCTTTTCAAACAAAAGAACTACAGTAGAACCGAAAGAAAAATAGCCGATTTCTTCCCCTTTACGTAAAGTATCTCCAGAATGTGTTCTCTCTATTGAATTTACAAACATGGCACCGACTTTTACTACTGACAGAAAACCTCCAGTATGCCGGACTTCTGTGATCTCACGATAATTTTTTGATAAAGGTTGTTTTCCTAACGTCATACCCCACTTATTAACTGGATATGACTTTTGACCAAGAGTAGAGATACGCGTTACCATTCCATCCACAGGAGAATGGATACGATGGTAATGACTTGGACTTAAATAAAGAACCATATATCTGCCGCCCAAATATTTATCGGCCTCCTTAACATTCCCAAGCATTTCCTCTACCGAATATACCTTTCCTTTTACTTTAAAAGAGGAATCTTCACGGATAATCCCACTGTCTTCCAATACGGCATCTACTGGACTGACAACTGTCCCTTCAGCATGATTTATTTCGCGCGCCCCCTGTATTAAAGATCTGGTAAAAAAGTCATGCAGGGATGTATATTCATGGATAGGGCGATCCATTTCATCTAGATTGATTTTATATTGCTTAGCAAATGATGGGACAATTTTTCTGCTTACGTTTGAAGTAGCAAATCTCCTTAAAAGCGAAGAAGTCCATTTGCCATTCGTCAATTCGATTAATAATTGATATAATTTTTCCTTCACGTTCTTCACCTATTTCTTAGTAATGAATGGGCATTTATGTTGGATAGAGAATTAACAAAAACACCCATGACGTTTCAGGGTGTTTGTCTCTACTTAGTTTACTATTCCTTGAAAGGAAGGGAAAGATTTTTCTTTCTATTATGCTAAGTATATGATCTCGAATATTCCTATCTCCTCTTTGTAGGCAGCGGAATCCACCAATTCCATTTTCCCATCATCTTCAATAATATGGGGACGAGGATTAACCGAATAATCGTGGCATCCAATAAAACTGCAACAGCCAAAGTAAAACCCAATTGCTTAATCTCTAATACACGCGTCAGGATAAATGAAGTGAACACGATCATCATAATGAAAGCAGCCTGGGTAATAAAGGGGCCTGTATATTCGATTCCCTTTGCAATGGACTCTTCATTATCGAAAGAGGTTTCCCATTCCTCTTTAATTCTCCCCACTAAAAACACTTCATAATCCATAGATAAACCAAACAATATAGCGAATGTCAAAACTGGTAAATAAGACTGTAAATATCCAGGTGATATAAACTGGAACCCGCTCTCTCCCCATCCAAACTGAAAGAAAGCCACCGTTATTCCGCATGCTGCTGTTACACAAAGAATATTTAATAGGATAGCTTTTACCGGTATGAGTAAACTTTTGAAAGCAATCACCAAGAAACAATAGGATATCAATAAAACAATAACGATAACGATGGGTGTTTTTTGCATTGTTTCTTCATGCAAATCATTTATTTGAGCTGTAAGTCCGCCAATATAAAGAGACTCTTCATTTATTTCTTTTTGGAAACGTTCACTTATTTTAGTGACAAATGCTTTTGCTTCAGCGGAATCAGGGGCATATTTCAAGGTAATCATGACAGGCGCTACATTAAAATCCTCATTCACCAAGAACTTGGTATACGGTTTTAGTTCAGGTATTTTGATTAATTCCAATAACTCACTGGATTGTTGACTGCCTGACACGTGATTGGCTAAATCTGTTATAGAAGATACCACTTGGACCTCATCATAGGTTTTAAGGATATCCGTCACCGCGGCAATTTCCTGTAGCTCGTCCGTACTAAATTGCTTCTCAGCAGCTTTTTTAACCAAGAGAACCGGTGAATACAACCCAGAAACAAACTCTCTCTCTAATAGTGCATTTCCCTTACCTGATGGATAATCCTTTAAACCGTCTTGATTCAGCCCTATACCTAACTGGATCTTTAATAATGGTGCCGTTAGTACTACAAGGATTATAATCGTGCCAATTAAATAGGGGATGGCGTGCTTCATAATATGTTTTGTCCATCGATACATATAATTTCTTGTCTGATTCGATTTTTTCTTTATAAATGGGATAGAAAAGCTATTCAGACGATGCCCAAACAAACACAATAATGAAGGTAAAAAAGTGAGTGTCAGCAGGATTAATATGAATAAAACAGCAAACGTGCCGACTGTTAAATTCAGAAATAATTTAGCATGAACAAGAGGTAGCCCGATTAACGAAATCATTACCGTCATACCTGATAAAAATATGGACTTTCCACTTGTGGCGATGGCTATGGCGATTGCTTCATGTAAATCTGTCTTCTGGAGTTCCTCCCTGTATCTCATAATCAAAAATAATGAATAATCAATTCCGATCCCAAGTCCTATCATCGTGACTACACTTGGTACAATAATATCGAAATCCTGATACCCTGAAACACTTAAACATCCAAAGGTAATGACCACAGACATTACGCCCATAATAATTGGAATTAATGCTGCTGTTAGGGAACCAAAGGCCAGTAAAAGAACCACCAGGACAAAAGGCATGCCTATCTTTTCAGCATAGGAAAGATCCCGCTTTTCCATATGGGTTAAATCTTTTATCGTCGGAGTGGCACCTGTCAAATATTGCTCCAAGTCACCTTTATTCGATTCCAAATAGGTACGGATTTCATCAATTGTCCCTAATGTTTGATCTTTATTTCCTTCAATGAAAAGTACAGCATAACATGTATGCAAATCTAATGAAATTTGGTCTGCCCCGTCTATAATCTGATCCTCCAGCGGATTTGCAAGGACTGTTACCCCATCTATTTTTTGAATATCTGCCAGCACATTGTCTACATGATTATAAAAATTATTTTCATTCACATCCTGCTTATCAGAATGGAAGATAAGAAAATTTTGTTCACCCATATCTTTTGTAAATGCGTGTTCCATTAAATGATGAGTTCGTTCAGATTGTGAGCCACTTACATTCAACTGCGGAGGAGTGAGATGATTAAAAAAAGAAGGCATTAAGGTTATGCCACCAATGAATAGCAGCCCCCAAATAAATAAAATTATTTTATAGTATTGGGTTACCTTGCAGCCAAATCGGTAAAAATAGGATGCAGAGTTCGGAGGTTTAAACCTTCGCATATTGACACCTCGATTTCTTATAAGCGTGTCACTATTATTTCCTATCATAAAAAAAACTGAGCAAGTATCTTTTGCCCAGTTTTACTATTTTTTCTTCCTTTTTTCCTTCTCTGCCCGATAAAATTCATGGAACATTTTCATTAATGCTCTTTTTTCAATTCTCGAAACATAGCTGCGGGAAATCCCCAGTTCTTTAGCAATCTCTCTTTGCGTCTTTTCTTTTTTTAAATCCAGGCCAAACCTGCCAACGATTACTTCTTTTTCACGGTCATCAAGTATGTCAATATATTGCTTTACTTTTTCGAGTTCCATATTAAGTTGGATCGTGTCAATGACATCCTCAGACTCAGATTTTAAAATATCAAGTAGGGATATTTCATTCCCTTCTTTATCCTGGCCAATTGGGTCATGTAGAGATACATCTTTCTTTGTTTTTTTAATCACCCGTAAATGCATCAAAATTTCATTCTCTATACAACGCGCCGCATATGTAGCAAGTTTGGTGCCTTTACCTGAAGAATAAGATTCAATGCCCTTGATTAAGCCAATTGTTCCGATTGAGATCAGATCTTCTGTATCCTCCCCGGTATTTTCAAACTTCTTCACAATGTGAGCTACAAGCCTCAGATTATGTTCGATTAGTAAATTCCTTGCCTCCGCGTCTCCTTCCGCCATCCTTTCAATACATTCTCTTTCTTCCTTTGCTGATAAAGGTTGAGGAAATGCATTATTTTTAACATAGGAGACGAGAAATACTAATTCCTTAATAAAATACCCAAACGCTGCCAAAACCCCTGCCATTAAAGATCAGCTCCTCACTGTTTCAAACAGGTAGATTATTAGAATGTATGACAACAGCCTCTATCCCTTGCATGTCCTTTATGAAATAAGATATTTATTTTATGCCCAATCCCTTAAGATATTTCCCCATACAATAGTAATAATCTTTAGTATATAAGGAGGTGCATTTATGTACCCTTATCCTTATGGGGGACCCAGATACGGCTGGGGCTGTCCTCCGCCGCCCTGCCGAGGTGGATTTGGAGCCGGATTTGCCATTCTAATCATCTTGTTCATCTTATTATTTCTCTTTGGTTTTTGGGGTTTCTGTAGCGGCGGTTACTTTGGACCAAAATAAAGAAAAAACTTATGCTCTGCATAAGTTTTTTCTTTATTTATAATTCTATTGTTGTTATATCAGCTACAATGACAAATGTGATGGTAACAGCAGTAGCAACACCCATTACAAATAATAACATGGTAACCAACCCCTTATCTTTTCTATTAAACTAAATTTAACATATAGAGGGTTAGTCCAAATTAGCATGATGTGAAGAATAATTGACTAACTATTTACAGTAATGTGAACTTATAAGTTATGCACTATCTTTATTAATCCAGAAATATTTAGATACTTTTAAAATGATATTATTCATCACATTTTACCCCTACTTTCCGATTGTTTTATATTTAGCAATTTATATGAATCTTTTAGGATACAGGTTGTTTCTCTTTCAGTAAAACAACTTGCTTTTAAAAGAACATTACATACAAATGAACAAGCACACTTTGTCCAAGCTGATGAAAATTGAAAATGCTTAATAAAATTTATTAAGCATGGTCATTTTACGGTCAAGCATTTCATTTTCAGCTTGACGCATTGAAACATAGTCAGAATGGTCCCATTTATTAGATTTAATTGTGACAGTGAACAGAATCATATTGATGGTCACTTGATTACCTCCTTGAACTTTACCAATGGTTGTTTTTTAGCACACTTTGTCAATATATTCATCACATCCTCAGGATAGAACTAAAATATATAAAAATCCTATAGGTATATTGCTTATTTTTACCAAAACAACTCCATTACAGACTTATGAGTAAAAGTATCTGTGATAAATGTCCATATTTCAGGACTTATATCATTACAAAAAAGCTGCAGAGGATGTTCTGCAGCTTTTATCACTTTATCCTTATTCTGTTATTTACTGCATGGATTAGACCATGCAAGTTCTTTAATGAGGCTAAGTACTCCACTATAGATTTTCTTCCCGGTATTATTGGTTATGCATCTTTTTTATAGGACTGGTATTCCATTTCGGTAATCTGACCATCACTCACCTCAAAAATACGATCTGCCATAGCCAGAACCTCCGCATGATGGCTGATAAGTATAACCAACTTTCCACCAGCATGAGCCTTAATTGTCTGGAGAATATAAGATTCATTCAGTGCATCAAGATTTGTTGTAGGCTCATCCAAAATGAAAACAGGCGCATCATCCAGAAACAATCTTGCCAAAGCTAATCGTTGCTGCTGACCACTTGAAAGATTTTCACCGAATTCCTGGAGATGAGTTTCCAAACCATCCGGAAGATCTTTTACAAATTGATCTAATCCAGCCTTCTTACAAGCATCCCAAATCTCTCCATCAGTATATTCCTTATAAACAGCCAGATTCCTTCGTAATGTATCCGAAAAAACGATTGTATGAGCATCAACCATACTGAACTGCTTCCGATAAGATTCGGCACTATACTTCTGTATCGATATTCCATTCACTAAAATAGCACCATGAGTAACCGGAATATCACGTAATAGCAATGAAATCAAGGTTGATTTACCAGTACCGTTATCTCCCTTAATCCCAATGATTTCTCCCAATCTCCATTCCAGATTAACATTTTTATATAAAGGATGGTTCTTGTCATAGCCAAATTGGACATGTTCATATTTAATATCGTCAATAACTGTAAGTTCCTTGGAACCTTCCTCCATTACTTCCGGAGTAAGATTAATGATTCCCAATACTCGCTTGGCACTAGCAAAAGTATGAACCAGGCTTGCACTAAGCTGCGATAAAGCAAGCGCGGGGCCAAACGAAGAAAAAAGCAATAACATAGCCAAAAGCCCTGTATCAGCATCAACTTTGCTTTGTCCATACAAATAAACGGTCATACCAATTTGTAAAAATACCGAAAGATATAAGGCCCCATCCGTCAAAGCTTTAAGCAAACCTTCATGTTTCTTAAGTGACAATGTAGAATCATTTAAATCCTCACTATATCTATCAATTTGATTCATCGTCTGCTTTTCCTGGCCAAAAATATATAACTCTTTCAATCCCTTTAATCGGTCAAGTATATATTGACTTTGTATGCCAAAGTGAACTCGATATGATTCACCAGCATTTCTACCGCTCCGGTATATACTTTTTGGTACGATATAGCTGATCAACACATAAGAGAATAAAGCTACAACGGCGTACAATGGATGCAATGTCCAGAAAATCGCTAAATAAACAATCCCTGTTGTCAGGCTAATGCATACAGGGGCGACCGTATGCGCATAAAACACTTCCAGCAGCTCTACATCCTTCGTGATGACATTCATAAGCTCTCCTTTTTGAAACCCCATTAACTGCCTATTCCCGAGCTTCCCAAGAGCAGTAAATATATGAGATCTTATAGTTGCCAGAAGCCTGAAAGCAATATAGTGGGTCATATATTGCTCACAAAGACGAAAAACGGCGCGCAGTACACCTGCCGTAATAATCATGATCAATAACAACTTGCCATCTCCATAATCCTTAAGTCCCATGGCATCCACTAAGGCCATACCTCCAACAAGGCTAATAGCTGAAACCGCCAAATATCCTAATGTACCAAGAAGAATGGTCAGCATCATATGCGGTAGAAGCGGTTTTAATATTTTCAATAATTGGATTAGATTTTTCCCGCTTTTTATCATGCTAAACACCTTCCGACTAATTGTTGCTCTCTAAATAGCTCTGCATATACATGTCCATTATTCATTAGTGTTTTATGATTACCTTGTTCAGCTATTTTTCCATTGGAGAACACATAAATTTGATTTGCCTCAACCAATCGTTGCAACTGGTGGGTGATTACGATGACTATTTTCCCTTGGCTGCTGATTTGCTTAATTATAGAAAAAATATCATCCTCACTTTTACGATCGATATTTGCAGTTGCTTCATCAAAAATAAGTACTTTGGGATTTTTCAATAGCATACGGGCTATCGCTAATTTTTGGCGTTGACCACTTGATAGATTAGTCCCCCCACTTTGGATTTGATAATGAAGCTGTTCTGCAAACTGATTCAGCTTTACAAACCTAAGAATTTCTTCTGCTTCTTCTTCCTCCAGTGTTGATTTTGCCATCATTAAATTAGAGAGAATTGTACCTTCAAAGATATGTGAACGGTTACTGACACAGCCAATTATCCGATGCACCTGATCAATCGGCATTCCTTCCAGTGTTGTTCCACCTATTTTGATTGATCCCTCGTCTGGCTCAATGAACCGTTGGAGGATATGTGTAAAGGTCGTTTTTCCTGCACCAGAAACTCCTGCAATCCCCGTCACTTCACTCTGTTTGATAATGAGATTGCAATCCTGCAAAGCAGACTTATCAGACTCTGGATACATATAGGATATATGATTAATATATAAATCTCCTGAGATTTCTTCATCAACAGATGATACCTCTTTTGGAGAGTCAATCTGTAGAATAGAGGACAACAAATTCAACGCACTGGTTCCATTCATCCCAACATGAAAATAGGATCCCAGCAAACGAAATGGTACAAAAAATTCAATCGACAGCAAGGCAAATCCTATAAAACCTGTTAGACTTAAGTTTCCATTTTTATACGCAATAATAGAACAGACTATCCCCATAGCTGCTCCCAAATAGGCGATCAAATCCATGATCGTGATAGATTGCAATTGCATTCGGAGCACCTTCATGGTCATACGGCGGAAATCCTCTGCTTCCTTATTCATGATTTCTCCATATTCATGCTCTCCATTATAAATTTTCAATGTGCGCAGCCCGTCTACACCTTCAACGAACCTTTTACCGACATCCAAGTATTTGTTCCAATATGTTTTAAAAATCCTCTTGCCAATTTTCACACCAGCTACAATAGCTACGGGTATTAAAAACCCACTAATCAACAGCATAAGTGCAATTTTCCAATTATACCTTGCCATTATGACAAATAGAAGGACCGGAGTCAGCAGACTATAAAAAAATTGAGGCAAATAGCGACTGTAATATACATCTATATTCTCAATACCTTCAACCGCCAATTGGCTCACTTTACTGATTTCCAGTTTGGTAATGTCCTGGGGAGTTAATGAAAAAAGCTTCTCAAACAGCTCTCCCCTTACCTTATGTTTAAGCTCAAATGAGGTATAGTGAGTTAATTTCGTCGAGTAATAGTGACAGACGAATTTTACAGCTAAAATTAACCCAATATATAAAATATAATACATGTCTAAGTCAGTCTCACGAGTGTAAAACAGGGCAGTAAATAAATGAGCAATCTCAAATGAAAGCACAATATTTATTGCCACATTTAATAATTGTAATAGCGTGATTTGAACCAAAACAGGTATGATTCCATACTTTTTTGCATAAATCATCATTTCTTTTTGGATCATAACTTCACTTCCTCTTGATTCTTTACAGTAGGAATTTTTATAAAGACAATCAATTTAACAACGGCCAACACACAAAGAATAATGCGAACGTGCAAATGATCCACCAATAAACCGCTGATAACCAATAAAACATATACCGTCAGCAAAATTTTTAATTTTCTTTCTAAGGTGAGCCCTCCCTCTCTCTGGTAGCTCACAACATATTTTTCATAGAATGCCTGTTTTTTTAACCAGACTTCACATTTTGCTGAATTACCAGCAAATAAAAATGCTGTAAGCAATAGAAAAGGAGTGGTAGGTAAGATCGGAAACACAATCCCAATTAGACCAAGCAGTAGACTTAGCCATCCTAATCCTAGCAGAATAATTTTTTTCATCTTTCTCTCTCCTACCAAATATGAATGAGTACTAGCCAAACGATAGAGCTTAATGCTGATGCAGTATGAATGGCAGTAGATTTTTTTTGTTTATATGCAAAAGGGATTAGCGCAGTCAGAGCCATGATAAGCATATAGATTATGTATCCAAACTTATCTGAATTCATTTGAAATAAGTATATAAATATACTTATTAATGTTATAATCCCACTCCATTTGTGAACAAATTTTATTCGTACATTTTCTTTAAATAAGTATACGACTCCAAAAACTAAGCATATTAAAAGAGAAATCTTATGTATAGCCAGTAACATCAATCAAAACCACCTATTTTATTATTTTAATATAATTATATTAGTGATAATGATTATCAATGTCAATAATAGATTTACCATACAGCGACAAAAGATGATCGGAATTTACCAAGATACAACTTTGCTGATATCAAAAACTTTACTGTAAGCCTCAATCAATGATTATCGATTTTATTTGATAGGCTAATCCTTCCAATTTAGTTTTCAAATTTAACAGACATACCTTTTTATTTTTACAACAAAAAAGCCAACTCACTATATGGAGTTGACCTATCATTTATAAAAACTATTCTTCATCTTGTATTAATTTCCCATACTTTTTCGATAGAGCAAAAAATAACGTGGATAATGCCAATACTCCTGCAGTAGCAAAAGTTAAATATTCTTTCACAACTTCACTCATATCTTCTTTTGGTAATATGGATCCCAAAAAAAGAAAAACAGCGAAAATAAGGAGCGTTGTACCAAAACGTTTATAATCTATCATTTTTTCTTTCAAGGGAACTACCACCTTTCTATTAAAACTAGTAATACAGTAACATGTTATCTCCTATACTTCTAATATAAATATATGGAAGACAAACCATTGCTCATTGCACGATCATACTATTCAACTAAGTTGTAAGATTAACCAACCGTTTAGTATCTGATTAGTGAGTATTAAAAAACTCTGTCTCGGGTGTAAGACAGAGTTTTTGATATTAGGCTAATTCTTTTACAATACCCATTGCCAGTTGAGCTGAATGCAGAGCAGCTTTTTCCAAGAATTGATCAAATGAGAGGTCGGATTCTTTCCCAGCGATATCACTTAATGCTCGTGTGACAACGAATGGAATATTAAATTGAAAAGCTACCTGAGCAATAGCTGCCGCTTCCATTTCAACAGCCTGTAATTCTGGAAACTTTTCTCTGACAAAACGTACACGCTCAGGATCAGACATAAATACATCACCAGTCGCTATTAAGCCTTTTCCAACGCCTACTCCCTCAATACTTCCTGCAACTTTCTCCGCAAGCGCTACTAGGCTTTCATCTGCAATAAAGGCTGCTGGCAATTGAGGAACCTGACCATACTCATAGTCAAATGCCGTAACGTCCACATCATGGTGACGTACCTCAGTTGAAATAACCATATCTCCTACGTTTAAGTCGGGATTATAGCCACCTGCAGAACCTGTGTTTATGATATAGTCAGGCTTGTATTTTTCAAGCAGGACTGCTGTCCCCATTGCTGCGTTGACTTTTCCTATACCGGATTTCAATAAAACAACATCAACCCCATACATCTGCCCGGATGTATATTCAGTATTGGCAATGACAACAGACTCGGCATTCTCTATATTCTCACGCAAATATGCAACTTCTTCTTCCATTGCACCTATGATAGCAATTTTCATCTATATAGCTCCTTTAAAATTAAAAGTTAATGACAATAGTATCATAATACCACAATTCTTCCTCAGAAACAGGTACTCATTTCTGTCTCGGAACTAGTGTATTCGTTGTATTTTTGATAGACTAAATTTGAAAATGAAGGAGGCATAAAACGTGGAATTTAAATTAGACCTGATCGAAGACAAAGTGGAATTTTTTGAGGCTTCCTCTCTTCAAGACCTTGAAAAGAAAATCCAACAAAAAATAGATCAAAACAAAGCAATCATGCTATCTGTACATAATGTATCCCACCAAATCTACACCACCCCCGAAGGCAAACCAACCTACACAGCAGCAGTACACTATAAACTAAAAAGCTGAAACGGCTCGCCCAGAAGCGAGGAGCATAAGACAGGGGCTCAGAGGGAGGTGTTCTTTCCTCCCGCAGAGACCATGCTTATGTCCTAAGCTTCTAGCCCGTTGAAGCTAGATTAACTAAAAAGCTGAGGCGACTGCTCAGGAGCGACAAGCATAAGACGAATACTCGGAGGGAGGGTTCTTCTCCCGCAGAGTATTTGCTTATGACTCGAGCTCCTAGGAGCCGAAGCTGGATTAACTAAAAAGCTGAAGGGCCTTGCTCAGGAGCGAGGAGCATAAGACAAAGGCACGTAGGGGATGGTCTCCCCCGCAGTGACTTTGCTTATGTCCTGAGCTCCTAGGCCCTGAAGCTGGATTAACTAAAAAGCTGAAGGGCCTTGATCAGGAGCGAGGAGCATAAGACAAAGGCACGAAGCGAGGTGCTCTTCCCTCGCGCAGAGTATTTGCTTATGTCCTGAGCTCCTAGGCCCTGAAGCTAGATTAACTAAAAAGCTGAAGGGCCTTGATCAGGAGCGAGGAGCATAAGACAAAGGCACGTAGGGGATGGTCTCCCCCGCAGTGACTTTGCTTATGTCCTGAGCTCCTAGGCCCTGAAGCTAGATTATCTAAAAAGCTGAGGCGACTGGGCAGCTCCGACAAGCATAAGAGAAGTCACGTAGGGAGGGTTAAGGGCCAAAGACTAAGAGCGTCACTTCCTGTGTCAACGTCTTCATGGCCTACATCCTGTAGACCCTCGAGGGAGCATAAGACAAGCCTGTATTAAAGCTAAATAAAACAAAAAGGGCTGCCATTTTTGGCAGCCTTTTAAAGTAGTGTAATAGGTTAACTTGCTTTATCATTCTTAAGAAGTTTTTCTACCTTCGTTGGTTTCCATCCTTCTCCATCAACCCATTGGATATATACACGATATGTGCTTGATCCATCTTTAGGAGATACGGTTCCAATGGCTTTATTTGGTTCACCGCCATTTTCTAAATACCATAGAGTCATATTGCTTTGGTCGATGCCTGCACCATAAGCAATAGCACGTTCCATTTCATTCCAATCTGTGGAACCTTTTTCATATTGCGTCACATGCTCTCCGCTTTGTTCTGTCCCAACGGGTTTCCATGAAGGATCAGAGTATGCTTCTTCAACGTTTTCGTCAGATCCTTCTTCTTCAACTTTCTCTGATTCTACTGTATCCGTATCTTCTTCTGATTTTGAAGAGTCTTGATCCTTCTCTTGATCCTGACTTCCTTCTTCCTCATCCTCAGTGGATTGCTCATCCTCATTAGTTGCTGTTTCCTGGTTGTCCGCTTCCTCTTCTTTATTACTTGCCGATTGTTCATTCGCAGAATTTGCATTTGTTTTCTGACTTACCGGTTCATCATTGTTTCCTAAAAATATAGCAGCTCCAACCACGATAATAAGGAGAACGACAACTGTAATTAGTATATTGTAGACTTTATTTACCTTTTTATCCTTACGTTTAGTCATACGCGAAGAATATTTATCTTGCCTATCCATATACACTTCCCCCTAATATTTTTAATAAAGATTATTTTAACATGGATAGGTAAACACTAAAAGTTATTCTATTTTTCGCCATATATTATTCTGTTCCTCTTTTTTGATTAATGGCATGGATTCCGTTGACCATTTGCAAATACAAAGGGGTTACTGCACCTGAATTTCCAACAGTATCTAAATTGACAATCACCATAGCATACTTTGGTTGGTGAAATGGAAAATATCCAGCAAACCATTTATTATACATTTGTTTTGATTTATCTTCTTTTACACCAATTTCAGCTGTCCCTGATTTACCGGCAACCTCATACTTGGCCGTATTTAGATTTCCTGCAGTCGCATACTTCCCGGTCGTTGTAACGACCCCCCTTAATAATTGCTGTACTTTACTGGCTGTCATTTTCGAAATGGTTTTACCCTCTATCCCCTTTTCTTTAAATGAGGCAATGGTTAATCCATCATGGTCTACTGCCTTTGATGCAGCCCTCGCCATTTTCCTTTCACCCCCTCTGGCAATCGTGGCCATCATATTGGCGATGGCTAGAGGAGTCACTTTAACATTTAATTGGCCAATCGAAGTATTAGCTACAAAATTTTCGTCTTTATTCATGGATGATTCTGACCATATAACACCGACTTTTTCCTCCGGCAGTTGTTTAATGACAGATGTATGGAACACACTCCCTGTCCACCCATTAAGATTGATTAAACCGAGTCGTTCGGCATATTGTTCCATGAGATTTGGATTTTTTTTTGCCAATTCTTTTCCCAATACTCCAAACACCTGATTGCTGCTTAAGGCAAAGCCAGTTTTAAAATCGATACTTCCGAGTAACCTTCCAGAATTTATATCTACAGGCCGATCTAAATGATCTAAATTACCGTTAAATTGTCTGCCATTCAGAGGCAACCCTTCTTCTATGGCAGCCGCCGCGATAACCGTCTTAAAGACTGAACCGGGAGTCTGAGGCATAATCATTAGATTATGGTTGCCCATACTATTTGTTTTTTCATGCCCGCCCGTCACGGACGCCATGGCCAAGATATCATTGGTCTTTACATCTAGAAGGACGATTCCACCTTTTTTCATTCCATTATTTTTAGCTATTTGCTCTGCAAGTCTTTGATAATCCTGATCGAGGGTAGTTTGAATATTAATTCTTTCACCAGATTGACTTTCATCTAAATATCGGATATCTACCCCAAACATAGGCAGGCCATTAGCTGCTTTATGATAAACCAATTTTTTACTTCCATTTCCTTGTAAAAAAATCTGAAAAGCTTTTTGCAATCCAGTTTTCCCCACTTTTGTTTGATAATTTACTGGAGTAAATCCATTTTCATTTGCAGTATCAATGTCTTCCTTATTTAATGTTAAGGAGCCAAGAAGATGTCCTGCTGGCGGATTAGAAATTTCTCCTTTCTTCTTTACGCCAATAATTCCCGGAATATGAAGATTGTTAATTTGTACGATTTGACCTGCTGTTAATTCTTTTATGGTTTCATTTTCAAAAATAAATGGTTCTTCTTCTTCCTCAAGCCTTTTCAACAATACTTCTTTATCGACCCCAAGAATGGCTGCCAATTTATCTGCAGGCCATTGTAAATGTTTAACGAATGGGAACATCACCAGAACCGATTTTTCTTGATAAGAGATTGGCTTACCCTCTCGATCAAGGAATCCACCTCTTCCATCGTCCAAAGTAATTTCATCTATTCTTTGTTTCACGCTATTTTCTAATAAATTTATCCCATGCTTAGAATATTCCTTTGGCTTTACTAACTGTATATGAATGAGCTGGGCTGTTAATAAGCTAAACAGTACTAGAAAAACAATTCCAATCCCTATTATTCTTTTTTTCATAAACACACCCCTTACCCTACCAGTTTCGACGGGGCAAGCTTATTTCAAACCAGCTAGAATAAAATAAAAAAGCACCCTTAATTGTGCTGCACCCCAAAAGTTAGAGTGAAAAAAATCTAACTTTTGGGGTGTTTATTTATGGCTAAATATGATGAGAGTTTTAAATTACTGATTATCAATGAATATCTAGAGGGAAAATTAGGATATAAGCTTTTGGCTCGAAAGTATGGCGTTAAGTCTCATACCCAGATTGTAAGATGGGTGAAAATCTATGAAAGATTCGGAGAAGAAGGATTGAAAAGGAAGAAACAAAAGAGTGGTTATTCTGTTCAATTCAAGGTAGATGTATTAAGCTTTATGAAAAGAAAAGGTTTTTCAGAAATAGATACTGCCCTGCATTTCGGAATCACGAATCCTCCAATGATTAATATGTGAAAGAAGGCTTTGCATGAGGGTGGAACTGAAGCACTGGATAAACCGAAAGGACGGCCACTCATGTCTGATAAAGCAAAGAATAAGAGGATAAATAAAAACAAAGAACAAAAAGATATGACGTACGAACAAAAATTGGAGCGAGAAAATGAACTCCTTCGCTTGGAGAATGATTACTTAAAAAAGTTGAGAGCTTTTCGGATGGATCCGGAAGGCTATCTCGAAAAGCACAGACGGCGTTATCATTCGAACTCAAAGAAAACTACCGATTAAAAGATGTGTTACAGATTGTTGATTTACCTGAGTCCACTTATCATTATCATATAAAAATGATGGATAAAGAGAATCCAAATCAGGAACTTGAAGAATGCATTCAAACTATTTTCGGAGAGAATCATGGTAACTATGGATACCGTCGAATCCACTTGGAATTGAGGAACAGAGGAATTCAAGTGAATCATAAGAAGGTGCAGCGTCTCATGAAGAAACTTGGGCTCAAAGGAGATAAATTCCGAAGGAAATCACGCCGGTACAGTTCTTATAAAGGAAATGTTGGTACCGTTGCTAAAAACCGTATTCAACGACGTTTTCACACGAATGTTTGCCATCAAAAATTGACCACAGACATGACCGAGTTTAAATGTAAAGGTGGCGTAGAGCTTTACCTAAATCCCATCATGGATTTATTCAATGGCGAAATACTTTCTTATGGAATAGGCCAGCGTCCAACCTTAGAAATTGCCTTTAAGCCTCTTGAAGAAGTGTTGGAAATTGTAAAAGGCAATCCCTACAGAACAACAGTTCATTCTGATCAGGGATGGCACTATCAACATAATGCATGGGTGAAAACTCTTAAGAATAACAAGGTATTCCAAAGTATGTCCCGGAAAGGGAACTGTTTGGATAACGCACCAATGGAAAACTTTTTTGGTTTATTGAAACAAGAGATGTATCACGGAGAAGCATTATGTTCTTTTGAGGAACTTGAAAAGATGATTAAAGAATATATCCATTATTATAATTACAGACGTATTAAAGTAAAATTGGCTGGCATGAGCCCGGTTGAATACCGTCTTCACACCAGCCAATTAGCTGCTTAATAAAAACTCTAACTTTTAGGGGTCACATCATAATTGGGCGCTTTCTTGTGATTTTCTTTAAAGTTTAGATTATTGAACGGAAACGATAACGACTTCCATATCACCACCAGGAGTTGAAACTGTTACTTCATCACCAGGTTTTTTACCCATTAGGCTGCGGGCAATGGGAGAATCGTTTGAAATTTTAGACTCAAATGGGTCTGCTTCAGCAGAACCGACAATTGTATAAGTTTCTTCTTCACCGTCAGGCAGTTCTTTAAATGTTACCGATTTGCCCAATGTTACTTTTCCATCCTGTGTTGCATCGGACTCAATAATTTGCGCATTTCGAATCATATTTTCGAGTGTGGTAATACGTCCTTCTACAAATGCTTGCTCTTCCTTAGCAGAATCATACTCGGAGTTTTCAGATAAGTCCCCAAAACTGCGGGCAATCTTAATCCGTTCAACTACCTCTTTACGTTTAACTGTTTTAAAATGTTCTAATTCTTTTTCTAACTTTTCTTTTCCTTCTTTAGTCATAGGAAATACTTTTTCAGTACCCAAAAAATTTCACTCCTTCTGTACTTTCACCCTGCACGATCTGCTTTTAGGTGATCCATGTGTATATATATGCACTTAACAACTATGTATATACCGTATTGTTGGTATAGGAATTGCGCGTTCATATTCGAACGCGCAATTTGCACTCATTGTTAGCTTAGTTTCTTTTTATAGATTTGTCTATTGATTTTATCAAAATTTTTTCAAAAATGGATAACTTTTTTGTTATTTTACTGGTAATCCATATAAAACAATACTATCTTAGATCATTGATTTTTGTTCTAATATGGTTTGGATTTTAGTTACCATTAAATCAATAGCCACATGATTGTGTCCACCCTCAGGAATGATAATATCCGCATAGCGCTTAGTTGGCTCTATAAATTGATTGTGCATAGGTCGAACCACAGATGTGTATTGTTCAATCACAGAGTCAATCGAACGGCCTCGTTCTTTTATATCACGCATTAGGCGACGGATAATACGAAGATCTGCATCGGTATCTACAAATAGCTTAATATCCATTATATCGCGTAATCGCTCATCTTCAAGTACTAAGATTCCCTCAAGGATAATAACATCCTTTGGTTCAACCCGAATGACTTCACTGGAACGTGTATGCATAGCATAGTCATAGACTGGCTTTTCAATTTCTTCGTATTTGAGCAGTTTGTTAATATGCTCCAGCAAAAGATCATTATCGAAAGCCAATGGGTGATCATAATTCGTTTTTAATCGTTCCTCAAAAGGTAGATGGCTTTGATCTTTATAATAATAATCTTGTTCAAGGATCATGATGGAATGGCCCTTGAATTGTTCATAGATTGCTTTAGTTACACTCGTTTTCCCCGAACCCGAGCCTCCTGCAACCCCAATTACAATTGGCTTAGTCATTTTTTAGTTCTCCTTCCTCATCATATCATATGGATGAACCGGTTGATTTACCTTCAAACGGACTGTCATAAGCGGGTGTCTGGCAGCATCTAATTCATTGCCATCCTCATCCCAGATTGTACCGACTGTTTGAGTGAAGTTTTCGATATTAGGTCCGAAAAATTCAATTTCATCTCCCGGTTTAAAGTAATTTCTTTGCTGTAATGTGACTATAGATGTATGCTCATCATACGATAAGACAAGTCCAGCAAAATCATGTGTAGTTTTATTATTATGATTGCCAAACATTTGCTCTTTATGGCTTGGTACACCTTCAAAGAAAGCAGGAGCTGTTTCACGATTCGCACACTTATCGAGCTCTCTAATCCATTCTTCTTTAAAGACGAAGTTGTCTGGGTCTGCACAATAGGCATCAATGACCTTACGATATACACTGACAACTGTTGCGATGTAGTGAATGGATTTCATACGCCCTTCGATTTTTAAGCTGTCAATTCCCATTTCAATCATTGTTGGAATCGATTCAACCAGCTTTAAATCCTTAGGACTCATCGCAAACGCTTCATCTTCTTCTTCAAATAATGGTTTCTCACCATCTTCAGTATTGGCATATAAGTGATAATCCCATCTGCATGATTGACAGCAGCCGCCTCGGTTAGAATCACGAGCTGTCATATGGTTAGATAGCGTACAACGCCCGGAATAGGCAATACACATGGCTCCATGAATAAAGGTTTCTATTTCAATATCCACCTTTTCTTTCATAAGCTTTATTTCTTCCCCACTTGTTTCACGCGCCAACACGACACGGTCCAGCCCTTCTTCTTTCCAAAACTGTACAGCTTTCCAGTTTGATAAAGATTGCTGTGTGCTCAAATGAATCTCCAGCTTTGGAGCAGCCTTTTTACATGTCTCTATGATTAATGGGTCAGCCACAATTATACCTGTTACACCAGCCTCCTCAATACCTTTTAAGTACTCAGGAAGACCTTCGATGTTCTCATTGTGTGCAAAAATATTAGTTGTTACATAAATTTTTGCCCCATATTGCTTGGCGAACTCCACGCCTTCCTTCATTTCTTCTAATGAAAAGTTACCGGCATTGGAGCGCAGCCCATACTCCTGACCACCGATAAAGACGGCATCAGCACCATAACGGACAGCAATTTTCAACTTTTCCAGGTTACCGGCAGGAGCCAGTAATTCCGGTTTTTTTATAATAACGCGTTTCCCGTCAATGACTTGAGAAATTCGATTTTCTGACACGGACATTCTTCGGTCATCCTCCATTCCCTGTTAATATACAGTCTCTTTAAAAAAGAAACCTGTATCCAGCATTCTGTTTGCCGGTTGAAGTTCTTCAGCTTTTTGCAGCAGGTCATCCTTTTTATCTTCGTATAGATCCGGATTTACCGCATATAAATCAATCGCTTGGCGATACAATTTAGTAACCTCGATAATATAGTCAGAATCTTTTAGGATCCCGTCAATTTTAAAGGAGTCCACACCAGCTTCGAGCATTTCTGCCAATTCATCGATAATGCAAATGTCATTTGGACTCATAATATGAGTGCCATTTTCATCTTCAAAGATCGGATACTTGGCATTACGCTCCGGATCATGTAAGAATAAACCTTTATCATTCTTTAAACTATCCACTTTCATATTGCGACCCTGATAATTAAAATAATTACCGATAAGGGTACGCTTTGATTGGAACATCGCTGTCATTCCATGCACCTGTACTTCAATTTCAACTTCTGCATGTTCTTTGATTTCCACGATGGCATCCATATTAATTTCCCGGGCAAGGACCGCACGTTTGGCCCCTTTAGTTCCCCAGTAATTACAAGTGAACCAGTTAGTGGCCGTCGTTTCTGTATTCCAGTGAAGAGGTAAGCCTGGTGCTACTTCACGCGCTGCCATCAAGACAGCAGGGTCGCCAAATATAACCGCATCTGCATGATTTTCATCCAGAAATCGTAAATAATCGGATAACTCGTCCACTTTCTCATTATGAAAAATGGCATTCATGGCCACATATACTTTTTTACCTTTTGAATGAGCAAGACGGATTGCTTCTTTAACAGCCTCTCTGTCAAACTCTCCTGCTAATCTAAGCCCATAACGCTGTTCACCAATAACAAATGCATCTGCACCTGCTTCAATTAATGGAATTATATCTGCTGTCGTTTTGGGTGTAACTAATAGCTCAGGTTTTTTCATGCCCTTTCACCTCGTTTAATACTGATAGCCAATCCATCCCCAACTGGTAGTATAACTGTATCAAAGTCTTCTTTGTTCATGAGCCATTCATTATAGCCTTTAATTTTATTAACTAAGTTCTTTGTGCGCTTTGAATCAATCTCTTCCTGGTCAAGAGCAACCAAGCCTTTAAACAAAACATTATCAGAAAGGATGATGCCCCCCTGATTTAAATATTTTTCATATATTTCAAAGAAGCGTTTATATTGTCCTTTAGCAGCATCAATAAATATACAATCAAAAGGTCCCTCGGGAGATACGAGCGTCTCAGTCTCAAGCGCATCGCCTTTCACAATGTTAATTCTGTTACCCATGTCTGCTCTTTCAATAAATTGGTGCGCTTTTTCTATTCGTTCTTCATCTCTTTCGATTGTAAGTATAGAAGCACCTGGCAGAGCGTACGCCATTCGTAAAGCAGAATAACCGATGGCCGTCCCGATTTCCAAAATAGTACGTGGTTTTTGGATTTTTAGAATCTGTAACATAGACTCCATACCGGTTAACTCCATAATCGGAACACCATTATCCTTAGCGTACTCTTCCATTTCACTCAACAATGCATTACGAGAAGGTACAAGAGTCTGTATATATTCATCAAGATTCTTATTCATCCTCATTCCTCCAAACCCTTTACTTTGCTTAATTCAAAAAAATGAGAAAGCCTCCTGGCTTTCTTTACATACAAACACTATTTTAGGCACTTTGAATATTTTAGCATATTTAGGGGAAAGAAGCGAAACGTTTCTTTATATCCATCGTTCCCCTCAATATGGTTAATTATTCGTGATATGTTCGGCTTTATCTTTATTATGCTCTTCCAGTGTTTTGTTAAAAAGTACTTCTCCTGATTTCGTTGCAAGGAAGTATAGATCATCGATATCAGCAGGCTGTAATGCTGCCTGAATCGATGTTTCACCTGCATTGGCAATAGGTCCCGGAGTTAACCCTTTATTACGATAAAGATTATAAGGTGAATCGACTTCTAAATCTTTGTAGGTAACCCGATCCTTATGTTCACCCAATGCATACAGAACGGTTGGATCTGTTTGCAGGGGCATATCTTTTTCTATTCTATTTTTAAAAACAGCAGATATTTTATCCCGATCCACTTTTGCCGTTGCTTCTTCTTCAATTAAGGAAGCCATTGTTAATAGAGCGTGCGGTGTCCATTTCCCCTTAGCCATTTGATCCTTATACTTCATGATGATATCGTTGGACTTTTTGATCATTTGGCTGACAATTGACTCAACACTTGGGTCTTCCTCATAGAAGGAGTAGGTTGCCGGATATAAGTATCCTTCTAATGGATATCTGATATCTTTATTAAGGATTTCATCCGTTAATAAATCCGGATAAGTATTCATCATTTCCTTTATAAATCCATTTTTATTGATGACGGCTAAGACATCTTTAGACTTTTTCCCTGTTTTATCAGCGATAATTTCCGAAATTTGTTGCAGGTCTCTACCTTCAGGAATGGTGATCCGATAAGTTTCGGCCACTCTTCCATTTTTGATATAATCGATAATTTCCTGAATCGTCATGGATTGTGATAAATCATAGGTTCCGGCTTGGAAACCAGATTCATTTTTAAACTTAACATAGTATTTAAATACTTTTGCATTTTTGACGACTCCATTATCCTCTAATGTCTGAGAAATCAAACTGATTCCGGATCCGCGCGGAATTTCCACCTTAATTACATCTTTATTCTCCGGATCTACAGGTTTTAATGCAGAGGAAATGTACAAGTATCCGCCAAGTCCAGCCAATGCCAAGATTAAGATGCCCACGGCCAGCGAAATAGCAACAATCTTTCTCACAACTTTAGCTTCACTTTGTCTCTCAAGAAGCTTTAACCTCATTTGTTCTTTCTTCCAATTCTTTTCGTTATCCAAAAGTGATGCCCCCTTAAGGCATTTTATTACAATAGCCCTCTTTATTTATTGCAAATATTAGCGGAATCTGTCAATGCTTATCATAATACATTTTCCGAGAAGTGCAAGATAATATTAAAATACTTCATGAATAGACATTTACTTTTTTATAACATAATATCTTTTCTATCATTAATTGTCGACCATTCGCATACATAATTCCCCTTAATTATAAGGGTCTTCATTTGTTCATTTATAATCCTTAAATTATTCTGCAAAATTTGCATTATCCATAAAAAAACTCTCCCGACAAAGTCGGGAGAGTTTTTTTATGGATGTTTATTCTTCTTCGTCGTCAAAGAACGTGTTAATAACTTCTTCAACCATAGCCCATTCTTTATCATCTTCTATATCATTTAAAGTTCCAACTTCACCTGTTTCATCAGGAATAAAAGAAGCTACATGGATGAGGTCATCATCTTCTTCGCCTTCATTTCCTACTGGTGCGAATACTACGTATTGTTTATCATAATCATCTAAATCAAAAGTAAGCAAAATTTCATGTAACTGTTCGTTACCGTCTTCATCAATAATTGTTATCATATTCTCTTCCATGTGATCACCTCAAAATTATTTGCTGCCGCTGTCTAAATATCCTTGCAGAATAAGTGTAGCGGCCATTTTATCTATTACTTTTTTACGTTTTTTACGGCTGACATCCGCATCCAATAAAACGCGTTCTGCGGCCATTGTGGTTAACCGTTCATCCCACAAAACGACTGGTACCTTATATCGTTTCTCAAGCTTTGAAGCATAGTGTTGGCTCGCCTCGCCTCTCGGACCGATTGTCCCATTCATATTCTTAGGCAAACCTACGACAAATTTGTCCACTTTATAAGGTTTTAGAATTTCATCTAAACGTTTCAGGCCTAATTGATTTTTCTCTTCGTCTATTGCTATGGTTTCCAAACCTTGGGCAGTCCATCCCATTTCATCACTGATGGCGACTCCCACAGTTTTACTCCCCACATCAAGACCTACAATTCTCATATTATCCCTCTCGTTGGTGCTCTAAATAAGATTTGACCAGAACTTCTATAATCTCATCTCTTTCAAGCTTTCTAATAAGATTCCGTGCATCTTTATGACGCGGAATATAAGCAGGGTCTCCTGATAAAAGATATCCTACAATCTGATTAATAGGGTTATAACCTTTTTCATTCAAAGCATTATAGACTTCCATTAAAACATTCCTTACATCATGTTCGAAGGAATCATCCGGGAAATTAAATTTCATTGTTTTATCAAATGAACTCATTTCAACGCACCCCGCTTTCATTCAAAAAAGCTATATTACCTTGTTCCTCTTATTGTACACTAATTAAACCGAATAATAAAATTCGAATGATTACTTGACTAACCTGAGATAGGCTGCCCTTCGAATTTTAATAAATGAAGGGGGAAAACTGTTTGCCCCCCTTTTTAGCGGTTAACCAATTCTTTTACCAACTCAAGCGCAGCATCTAAATCAGCAGGGTTTTTACCGCCTGCCTGTGCCATATCAGGACGTCCGCCTCCGCCGCCTCCGCAGCGCGCAGCAACCTCTTTAATAATTTTTCCTGCATGATATCCTTGATCAATTAAATCTTTCGTCACAGCCGCAATCAGGTTTACTTTATCTCCTTGTGTACTGCCAAGGACAATAATAGAAGAACCAAGCTTTTGTTTTAATTCATCAGCCATATTTCTCAGATTATTCATATCCTGTGCTTGTACCTTTGCAGATAAGACCGTTACACCATTGATTGTTTCAGCTTTGGATTGGATATTTCCTGCTTCTATATTCGAAAGTTTTGCTGCTAAAGATTCGTTTTCTTTTTGCGAATCTTTTAGTTCACCTAATAAGGAATCAATTTTTGCCGGCAAATCTTTTGGATTTGCTTTTACCTTAGCGGCTGCCTGACGAAGAACACCAATTTGTTCTTTTAATTGCAGGTAAGCAGATTCGCCAGTTACGGCTTCAATTCTTCTTGTACCTGCGCCAATTCCGCCTTCAGATACAATTTTGAAAAGTCCGATCGTTGACGTATTAGGTACGTGGCAACCTCCGCATAGCTCCAAGCTATAGTCTCCCACTTGAACAACACGTACAATATCACCATATTTCTCACCGAATAGAGCCATTGCACCCATTGCTTTTGCTTCGTCAATCGCTTTATTTTCTATCGTTACGTCTATACTCTTCCAAATTTTATCATTAACGATTTGTTCAACTTGTTCAAGTTCATCTTCCGTGACTTGTCCAAAATGAGAAAAATCAAAACGAAGTCGATCCGGTCTAACTAATGAACCAGCCTGGTTAACATGCGTTCCCAGTACATCTTTTAATGCCTGATGCAAGAGGTGTGTTGCCGTATGATTTTTAATGATCTTACGACGATTAGCTTCATCCACTATCGCTTTGCCTTGCATACCTTCCTTTAGCAGTCCGTATTCCACAATAACTGTATGCAGGTTTTGACCATTCGGCGCCTTTTGAACATCTTTTACGAATACTCTTAGATCATCGCCTTCAAAGAATCCCTTATCCGCAATCTGACCGCCGCTTTCCGCATAAAAAGGCGTTTGATCCAATATGATTTGAACTTCCTCTCCAGCCATGGCGTCATCTACTTTTTCACCATTTTTGATGATAGCTTCCACTTTGGCAGGGCATTGCAGAGTTTCATATCCGACAAATTTACTTTGTACTTTGATGTCTCCTAAGATACCGCTTTGTACCTGCATAGAATCCACATCTTGGCGTGCAGCACGCGCACGTGTCCGTTGAGCGTCCATTTCCATTTCGAAACCTTTGCGGTCAATCTTCATGCCCTCATCTTCAGCGTACTCTTCTGTCAGTTCAACAGGGAATCCATAAGTATCATAGAGACGGAATACATCATATCCATTTACTGTATCGCTTCCTCTTTTCTTCTCAGCTACAATAACTTCAGAAAGAATCGCTAAGCCATCATGCAATGTTTCATGGAAACGTTCCTCTTCATTACGGACAACCTTCGCAATAAAATCTTTTTTCTGTTGAACTTCCGGATAATAATCAACCATGATCTCTGCCACTACTGGTACCAATTCATACATAAACGGCTTATTAATGCCAATCTTTTTAGCAAAACGAACCGCTCTGCGTAGTAATCTGCGTAATACATACCCGCGACCTTCGTTTGATGGAAGCGCCCCATCACCTATTGCAAATGCGACGGTACGAATATGGTCAGCAATCACACGAAACGCCACATCTTTTTCTGGGCTTGTTCTGTATGTTTGACCAGAAATTTCTTCTGTTTTATGAATAATTGGCAGGAATAGATCCGTATCAAAGTTTGTGTCACCATTTTGGAAAATGGATGCCATCCGCTCAAGCCCCATGCCTGTATCTATGTTTTTCTTCGGCAATTCTGGATATTCGCTGCGCGGGATTTCAGGATTTGCATTAAATTGAGATAACACAATATTCCAGATTTCAATATAGCGGTCATTTTCAATATCTTCTTCTATTAAACGAATTCCAATATCTTCAGGATCGAATTTTGTTCCGCGGTCAAAGAAAATTTCAGTATCAGGTCCAGATGGGCCCTCACCAATTTCCCAGAAGTTATCTTCAAGCGGAATTAAATGATCATTTGGAACCCCTAAGCTTCTCCACACATTATAGGTATCCTTATCGGCCGGATAGTAGGTAATATAGAGTTTATCTTTTGGCATTGCAAACCAACGCTCATCCGTTAATAATTCCCAGCCCCACTTAATGGCATCTTCTCTGAAATATTCACCGATTGAAAAGTTACCCAGCATTTCAAAGAAAGTATGGTGTCGTGCTGTTTTCCCAACATTCTCAATATCGTTTGTTCTAATCGATTTTTGAGCATTCGTTATCCGAGGGTTATCTGGGATAACTCGGCCATCAAAATATTTTTTTAATGTCGCTACACCGGAATTGATCCAAAGCAGGGTCGGATCTTCTACCGGTACTAATGATGCACTCGGTTCAATTCTGTGACCCTTTTCCTGAAAGAAATCTAAAAACATTTGGCGAATTTCTGCCCCAGTCATATACTTCATTTGATTGACTCCTCCTTTTTTATACACAAAAAAGCCCTCATCCCAAAAACAGGGACGAGAGCTTGACTCGCGGTACCACCCTGATTACGAAACATGATTGTTTCGTCACCTCAGAAACCTTAACGCGGTTTAAACGGCGGGGTTTGCCCGCACTCCGGATTAGCGTTCTGCTTCTCTTCTTCCAAAGTCTCTTTCAGCCAGGGAGACTTCTCTCTTCATGTAAATAGAATTTACATTACGGAAGGGTTTAAGCATACTCGGTCCATCAACATATTTTAAATATATCCGTTATAGTTTGGATTATAGTCATAAGTGTTTTCTTTGTCAATGTTTCACAGCGATCGATTAAGAATTATTCATCTAACATTTTACTATGAATAATGGCAACTTTTAAAAAAGCCAAGATAGGAACAGCCAGAATCAAACCAAGAGTCCCGCCAACCTCTCCACCCACGAGTAAAGCAAAAATGATAATAAGCGGATGAAGTTTTAGCGTTTTCCCCATTATGATTGGTGAAATGACGTTCCCTTCAAGGAATTGAAGTACAATAATGATAATCGCCACCTTGATGACCATACTCGTTGAAATGGTAACAGCTACAAGCAATGCCGGGACAGCACCAATCAATGGTCCGAAATAGGGTATAATATTTGTCACTCCAATTATTATCCCCAGCAGTAAAGGATAATTCATGCCAAATAACCAAAAGAGAATAGCTGCGAAAGTTCCTATAATGGAACATACTAACAACTGTCCCCGAAGGTAACCACCTAATGAATGGTCAATATCTACTAAAAACTTTTTGATTTTGCCTCTTGTATTTTTAGGAAATAGCTTCAATCCAAAGGTGATAATCCGATCAGCATCTTTCAACAAATAAAAGGATATGAGCGGGATGAGTACCACTAATAAAAAAAAATCTGAGAGTCCACTTAACGCTTCTATCAACACAGTAACGAACGAACTTAATTTCATTTCCATGGAATTGATGATTTGCTCCAAGCGTTCATGCAATCCAAATGGCCAGCTCGATGTTTGTGAATTAAAACGAGTAATATAACTTCGATATAATTCTGCCATTTCGGGCGCTCTTTCAGCCACGTCAATCATTTGGTTAATGAACACAGGGATCCCCTTGTATAGCCCATACCCAACCGCACCAAAAAATACCAGGTAGATCAAACCAATAGCGAACCCTCTATGAATTCCTTTTCGGTGCACTTTCTCCACAAGAGGGTGAAGGAGGTAACTAATAAAAGCAGCAACAATAAATGGGGCTAATGCAGTCATAAAGATATGTATAATCGGAAGCCAGATCGGCCTGAGCAAGTAAAAAACAAATAAGACGATGAATAACAATAGTAAGAAGCCGAGTCGATAAAACCATTTTACCTGTATGTTCACATTTCCCACCTCCATTCTATTTTCCTTATGTTAGAAGAAAATATGTATTGGAGTCTGTGGAATCTTATTAATTTCTGTTTATCCAACTGTCTAAGAGTGCAAGCAATTTATAAAAAAAGGTTTAAAAGGCGGAATATCTCCTACCTTTTAAACCTTTATAAAGTCACTTAAAAAGACTTCATGATTGTTCGTTTTATCTTTTTCATGTTGCGACCTGAAAGCATTCCATTATTGGACATGCTTCGATAAATCGCCACTCCTGCACCTAAGGTTATTAACGACGAAACCATTTTGTTCATTGCAATTCACCTCATATTTATAGGAAGTACGAATCAAAGACTCATTTGTCGATCTTCTTCACTAAACAAATCATCCAAGGAACTCAATAGCCCATCTTCTTCCACCTGATGGACATGCATGATTCCTTTTTGGATGGATAATTCCACAAAGCAATTCCAGCAATAATATTGATTAACACCAATTTTACCAATATCTTTACTGGAGCAATTAGGACATTTCATAACAATCACCTCATAAAAAAATTATGTGTATTGTCAGTTTGTCCATTGAATGCAGAATTCATTCAGATTAAAGACCAACATTTGTAGTTTATCCACTTACCATAAAATCATAAGGTGTAATGTTTTCCATTCCAATCATCGGATCAGTCTGAAATAGCTTTTGCTCATATGTCATTTTACTTTCATTAGAAGTCTCTTCTTCCCCGTTCTGATGTTCAGATTCGACCACCTTTTCCTCATCTCGGAACCCTTCTTGCAGTTTTTCTAGCAACGTTGTTCTCCGTTCTTCCTCACCACTGCGGCCAACACCATAACGCAAGGCATCCTCTTCACCACACAAAATCAAGAAATTTTTACTCCTCGTGATTGCTGTGTAAATTAGGTTTCTCCTTAGCATTCGGTGATAGCTCTTTACAACCGGCAAAATGACGATTGGGAATTCACTCCCCTGTGATTTATGAATCGAACAGCAATAAGCATGGGTAATTTGATTAAGTTCCTGGCGCGTATATTTTGCTTCAATCCCGTCAAAAGAGACAAAAATTTGATCTTGCTTATCTTCGTTCTCTTTTGCATAAATAATCGCTATAATTTCACCCATATCGCCATTGTAAATCCCATTCTCTGGCTGATTCACTAATTGGAGTACTTTATCTCCAACACGGTACACGACATCTCCAAAAGCCAATTCTCTCTTTTTCTTATCGCGATTATCATTGAGGATTTCCTGAAGCAGCACATTTAGAGCATCAATTCCGGCACTTCCCCTGTACATGGGGGCAAGGACCTGAATATCACGCGCCGGGAACCCCTTTTGACGGGCATTGGCGACTACCTGTCTAATTACATCAGCAACCTGGTTTGTGGAACAAGAGAAAAAGGAGCGATCGCCTTGTTGTTTCCGTATGTCCGGGGGCAATTGCCCATTCTTAATGGCGTGCGCAAGTTGAATAATAGAAGAACCATCTTCCTGCCTAAATATAGATTGCAAGCGTGTCACAGGAATGACCGATGATGCAAGCAAATCCTTCAAAACCTGGCCAGGTCCTACAGAAGGCAACTGATCCTCATCACCTACGAGAATAACTTGCATATCGTCAGGCAAGGCTTTAAAAAGTTGGTTGGCCAGCCAAATATCTACCATGGACATCTCGTCGACAATTAAAAGCCTTCCGCTGATTGGATTATCTTCATCACGCTGAACATCGGAACCATTCCAGCCAAGCAAGCGGTGGATGGTCACTGCCGGAAGTCCTGTAGATTCCTTCATCCGTTTTGCTGCACGCCCTGTTGGAGCCGCTAGTACAAATGGAAATGGATTTTCATTATTATAATCTTTCGGATCAAGGGATAAACCATGCAATTCCGAATAAAGTTCAACAATACCTTTAATAACTGTTGTTTTCCCGGTACCAGGTCCTCCTGTCAGGATCAGCATGGGTGAATGCAAGGCTTTAAAGATTGCATCCTTTTGCTCTTCAGCATATTCCATCCCAATCCGCTCTTCAAGCTTCCCAAGCTCCAGCAAAAATTCAGATTCAGGGAATTGATCGGCATACGAGTCCTGGGACATAATCCGCTTAATATTCGTTACGATCCCTTTCTCTGAAAAGTAGAGAGACGGCATGTAAAATCTCTTCTCTTCCCCAATAATTTTGCCTTCCTCACCAAGTATGATCAATTGTTCGGTAATTTGCTCAAAGCTGATGGTCACATTCTGATTTTGTTCCAATAAGGCTTTTACACTAATCAGCAGTTCTTCAGCCTCCGTATACGAATGCCCATCCTGTACACAGGATCTATCCAATGTATAGAGGATCGCTGCTTTAATACGTGAAGGATGGCTTCCTCCAATGCCGAGCTGCAATCCAATTTCATCCGCGCGAGTAAATCCAATCCCTTCAATCGTTTCGACCAATTGATAAGGATTTTGCTCAATGATTGTCATCGCGTCCTGTTTATAAACCTGATAGATTTTCATAGAAAGCTGAGGACCAAACCCCAAATTGGATAGATGAATCATAATTTGTTCAAGACCCTGATTGGCAGCGAGTGTATCATACAAATGCTTCGCTTTCTCACCGCTCAGCTTAGGGATGTCATCCAATAGAGATGGATTAGCTAATATTTTAGAAATAGCTTTCTCCCCGAGTTTATCAACAATCGCTTCAGCAATCTTTTTCCCGATGCCCTTAAAAAGAGAGCCGGATAAGTAGGCAATCACCCCATCCTTTGATTCTGGAACTTCACGCTGAAAACTATCGACATGAAATTGAATCCCAAACCTGGGATGCTCTTTCATTTTTCCGTAAAACGTGTATATTTCTTCCTCGTGGATAGGCGGAAAATATCCGGTAATCACCGCTTCTTTTTCGTCATAATTAAGATTTGTTTCTTTCACTCTGATACGTACAACTGAGTATAAGTTTTGTTCATTATGAAAAATGGTAACCAATTGCGTTCCTTTGATGAAAGGTTTGTCATTGTCAGAAAGGACGAACGACTCTTGTTCCACAGGAAGCACCTCCCGTTTATAACAGTTCCTTCATTTGTTTTAGTCCATTCAAAGCAAGGATATGGTCTGGCTGAATCTCAATTGCTTTTTCAAAATAAGAGATCGCTTTATCCGCATCTCCCTTAATTCCACCATAAGCCACACCTAAATTAAAATACGCATCTGCATGTGACTCATCAATTTCAAGCGTCTTATTCCACGCATCAATCGCCATATCATACATCTCAGCACCTGCCAAAGCCAATCCATAATGGAACTGAGCTTCTGCATCCGATGCATTTAGTTCAACACTTCTTTGAAAATAAGGTAAAGCCAGTTTTGGCTGGTCTAAATGAAGAAGACATAATCCCAGCATAAACATCACATCCGCTGTTTCAATTCCTTTTTTAATAGCCAATTCAAATTGATCCTTCGCTTTCACCAAATCGTCTAGCTCATAATAAATACTGCCCAAACCGTAATAAGCAGTCGCAGCATCTGCATCAAGTTCGATTGCCTTTTCAAAAAACTTAATCGCTCGCTGATTATCGTTCATTGATGCCAGTACATTGCCGAAATTGATGAATCCAACTGGGTCATTTGGATTTTCTTCTATCATTTCAGTGAAGACCTTTGCAGCATCCTCCCATTTTCCTTGTTCCATATATTGAATACCTAATTTGTTTTTGTCCATAACGTTCACTCCTACATTCCTAACTGAATGGAAATAGTATACCACAAAGTAACAAACAGTTGACCTGCCCTGCTGGCACGATTCTTGAAAGATTAGAAAATGAGACTACATATAGCATCCTCCATTAATAACCAGATACTAATCACTTTTATATTCTAAAAGATCACCGGACTGACAGTCTAATTTCTATCTGGATAATTAAAATACACATTTTGTTCCAAAACTAAGTTTTTTGGGTAGAAGTATTACTTAGCGGGAGAATGATATAGGAGTGAAGGGTATGAGAAAATTTTATTATGCAGCAGGGCTTTTGCTCATCATTGGATTGGTGTATATGGGATATGCCTACTTTTTAGATGAAAAGATTAAGCCCAACGAGGAACACGTCATTTTGGCTTTGGGTGATTCCTTAACTTATGGGGTGGGAAATCGCAACGAGGAAGGCTATGTCGGTCAGCTTGAAAAAATATTGAAGGGGGAATCTTTTAATGGCGAGTATCAAATTAATAACTATGGAATCCCTGGCCAAGAGTCAGAAGGAGTAATAAAGCAATTAGCTAATCCTAAAATAAACGAGAAAGTGAATGAAGCGGACTCTATCATTTTATTTATAGGTACCAATGATTTACGTACAAGTTTAGGCGGAGATTTTCAAACCATCGATCAGAAAGTTATAAAAAGAGAAAAAGAAGATTACCTTGATAATATCATGACCATTTTGAAAGGCATTCGTCAGCTCGATGAAGATGTCCCATTTATTGTGGTCGGATTATATAACCCTTTTCCGAATGATAAACAACTGGATTCAATTTTAGAAGACTGGAATCATAACTTAAAAGAAACAACTAGCCATTATCCATCCATTACCTTTGTACCAACAGATGATTTATTTCAGGATAAAACAAAAAAAGACTATTTCAGTGATGCTCTCCATCTAAATCACAATGGATATCGTCTTATTGCTAATCGAATCAGCAAGGAAATATAGAAGGTTATAGAGTTAGTCTATAGTCTTAGATTGTAGACAAAAAGGAATTCAGAATGGCTGTAGGGAGCCGTTTTCTGAATTCCTTCTTTATTTTTGGCTTTTTCATGATGGATATAACTAGCCTCCATCTATTTTTTAGGCCCTATATAGTTAATTATATTTGTTAAAAACACAGAGAATTTCTTTCGTACACCGAAAAATCTCATATAGAACGCAGTGTCCTATTTTCTGCAGAATGGGTGAGACTCCTGCGGGAAGAACAAGCGTATCAAGACCCCACAGCGCTTAAGCGCGAGGAGGCTTGATGCTTGCCCGCGGAAAGCGAGCCCATTCTGCAGAAAATAGTGTTAACGAAAAAGGAAAAAACTGCAGACCACGTCTCCCTAATATAGGGATTTTGTCTACAGTCTGTTGCTATGGAGTTACTCCATAGCTTTTCTTCTGTCATAGAGCCTTAAGAAGCCCTTAACAATTTCATTTACGACAATAGTTCCAAGTGTACAGAAGAAGATTAGGATCCATTCTCTCAGGCCAATCGGTTCAATCTTGAGTAATTTGGCAAAAGGCTCGATATAAACAACTGCCAATTGCAATAAGATGACCCCTATGACAGACCAATTTAAATATTTATTGCTAAACACATCTGTTTTCCAGATTGGTTTGCGTAAATGTCTGACATTATATACTTGCATGTAGCTAATAAAGGTTAGTGCCATAAAGGCAACCGTTTGTCCGACTCTTAGTTCATGGGCTGTAAGCTCATTAAATTGTAAATTAAATATAGAATCAATTCCAGTAGCCCATTTCAATCCAATTAGGAAGGCTAGGAGAGAGGCTACACCAATCAACAAACCATTTAAAATCAGAAAGATAACTGAATCCTTGGTGAAAATCCCTTCTTTCTTGGGCCTTGGTTTATCCAGCATAACATCCTTATTCTTATCTACACCAAGCGCAAAGGCTGGAATAGAATCACCAACTAAGTTCAGCCATAAAATATGGACGGTCAGTAATGGTGTCGGCCAGCCAAGCAAGATGGCAAAGAAGAGCACAAGCACTTCACCAAAGTTACTTGTAACAAGGAAAAGAACCGATTTTCGTATATTAGCAAAAATATTCCTGCCCTCTTCAACCGCCTTTATAATCGTGGTGAAATTATCATCCATTAAAACCATATCAGAGGCACCCTTGGCAACATCTGTACCGGTTTGCCCCATAGCAACCCCAATATCAGCTGTTTTTAAGGAAGGCGCATCATTAACACCATCACCGGTCATGGAAACAATATGCCCATTTTCTTTAAAGGCCTGTACGATTTGGACTTTATGCTCCGGTGATACCCGGGCGAATACGCGTGTATCGACCGCAGCTTCCTTCAGCTCTTCAGGTGTCATTTGATTTAATTCTGCCCCCGTGATAACTTTATCAGATTCCGTTATTCCCAAACGCTGCGCAATCGCAATCGCTGTTTGCGGATGATCACCCGTAATCATCGTTACTTCAATTCCTGAACGGTGGGCTCTTTCAATTTGAAGCTTTGCTTCTGGACGAGGCGGATCCATTAAGCCTACCATTCCAAAAAACGTCAACCCATTTTCTATTTCTTCTTCATTCAAATTAGTAATTGCTTCAGCCGTAACTTTTTTTCCTGCCAAAGCCATGACACGAAGAGCGCGGTTGGACATCTCCATCACAGCTTGATTGATCTTATTTATGTATTCTGGCGTCATTTTTACTATTTGGCCATCTAGTTGAATAGTGGTTATTCTCTCTAGCAGGATATCTACTGCACCTTTTGTCAGTACCATGTATCCATCGCCATCTTTATGTATCGTCGTCATTCTTTTTCTCGTTGAATCAAACGGAATTTCAGCCACACGCGGAAATTCTTTGTCTAAACTAGACTTTGTGTAACCATTCACATGTGCAGCTTTAACAAAAGCCACTTCTGTCGGGTCACCGGTTTCTTCCGGTTCATAAGTGGCATCCGAGCATAATGCCAATTGATTAATCACCCTCTGGTCATCCGCAGAATAGGGTACATCTTCCTCTAAAACTTTTAAATTAACATAACGCTCAACGACACTCATTTTGTTCAAAGTCAGTGTTCCTGTTTTATCTGAACAGATCATGCTGACCGAACCCAAAGTTTCAACTGCCGGAATTCTTCGTATAATTGCCCTTTGCTTAATGAGACGCCTTACCCCAAGCGTTAAAACAATGATTACCATAGTCGATAAACTCTCAGGTATCGCTGAAACAGCCAGGCTTGTGGAAATCATGAACATTTCTCCAGGATTTCGTCCCTGCATTAACCCTACAATGAACATAACGACACAGACGGCAATGGCACAATAGCTTAATTTTGTCCCGAGCTGATCTAAATTTTTCTGTAAAGGAGTTTTGCTGGATTCAGTGCTGTGAAGCATTTCAGCTATTCTCCCCACCTCTGTGTTCAATCCGGTGGCAGCCACAATACCAACGCCTCGGCCATTTGTAACCTGAGTAGACATGAAGGCCATATTACGAAAATCGCCAAGTGGCTGATCAGGGTTTTCCAGATTCCAATTCTCATCCTTATCTACCGGAAGACTCTCACCTGTTAAAGCAGATTCTTCAATTTTCAAGGAATGGGATTGAATGATTCGAATATCAGCCGGTACTGTTCTCCCGGCTTCCAGTAAGACACAGTCACCGGGTACGAGCAAGGATGCATCTATCTCTCTGACATTCCCTTCTCTTTTTACCAATGCTTTCGGTGCTGCCAACTTTTTTAGTTCGTCTAATGCATTTTCTGCTTTTCTCTCTTGGACTACACCAATAATAGTGTTGATTATAATCACAAATGTAATAATTAAACCGTCACTCACTTCACCCACTACAAATGAGAATAAAGCGGCAACCATCAATATGTAATTAAGTGTATTATGTAATTGCAGTGCAATCATTTTCAATAATGAATTTTTTTGCTCTACCCCGAATTCATTTTTTCCATATTCTTTTAATCTTGCTTCTGCCTCTTTTTCTGTTATCCCCCTTTCTACATCCGTATCGAATACTTGGAGAACTTCTTTTTTGGAAAGTGAATAATCGTACTTCTTCACATCCATCTTTCATCACCTGCATATGTATATTTTAGAGAACGTAAATAGCCTGTTTCTTTACGAAACAGACTATCCACATTCAATTAGCTATTTTATTTACCCAACATAATCAAGCTTTAAACCTTTTTTATAAACTTTATCGATGGTACCTCCACCCAGACAAACTTCACCGTCATAAAAGACTGCGGCTTGCCCCGGAGTCACCGCTCTAATAGGTTCAGCAAAAATAACTTCTGCTTGATTGTTATCCAGTACTTTCACGGTTACTTTATTATCTGCCTGACGATATCTGAATTTAGCCGTACATTCAAATATATCACCTGGTTTTCTTTCAGAGATCCAGTTCATTTTATCTGCGATAATGGAATCGGAATAGAGGCTGTCATGGTGAAAGCCTTGCTCGACTAGGAGAATATTTTTTTCTAAATCCTTCCCAACCGCAAACCACGGTTCGCCGCTTCCGCCAATTCCAAGTCCATGGCGCTGTCCCAATGTGTAATACATAAGTCCATCATGCTTACCTTTAAGTTCCCCGCTCATCGTTCTCATCTCGCCAGGCTTGGCAGGCAAATATTGACCAAGGAATTCCTTAAAGTTACGCTCACCAATAAAACAGATTCCTGTGGAATCTTTCTTAGTAGCCGTTGGAAGACCAGCTTCCAGAGCGATTTCTCTGATTTTCGGCTTATCATATTCACCAATCGGGAACATGACTTTGCTTAATTGTTCCTGAGTTAATTGGTTAAGAAAATAAGTCTGATCCTTATTTTCATCCAATCCTCTCAACATTTTATATTCTCCATCCAAATAAGCTACACGGGCATAATGTCCTGTCGCCAGATAATCTGCCCCCAAATTCATCGCATGCTCAAGGAAGGCTTTAAATTTAATTTCTTTATTACACATAACATCAGGATTTGGTGTGCGACCCGCCTTATATTCTTCAAGGAAATAGGTAAACACTTTATCCCAATATTGTTTTTCGAAATTGACCGCATAGTAGGGGATTCCGATGTGGTTACAAACACGGATGACATCTTCATAGTCTTCCGTAGCTGTACAAACGCCGTTTTCATCAGTATCATCCCAGTTTTTCATAAAAATTCCTACAACGTCATAGCCCTGCTCTTTTAACAGATAGGCTGCAACAGAAGAATCCACTCCACCGGACATTCCGACAACGACTCTAGTTTCCGCTGGGGATTTCATTATATACTTCACCTCGAACCTTTCTACTTCACTAATCGATTAATAACACCTACAGCAATCTTCGCTGCTTTTTCTACTTCTTGTTCCGTATTTCCCTGGCCAAAACTGAAACGTATTGAATTTTTCGTACGCTCGGAATCTTTGCCAAACATAGAGACGAGCACATGTGATGGTTCAATCGAACCAGCTGTACAAGCAGACCCACTCGAAACAGCTACACCCGCCAAATCCATATTGACTAAAAATGCCTCGACATTCGATCCTGGAAAACTAATATTCAAAACATGCGGCAAGGAATCGTCCAGCTTACCATTAATGGAATAGGCAATGCCTGATTCATCAAATACCTGTATCATGATTTTTTTAAAGTTTTGGTATTGCTTTGCTTTCGTATCCCGTGTGTGAGATATCAACTCAGCTGCCTTTGCAAAGCCAACTGCACCAGGCACATTTTCTGTTCCAGCCCGGCGTTTTCTTTCCTGTTCGCCACCAAGAAGCAATGGTTTAAATGGTACGCCTTTTCGTGCATATAAGAAGCCAATACCTTTCGGACCATTAATTTTATGTGCGGAGACACTTAAGAAATCGACAGCTAGTTCACGAACTGAAATAGGAATGATTCCATATGCCTGTACTGCATCAGTATGAAATAATGCCTGATGATTTTCTAATAGCCGGCCTATTTCCTGAATCGGCTGTATGGAACCCACCTCATTATTTCCGAACATAATTGTAACTAAAATCGTATCCTCACGTAAAGCTGATTGAACGGACTCAACCGTAATTAACCCCTCTTCATTGACAGGCAGATACGTAACCTCGTATCCCTCTTTCTCAAGTGCCTGACATGTATGGAGGACAGCATGATGTTCAATCTCTGAAGTGATAATATGCCTTCCTTTATCCTTCATGGCTTGTACACTGCTCATTATTGCTGCGTTATCCGCTTCAGTACCACCGCTGGTGAAGATGATTTCATCTATTTGCGCACCAATACTTTCAGCCAATACTTTTCTTGCATCATCAATTAGCTTTCTCGATTCTCTGCCGAATTGGTGAATGCTTGATGGATTTCCGTATGTTTTCTTCATAATCTCCGTCATCACATCAATAACTTCTGGATGCATAGGCGTTGTCGCTGCATGATCCATATAAATCCGTTCCATGGCCTATACCTCCTTTGCCAAACAAAAATTCTTTATATTAAATGTAGAACATATATGATTGAGTAGCTTCATCATCCTCTTCATAGGATGCCAAATCTTCCAAAGTTGTATGATCCAAAACATCCTTAACAGCATCTCTGATTTTAATCCATAATTGCCGTTTAACGGGTTCTTCATCCTCAATGCCTTCAACCGGTGTAATCGGGCCTTCAAGGACTCTAATCACATCACCTGCTGTAATCTCATGTGGATCTTTCGTTAATTTATAGCCGCCATAGGCGCCCCTGACACTTTTTACAAGTCCTGCATTACGCAAGGGGGTAACCAATTGTTCCAAATAGTGTTCGGACAAATCATTTGATTGTGCTATTGATTTCAGGGAAGTAGGACCTTCTCCATGTTTCTTAGCTAATTCAATCATTATGGTAAGTCCATATCTTCCTTTGGTCGATATTTTCATTTCTTAGCACCTCAGCCTTACATTTAGTCTACAAAAGTATACCATACCTTAATTCATTGCCCATATTCAATGGCTCAACACAATTCTTATTCATTTTTTTCTCTTTTCTCTTTAATCATAGTAAAAAAAACCAATCTCGACTATAGGAAATCTCATGAAAGAGTGAAATTCTCTACTTTTTCACACAAACGAAAATATAGGAATACGATCGGTTTATCGATATAATGAAATCATCTGGAAGCAAAGTGGAGGTAATTTAGGTGAACACTGAACCACTCGCATATCGTATGCGCCCCAAAAACTTAGATGAAATCATTGGTCAAAAAGATTGCATAGGCAAACAAACCAGTTTATATAAAATGATTAAAAACGGACATGTCCCTTCCATGTTGTTATACGGTGAACCCGGAATTGGAAAAACATCTATTGCTTACGCGATAGCTGGAACAACCAAAATACCCTTTATTGCATTAAATGCAACCACCGCTGGCAAAAAAGACATTGAAGCAGTTGTGGATGAAACGCGTCTGACCGGACAGGTTATTCTATTTCTCGATGAGATCCACCGATTCAATAAGGCACAGCAGGATTATCTTCTTCCCCATGTTGAACGAGGAGATATTATATTAATCGGAGCCACAACAGAAAACCCCTTCCATGATGTCAATCCGGCTATACGGAGCCGTTGCGGTCAAATCAAGCAACTTAAACGGTTATCTGTAGAAGAAACCATCACATTGCTTCAAAGAGCTTTGGCTGATGAAAAAAACGGACTGGGTAAAATGGATATTAGAATCACTGATGAACAAATAAAAAAAATGGCCCTTAACTCAAATGGAGATGCCAGAAAAGCACTGACACTGCTGGAATCTGTTGTGTACTCATCAACGAGAGATGAGGATACCTATATCATTGAGGATGAAATCATTGATGATTTAGGTGGAAATATAGGGGTTTATGGCGATAAAAAAGGATCAAACTTTTATAATCTGTTATCTGCCCTGCAAAAGAGTATAAGGGGAAGCGATGTTCATGCTGCTTTATATTATTTGGCTCATCTTCTTGAAATCGGTGACTTGGTCGCAGTCAATCGTCGGCTCCTAGTCATTGCCTATGAAGATATCGGTCTCGCTAATTCTTCTGTCGGAAATAATGTATTGGCAGCTGTAACCGCGAGTGAACGACTCGGGCTTCCTGAAGCTCGAATCCCGCTTTCAAATGCGGTCGTGGAAATGTGTCTGTCATCAAAATCTAATTCCGCCTATAAGGCACTGGATCAAGCAATTGCCGATATTCGAAATGGCAAAGTTGGAGAGATTCCTAAACATTTACGTGATACCCATTATTCCGGTTCCAAAGAGCTCGGGCATGTTGGATATAAATATCCTCATGATTACCCGATCGGTACATTCGGCGGCTGGGTAAAACAAGACTATCTTCCGGACAATTTAAAGGGAACAACCTATTATGAACCGATTGAATCCGGCGAGGAGAAACGATTAGCCGCCATTTATGAAAGACTGGAACAATTTAAACATAAACAGTAAAAAAGATTGGCTTCCATTGTACTGCACCCCAGAGTTTGAATCTCTTTTTGGGGGTCACAACAACATGGAGGCCAATCTTTTTTATGCGGAGGAAATATCGCTCTTTAGTTAGCCATACTTCCATCCTACCTTATTATTTCGTTAATCATTTACACGTTTAATTTTTACTTCTTTCAGCGCTTCTCTTACGACCCAGCTTGCTGCAATCAACCCTGCTGTAGATGGAACAAATGCATTGGATGAAGGAGGAAATTTAGCTTTACGTATATCAGCATCCTGATTACCGACCACTTTTGTTACTTCATCAAATGGTACGATTGGGCTTTCGTCAGAAAAGACAACTGGAATCCCTTTTTTGATTCCTTCTTTCTTTAACCTCGTACGAATGACTTTCGCTAATGGATCTGTATGTGTTTTGGATATATCCGCAATTTTAAAGCGAGTTGGATCCATTTTATTGGCAGCGCCCATACTAGAGATAATGGGTATATTCCTTTTTAAACATTCTTTCATCAAGTGGATTTTATAAATAATAGTATCAGAAGCGTCAACCACATAATCAGGTTTATACGTAAAGAAATCCTCATATGTTTCCTCTGTATAAAACATCTTTAATGCAATCACTTCACAATCCGGATTGATATCTAGAATACGTTTTTTCATCGCATCTACTTTTTGTTCGCCAACAGTGGATAATAATGCATGAATTTGCCTGTTAACGTTTGTGATATCAATATCATCTTTATCTACTAATATTAAGGTACCTACACCGGAACGTGCCAAGGCTTCAGCGGCAAAGGAACCTACACCGCCAACACCGAGAATTGCTACAGTTGTGTTTTTTAATATTTCCAGGCCATCTTTTCCGATCGCCAATTCATTACGTGAGAATTGATGCAACATGAATAGCTCCACTCCAATTTCATTTTCATATTTATTTGTTTTAATTTCCTATAATTTCTTCCCTAAACATTTTGAGCTTTTTCCAAGCGAATCTTTTACCTTGTATTTTATACGACCCGTTTTACTGTCGTAAAATACAGTTCTGCTGACTAATCAATGCACTGCTCACTATTCGTACTTTTCCATACAAACGTTTCAACTTATCGATTTATAATACCATACTTTCCTACTAGGAATGAATGGATTTATTATTCAACAGTATACAGGGACAAATATTTTTTAAATAAAAAACCCATTGCAGCAGATGCAATGGGTTCAACCATTCGTTTGTATGTATAGACGTCCCAAATTGTGCCGTTTGATGCCTGGTGCTTTGGCCCGCCCTCGGCAGGTGGGTGTCCTGTTCCTCTATATTGCAAGTCCTCCACGAAAAAGGCATTTGCGCAAGTGGTAAACCCGGACTCCCGTTAATAGAAATGTTCGGTCAAAACAAAAAGGATGCATAACGTACACTTCAGGACGTCTATTTGATTGATTTTATTTTATCAAATTCAGATTATTTTTACAAGTTTGTTTTCGTTTTTGAGACCTTTAGACTAAGTTCTTTAAGCTGGCTGTCTGATACTTCACTAGGCGCATTAGTCAACAGGCAGCTGGCACTTGCAGTCTTAGGAAACGCGATGGTATCACGTAAGTTGGTACGACCTGCGAGCAACATAACCATACGATCCAATCCTAATGCAATTCCACCATGCGGAGGAGTCCCGTATTCAAATGCTTCCATTAAGAATCCAAATTGCTCATTTGCTTCTTCAGGCGTGAAACCAAGCACTTTAAACATTTTTTCCTGGATATCCCGTTCAAAGATACGTAAGCTTCCGCCACCCAATTCATACCCATTTAACACAAGGTCATAGGCAATCGCTTTTACTTCACCAGGATTTTCATCAAGCAATGGAATATCTTCTCTAACAGGCATCGTAAACGGATGGTGTGCTGCATAATATCTGCCATCTTCTTCTTTATATTCAAGCAACGGCCAGTCTGTTACCCATAGGAAATTAAATTTACTTTCATCAATTAAGTTTAAGTCTTTACCTAATTTATTTCGTAAATTACCTAGAGCGTCAGCTACAACAGATTTTTTATCAGCAACAAATAGCAGCAAATCTCCTGCTTCAGCACCAGTAACCTCGATTAAACCTTTACCATCTTCATCTTGGAAGAATTTCGCAATAGGTCCCTTAAGACCTTCTTCTTCCATCTTCATCCAAGCAAGACCTTTTGCTCCATAACGGGCAGCAAATTCACCCAAAGCATCAATGTCTTTTCTGGAGTAATTGGAAGCAGCACCTTTTACGTTCAGTGCTTTAACCTGCCCACCAGATTCCACAGCACCTGCGAACACTTTAAAGCCAGAATCTTTAACGACATTACTCACATCAATTAATTCCATTGCAAAACGAGTATCTGGTTTATCAGATCCATAACGGCTCATTGCTTCGTCATATGTCATCCTTGGCAATGGCAAAGTAAGATTCATACCCTTTACATCTTTCATCACTTTTGCCATCATGCGTTCCGTAAGGTCCTGGATATCTTCCTGACTCATAAAGCTTGTTTCAATATCGATTTGTGTAAATTCTGGCTGACGGTCTGCACGCAAGTCTTCATCACGGAAACAGCGCGCCACTTGATAATAGCGTTCGATTCCAGAAACCATCAACAATTGCTTGAAGATTTGTGGAGATTGTGGCAATGCATAGAATTCACCTTCATGTACACGGCTTGGCACCAAGTAATCACGTGCGCCTTCCGGTGTGCTCTTTGTTAAGATTGGTGTCTCAATATCTAGGAAACCTTCTTCGTCCAAAAAGTCTCGCATAGCTTTGGTAGCTTTATGTCTCATTTTAAATGTCTCAAACATGACCGGACGACGAAGATCCAAATAACGATAAGATAAACGAAGATCCTCAGATACTTCTTCGTTATCCGTAATCGCGAATGGAGGGGTTTTGGATTCGTTAATAATCGTTACCTCTTCCGCCTGCAATTCAATGCTGCCCGTTTTAAGGTTACTATTTATCGTACCCTCTTCACGCGCCACAACTTTTCCTCGTACGCTCAGTACATACTCACTTCTAATTTTTTCAGCTAGACTTAAGGCTTCAGGTGATAAATCTGGGTTAAATACAACTTGGACAATCCCTGTACGGTCTCTTAAATCGATAAAAATCAACCCGCCAAGGTCACGTCTTTTTTGGACCCATCCTTTGACAGTGATTTCTTCCCCGATTGCTGTTACCGGTACTTCTCCGCAAAAATATGTTCTTCCGTACACTGTAATTCCTCCTCTTATTTTCCCAGTTTAGTATTTAATTCTGCTACTAACTCAGCGAGACCCACTTGCTGTTGCTCACCGGTTTGCATATTTTTTAAAGATATTTTATTTTCTTTCAGCTCATCTTCTCCAAGGACAGCCACAAATTTGGCATTTACGCGATCAGCCGCCTTAAATTGGCCTTTTGCTTTTCGGTCGGAATAATCTTTTTCAGCTGAAATTCCATTGCTTCGCAACTCATCTACGAGTTTCACAGAGTAATCCTTTGCTTCATCGCCAAGCGATACAATAAAACAATCCACACTTTTTTCTACTGGCAGCTCTATCTTTTCAACTTCAAGAGCGGATAACAATCTTTCAATACTTAAGGCAAATCCAATACCTGGAGTTTCCGGTCCTCCTACTTCCTGTACAAGCCCGTTATAACGACCGCCTCCACAAAGGGTTGTTATCGCTCCAAATCCTTCAGAGTCCAGCATAATTTCAAAAGCTGTATGATTATAATAATCAAGCCCCCGAACCAAGCCCGGATCCACGACATATGAAATTCCGATTGCATCTAAGTATGCTTTCACCTTGTTAAAATATTGAGTAGACTCATCATTCAAATAATCAATAATGGAAGGTGCGTTTGCCATTAATTCGTGATTGCGGTCCTCTTTACAATCCAGTATTCGCAAAGGATTTCGTTCCAATCTATTCTTACAGTTCGGGCAAAATTCCTCAATACGAGGCTTAAAGTGTGCAATTAAGGCTTCTCTGTGTTTCGTACGGCTTTCTTTATCTCCAAGACTGTTTATGACAAGCTTTAGATTTTTTAACCCTAGCTTTTTATAGATATTCATCGCTAATGAAATAACTTCTGCATCAATCGCTGGATCAGAACTACCCAGAGCTTCTACACCAAACTGTACAAATTGTCTGAAGCGCCCTGCCTGTGGACGCTCGTATCGGAACATTGGTCCAATATAAAATAATTTAACAGGCTGAATCGCATTCCCATACATTTTATTTCCGACAAAGGAACGAACAACAGCTGCCGTACCTTCCGGGCGCAACGTTAAGCTACGGTTTCCCTTATCCGTAAATGTATACATTTCTTTTTGCACAATATCCGTCGTATCTCCTACACCTTTTTCGAATAACTCTGTACTTTCGAAAATCGGCGTGCGTATTTCTTGATACTGATACACGGAACAAATTTCTTTAGCTACTTCTTCAATATACTGCCATTTTTCTGATTGACCAGGAAGGATATCCTGGGTACCCCTTGGTATTTGGACGGCCATATCAAACTTCCTCCTTAAACTGCAATCTATAACAAATTCCAATTGGCATGGCTTGGTAATTTTAGGTAAAATAAAAACAACTCCCAGTCCCATGCATATGCAAGGGACGGGAGTTGTTGCCCGCGGTGCCACCCTAGTTGGAGCATAAAAAAAGCTCCCACTTTTACAGTTAACGCCTGTTTAACGTTCATCCCCTACTAGAACTTACGTTTTTTCAGGGCGAAACCTACGGTGTGTTCGTTCATAAAGGCACATGTAGAAGTGTTTTCAGCCTAAGACACTTCTTCTCTGATCATGTGTAATCTAAATTACTCTTCACCATCATTGGTCTGTAATATATGTATTTTCATTTAATTAATATTACGAAGTAACTTCCTTATTGTCAACCCTTAAGAACGCTCAAGTTTCTTTTTTAATTGTTTTACATCTCTGATGGACAAGCCAAATTCTGAAGCAAGCTCCATCATGGAATTATTCTGTTCCTTAATTAAAAAATCATGAAAATCTACACCAAATATTTGATTACTTGCATTTTGTGTGATGGATCCTTTTTCACTGTATCTCATAACAATACACCCCTTATTGGTTTAACTACAAATGGTCTTACTCAGTATTCCCGACTGTCTAATGTATCTTTCATAAAAAAAATATTTTTCTTTTTTAAATGACCATGATTTGATTATTAAGAAAAGGAATGATTCATATTGAAAAAAACCATATTCATTTTTTTAGGTATCGCACTCCTATTTACACCGTTGAAAAATAGTACGATGATTGCACAAGCAACAATGGAAAAAGCTGTGGTTAATGGGCAATCCGCTTATGTTCGGACTGGACCTACAATAACCGATCCAATTATCGATGAGATTTATTCAGGCAGCGAGTACAATGTTGTTGATACAAAGGGAGATTGGATCAAAATTAAACAAAGTGGCTTAAAATCAGGATGGGTTTTTGAGCGGCTTGTGACAGGCTATGAGAAAGCAGACCTCTCGTCCGATTCAGGCATTGTTACGGCAGATGGTCTGCGGATTCGGACTGGCCCCGGTACTGAGTTTAAGGTACTTGGTAATCTTCCCATTGGCACAGTCATTCGGATTTCAGAGGTACGAAATGGTTGGATCTCTTTCACCTATGAGGACAATCAGGGTTGGGTTAACAGCCAATACATAGAGCAGCATCTCTCACAAGAATCATCAAAGAAAGTTAGGATTACAGCTTCGGAATTAATGGTTCGGAAATCTGAAACATCCTCTAGTCCAACCATTGGAAAGGTACAGAAGGATCAGGTCTATACTGTACTCGACCAAAAAGATAACATGTATAAGATTAAGCTTCCTTCTAAAAAAGCTGGATGGATTCCAAGTTGGTACGCAGGTTCTGAGGGCGAACAGGATATTATTCTTCAAAGAGAAGGATTAAAGGGGAAAACCATCATACTCGATGCTGGACATGGAGGGACTGATAGTGGAGCATCCGGACCAGCCGGTACATTGGAAAAGAATCTAACGCTTTATTCCGTAAACCTTGCCTATGAAAAATTGAAAAGAGCGGGAGCAAATGTCATCATGACACGCTCAAGCGATCGATATGTCACATTAAACGCCAGAGCTAATCTTTCCTATATGAATTCAGCCGATGCCTTTATCAGTTTTCATTATGATAGCAATCATAACGGCAATAAAAGTGGTATAAAAACGTATTATTACTATTCCTATCAAAAGAAACTGGCCGCAACCATCCAAAAGCATTTACTTCAAAATAATATCGCCTTAAACAATCAGGGCATTAAGCAGAGTAGCCTTTTTGTGTTACGCGAAAACCGGCAGCCGGCTATTTTACTGGAATTAGGGTATATCAATAATCCTGCAGAGGAAGCTTTTATGCAAACGGAACATTATCAGGAGACCATCACAGACGGTCTTGTAAACGGGCTTGCTGCTTACTTTACTAATTAGGTTACATGCAAAAGAAAAGCACTCCATTCATTAGATTTATATCTAAGAAATGGAGTGCTTTAGAGTCGAGCTCTTTTTGTTTTAATTTTTACTTTCTAGGATAAGTGTTACAGGTCCATCGTTGATAAGCTCTACATCCATCATTGCCCCGAATTTACCCGTCTCAACTTTTATCCCTTCTTCTCTTAACATCGCATTAAATACTTCATATAATCTTGCGGCTTCATCCGGTTTGGCAGCTGCCATAAAGTTTGGACGTCTTCCTTTGCGGCAATCACCATACAACGTAAATTGTGAAACCGATAAAATTTCGCCGCCCACATCAAGCAGTGAATGGTTCATCTTCATATTGTCATCTTCAAATATTCGAAGATGGACAATTTTATCAGCAAGGTAGCGGCAGTCTTCTTCCGTATCTTCATGCGTGACTCCAACTAATAACACCAATCCTGAAGTGATTTCACCAACTGTTTCACCGTCGACACTCACTGATGCAGCCTTTGATCTTTGTAATACCACTTTCATTTCCTTGGCCCCTAACTCATAATTCGTCTTACAGAATAAATGTCAGAAATCTGTTTAATACGATCTACAACCCTTTGTAAATGGCTAACATTAAAAATGGCTATAGACATGGTAATGGTTGCACTTTTATTTCGGTCTGTGCGTCCTGAAACGGCCGTAATATTTGTTTTTGTTTCATTTACTGCCTGAAGTACTTCATTTAGCAAACCGTTGCGGTCAAATCCATTTATTTCGATGTCCACATTATATTCTTTGCGAACGCTCTGACTGCTTTCCCATTCAACCGGGATGATACGTTCTTGGCTTTCTTCATCCAAAACATTAACACAGTCTGCTCGATGGACTGAAACACCGCGTCCTTTAGTGATGTATCCAACAATTTCATCACCCGGAACCGGATTACAACAGCGTGATAATCTAATTAGCATATTGTCAATGCCTTTTACACGTACTCCGGAATCTTTCTTCTTCGTTTTCGGGATCATTCGCAATTCTGATACGGCATCAACCAAACTTACTTCCTGATCCTTCTCTCTCTTTTTACGAAGCTTATCCGTTAACCTCGTCGCAATTTGAGCTGCTGTGATACCGTTATAGCCTACAGCTGCATACATGTCATCTTCATTCGCAAAATTGAATTTTTCTGCGACTTTACGCAAGTTCTCAGTTGTACAAACTTCTTTCACATCAAAATCCATTGCCTTAACTTCTTTATCAACCAATTCTTTGCCTTTTTCAATATTTTCTTCCCTGCGTTGCTTTTTAAAGAATTGTCTGATTTTATTTCGTGCCTGTGAAGTTTTAGCCAGCTTCAGCCAATCCTGACTTGGACCATAGGAATGTTTAGATGTGAGTATTTCAATAATATCCCCAGTTTTCAGTACATAGTCCAATGTAATCATTTTCCCATTTACCTTGGCGCCTATCGTTTTATTCCCGATTTCTGAGTGAACACGGTAAGCAAAATCAATCGGTACAGATCCTTTAGGAAGCTCATACACATCGCCTTTTGGTGAGAAAACGAAAACCATATCCGCAAATAAATCCAATTTAAGAGATTCCATGAATTCTTTTGCATCGGTGGAGGCATCCTGGAATTCGACAATCTCTCTAAACCAATCCAGCTTCTTATCCATACGTTCTGTAGAGGTTAAATCTTTGCCTTCTTTATATGCCCAGTGTGCTGCAATCCCAAATTCAGCTGTTCTGTGCATATCTGTCGTCCGAATCTGCACCTCTAAAGGTTCACCCTTTGGACCGATAATTGTCGTGTGAAGGGATTGGTACATATTTGCTTTCGGCATGGCTATATAATCTTTAAAACGACCAGGCATTGGCTTCCAGCATGTATGAATGATCCCAAGAACTGCATAGCAATCTTTAATACTATTTACAATAATACGAACGGCCATCAAATCATAAATCTCTTCAAACTGCTTATTTTGAATAGCCATTTTTCGGTAGATACTATAAATATGCTTCGGTCGTCCAAAAATATCGGCCTGAATAGAAACTTCAGTTAGCTTTTCTTTCATTCGGATAATGACATCGGATAGATATTCTTCCCGCTCCGCCCTCTTCTTTTTCATCAAATTCACAATACGATAGTATTGCTGAGGGTTTAAATAACGGAGAGCTGTATCTTCGAGTTCCCATTTAATCGTTGAAATACCGAGTCTATGCGCAAGTGGAGCAAATATTTCAAGCGTTTCATTGGCAATTCGGCGCTGCTTTTCAACAGGCAAATGCTTCAAGGTCCGCATATTATGCAGCCGGTCCGCCAATTTAATCATTATCACACGGATATCCTTAGCCATTGCTATAAACATTTTCCGATGATTCTCAGCTTGTTGCTCTTCCTTCGACTTATATTTAATTTTCCCAAGTTTCGTTACACCATCAACCAAAAGGGCTACTTCGTCGTTAAATGTTTCCTCAATGTCTTCCAGTGTTACAGATGTATCTTCTACTACGTCATGCAAAAATCCGCTCGCAACCGTAAATGTATCCATCTCTAAACCAACCAGGATCGCAGCAACTTGTATTGGATGAATAATATAAGGCTCACCTGATTTACGATATTGCTCCTTGTGAGCTTCTTTTGCGAATTCATACGCTTTTTCTAAAAAAGCCACATCTTTTTCATTCATATACTTTCTTGCATTATCAAAGACCTGCTCAGCCGTATAAATTTGCTCATTTGCCATGAAATCACCTTTTACTCCGTATTTCCACGTTTCCGCTTATAATTTATTATCTATGTTAAATTATTATCTATGTTAAACCAAATAGGTTAATCGTCAAAAAAAGAGGATTGGTTCTATTATCGTCAAAAAAAGTTTTCTTGTAAAGTAACGAACAAGATTTAATCTGATGTTTCGCTATTATTCGCACGTAAATAATATAAAAAGCGTTCTAATAAATAGAACGCCATTACTATATGCTTAATATTCCATTAATGTGAGGATATCATAACCGGCAAGTTTTTCTCTGCCTTCAAGGTATGTTAACTCAACTAAAAATGCTAATCCAGCCACAATTCCGCCAAGACCTTCAACTAACTTAATAGTGGCTTCCATTGTACCGCCTGTCGCCAATAGATCATCTGTAATCAAAACTCTCTGACCTGGTTTAATTGCATCTTTATGGATAGCTAACACATCTTTACCGTATTCTAAACCATATTCAACCTTAATCGTTTCTCTTGGAAGCTTACCTTCTTTACGCACTGGCGCAAAACCGACTTCCATAGCATAAGCAACCGGGCAGCCAATAATGAATCCGCGTGCTTCCGGCCCTACAATAATATCAATTTCTTTTTCCTTAGCAAACTTTACAATTTGATCGGTAGCATATTTATATGCTTTCCCATTATCCATAAGCGGAGTAATATCTTTAAATTTAATCCCCGGCTTCGGCCAATCCTCTACAATCTGTATATATTGTTTTAAATCCATTGCTCAGTTTCCTCCTTGTTTTCCTTACGGGAACGAATCAGGTTGCTGAAGTATTGAAAAAGCTGATTGAATGGCGCATATAAAAGTTCTTGTTCCAAAGCCATTCTTGCTTGTCTTTCCTGATAGGTTTTGGATTCCTGCAGATCCCGTTTCATACTACTTCTTACCAAATCGATGAGTCCGTTTCTTATTGTAACAAACTCTAGTTCAAAAAACACCTTTGTCATAAAATCAATATTTTCTTTAGACCAGCCCTTGTGAATAATCAGCATGGAACGCAAATCCTCAAATTGAATAGGTCCTTTTTTGGCCAGTAAGGCATAATACCATTTAAATTGGTCTCTTGTTGGAAATGCAGAAAAATAATCATTTTGAGTGGTCCGAAAGTAAATATACACTCTATTTGGCATTTCTCCAATAAAAAGTGCTTCTAATAAATCTTTTTGTGGTGGCAAATCTGCTAATATCACCTGATAGCCGTCTAATGATTCTTGTTTAGCGGCTTCCAAAGATGGTATATAGACAATTCGATCATTCTCTTTAGTATATTCCGGTAACCACTGTTTACTCTCTTCCTGGAAGAGAATGATTTTGCGTTGCTCCGGTACTGCCTGCAATTGAATTTTTCCATTTCCACTTCTGCAATCAAATAATTGCCAATTCTTCACGGCTATATCCTGTAAAAATAATTGTGGCTTTTTCACATTATTCCACTCATTTATAGCTAGTTCACCGATCACAGAGACGCTGGCTTGCGGAGATAAATGCTCCATAATTTCTCCCAGTCCAAACCCAATGCTGTCCAGGTCAATTCCGTTTTGCTCAATCTGAAGTTTAAGGTGCGTCTTATCCGCCCCAATTTTTCGGGAAGATGTCACCAGCGCATCCTCAATTAAGATCTTTGGTTTTGGATTTTGCATTCCATATGGAGCAAGCTGGGTCATTTGTTGAATGAGAGTTAATGATATTTCTTCGAGTGAAATTAAGCCATCAATCTCTGTTACAGGCTGGAAATCATCTTCCGTTAGAGTCTGATTGGCCTGGTCGATCAAGCGTTTCCTTAATACATCAACATCTTCTATTTTTAAAGTCATACCAGCTGCCATTGGATGCCCGCCAAAATGAGGAAGCAATTCTCTATTTAAAGATAAGTTCTGAAAAAGGTCAAAACCTCTAATGCTTCGTGCAGAACCTTTTGCCGTTCCCTTTTCACGATCGATACTTAAGACAATCGTCGGTCGATAATATTTTTCTACAAGCTTACTAGCTACAATCCCTACAACTCCAGTATTCCAGCCTTCATGAGCAATAACGAGCACCGGATTATTTTCAGGTGGATAATGCTTTTCAACGATCTCGATGGCTTCCATTGTCATTTCTTTAACAATCGATTGCCTCTCTTTATTCAGCAAGTCTATTTCATCTGCAATTAAATCTGCTTCTGCCTGATTTTCTGTAAGTAAAAGGTGTACAGCTGGATCCGCTGACTCCAATCTTCCTACAGCATTTATTCTTGGCGCTAATCCAAATCCGATGGAATCCTCATTAAAAGCTTCTCGCTGAATGCCTGCTTTTTGACAAAGTGCAATAATACCTGGTCTTGTTGATTTTTTTAACGCCTGGATTCCTTTAATGGCGATCAATCTATTTTCATCGTGAAGAGGAACCAAGTCTGCCACCGTTCCAATTGCAGCGATTCCAATCAATTCATCCGGCAATTCACCTAATAAAGCATGGGCCAGCTTCATCGCCACACCGGCACCGGCCAACTCAGAAAATGGATACGTTTCACCGGGTTTCTTCGGATGAAGGATTGCTAGTGCTTCCGGTAAAACCGGACCCGGTTCGTGGTGATCCGTTACAATATAATCCATTCCTAATTCTTTCGCTAACTGGGCTTCACTAATACCTGAGATACCGCAGTCTACCGTTATAAGCAAAGTCGTACCCTGTTCTTTAATGGTTCGAAAGGCCTGGTCATTTGGTCCATAACCCTCTGTAAATCGATTCGGAATATACCATGACACCTGCTCAGCTCCCATTAGTTTAAGAGCAAGCATTAAAATCGTTGTACTGCTGACACCGTCTGCATCATAGTCTCCAAATATAGTGATTTTTTCATCATTTTTTACAGCTTTAACAATCCTCTTTACAGCCTCTTCCATCCCAGAGAGTAAAAAAGGATCGTAGAAATCTTGCTGGGCTGCATACAAAAAAGACCGTGCCTCTTCAACGGTCTTTATACCTCTGTTGACCAATAAAGTAGCCACAATACGCGGCTGTTTTAGTTCATGCATAAATAAATTTATAGTTGTTTCATCGGCTTTCTTTACAAGCCAACGAGTTTTTGATTGTAACATATTGTCACCCCTGACCTATCTATTATAAAAAATTTCAAACAAAGGTTCAATGAGTGATTCTAAATAAATATTATTTTGGCTGAATATAAGAATCATCTTCTGGTGTCTCCTCATTCAAACTTTTATGTTCTTTTTTTAATTCTTTCATCTGTTTAGTTAAAGTAACAATCCGAACAGCCATTACAGAACCCACAATAATTCCACCCATGGCAACAGACCCTAAAATGACCAGGATCAAAGGCCAATGTGCCGTTCCAATAACATAATTAACATCTACTTTGTCCACATTGACAACGGCAAAAACAGCCACAATAATGGAAAAAACAATCCCAAGTATCACATACCATTGAAGTTTTTTCATGATCTCGTACTCCTTTTTTATGAAGATTTTATTTGGATTATGACAATTTAGATTAAGAATAAACGTATATAGTTTTAATTCCCTTATCTCCAAGGGAAAAAACAAATTAGAATAAATCTTTTCAAGTCTATTAATCACCTAATCATTTCTTATATACAGAAGAGAAAAGCAAAAGCTTTATCTAATGACGGATGTGTTTTGTTTGGCAATCCTTATAAAAAACAAAGCCCTATTCCAAAAGTATGGAATAGGACTTTGTTAAATATCATTATACTTGCGGTTCATCGGTATTAATACGTTTTTCTTTGTATGTTTTGATAATCCCTTTCTTCTTCAACTCTTTGCCTTTTAAGATTCCATAAATAGGTGCTGCAAGCAGAATAGAAGAATACATACCTGTTACCAAACCGATTAATAGAGCAAGGTTAAAATTAAAGATTGATTCGCTTCCAAGGAACATCATCGCCAACACAGTAACTAACACGGTTAGAACTGTATTGATAGACCTTACCATTGTTTGGCGAACACTGATATTGATAATCTCATTAATTTCTTCCTGAGTCTTGATGCGTTTTTTCATTTGCATATTCTCACGAATCCGGTCAAACGTAACGATTGTGTCATTAATTGAATACCCAATGATCGTTAAAATAGCGGCTATAAAGGTTAAGTCCACTTCGATTCTAAAAATACTAAATATCGTTATAATCATAAACGCATCATGCAAGAGTGCCAATATAGAAGGAAGAGCCATCCTCCATTCAAAGCGGAGCGTCGCATAAATGACAATACCAACTGAAGCGATTGCTACGGCAATCATCGCATTTTTGGCTAACTCCTTACCAATTGTAGGGGATACCGTACTGATATTTGGATTATGCCCGTACTTGGAATCAAAGTAATTGCTTAATTCTGCAATTTCATCTTTTGTAAAGACATCTTTCGTCCGCACGACAGCCGACTTATTACCCTCACCTGCCATAACAATATCTTGCGAATCAATTTTGTTCTCAGTAAGATCTTTTTGGATTTCCTCTACTGATAGTTCTTTATCAGCATTGATTTGAATTCTGGATCCGCTGGAAAAATCGATACCTGTATTTAATCCATTTATAAATAAGGATCCAATTCCAATAATGGTTAACAGAATGGAAAAGATAAAGAATTTCTTAGCAGGCTTAATGAAATCCCATTTATCAAATTTGGTAGGTAAATATTTATCCTTTTTAAATTCATTTAAATCATGAATATCGTGTTTCTTAACTCCGAACCAGCCTGGGCGATTGTTAAGGAAGTTACTGTTCACCCATAAGGACATAATCAATCTTGTACCGTACACAGCTGTTATAAAGCTGACTAATATACTGACAATCAAACTGGTTGCAAAGCCTTTGACTGAACTTATTCCGAAAAAGAATAGAACTGCCGCTGCAAGCAAGGTTGTAATATTAGCATCCATGATTGTGGCTAAAGAGTGTTTATTCCCCTCTTTATAGGCTGCTTTGATGGAACGACCCTTGCGAATTTCGTCCCGAATCCGTTCATTTGTAATAATATTCGCATCTACTGCCATCCCTACCCCTAGTATGAGAGCAGCAATACCTGGCAGTGTAAGGACTGCATTCATCCAATCAAATACGAGAATGACTAAATAAATATAGGCAGACAATGATACAACCGCAATCACGCCTGGGAAGCGGTAATAAGCAACCATAAAGATAAAGATTGCCAAGATCCCAACAATTCCGGCTAAAAGAGTATTATTTAATGCTTCTTCCCCAAATTTAGCACCGACAGATGTTGAATAAATCTCATTTAATTTAACTGGAAGGGCACCTGCATTTAAAATTTCTGCGAGGTCTTTAGCCTCTTCTACAGTGAAGTCACCTGAAATAACGGCTGTATCTGAATTGATCACTTGATTCACGTTTGGTGCTGAAATAAATTTAGGATCTTCTTTTGTTATCTCTTCTTTATATGAATCTTTTCCCTCTTCAAAATCCAGCCAAATAGCCAATTGATTCTCTGGCGCCATGGCTAATATTTCACTTGTTACTTGTCCAAATTTTTTCGCATCTTTTAATTGGACCTGTACAATCGGTTGATTGGTTTGACTATCAAAGGATTGGCTCGCTCCACCTTCTTTTAAGTCCCCGCCATCCATTCTCACTTTATCGTTTACATCACGAAAAGTTAAATTAGCTTGCGTGGAAAGAAGTTCCCTTGCCTTCTCTTGATCATCTACACCTGCAAGCTGTACACGAATTCTATTTCCGCTTTCAACTTGAATGCTTGGCTCACTGACTCCGAGAACATTGATTCTTCGGTCCAATGCGCTGGCAGTAGCCGCCATTGCTTTTTCATCAATCTTTTGTCCATCTTTTGCCGGCTCCACTTTATAAAGAACTTCAAACCCGCCCTGTAAATCAAGACCCAGCTTGATATTTTGCATAATATTAGAAGTTGTTCCAACAAAAGTAACTCCTAATACGATTACAATAAGGAAGAAAGCCAGGATTCTACTTCTTTTAACCATTATGTAAATAGCCCCCTAATCAAAATTTCCCGATTGAAGCAGCATGGAAGGACGCTACTTTAATAAAACGTGATTATCCGAAATACTTCGGTTTCTATGTTTTATTCCAGTTGTTTCAATCTTTTAAATTTAATTTTACCGTTCTTATTATGAAAGATAGAATACAAAGTGTCAATTTGATTCCGTACAATTTGGTAATTAATGTATGTAAATCACTATGTAATCTTACCGAAAAATTAAGAAAATAGATCCTTGAATTCTTCCAGGCCTGAAGCCATATTTTTCTTCATAGCCTCTCCTTCTCGCAATGCCTCTATCGTGGCATAATTCATATAATCTGCCACTTTAATACTCATGATATCCTGAAAGACCTCATGTGATCGTATTTCTGGATTAGGTTTCTTCCACTTTTTCTTCGTCAAATACATCCAAATATCGTTTCTTTTAACTTCCGGATAACCTAACAACTGAAATTCTTCCTGTTTACTTTTTAAAGCGGGTAACATCTCTGAACGAAATTTTTCATACGGATGCTGTTTATCCAATTTCATCTTCCTCCAACCTTCAATTTCATGGATTTCACACTTTATTGTGTGAAGCTTGTCATGGTTAGTCCATTTGCATGCATATAAATTAATTGTATATGATTGTGGCTTGTTTGAGAAGGAGGGGAATTGAATGTCCAAGTTTATAAGGGGAACTGTCATCTTATTGATTGCAGGATTCATTACGAAGATCTTAGGATTTATTAATCGAATTGTGATTGCCCGCTTTATCGGAGAAGAGGGCGTCGGTCTATATATGATGGCATTGCCATCATTATATCTGGTGATTGCAATCGTACAGCTTGGAATGCCCATTGCTATCTCAAAATTTGTGGCAGAGGCATCGGCAAAAGGGGATCATCAAAAAACAAAGAAAATACTGGTTGTTTCCTTATGTGTGACCGGAAGCCTATCGCTTATTTTCACTCCTCTGTTATTTATGCTTGCTCCCTATCTATCAACTCATGTATTTACAGACTCCCGTACTTTACTGCCGTTATTGGCAATTGCACCTATCGTTCCAATTACGGCTGTTTCAGCTGTCTTGCGCGGATACTTTCAAGGGAAACAAAATATGAAGCCGTATGCGATCTCAAATATTATTGAACAAGTTGTACGCATTTCGATGATCGCAGCAATGACGAAAGCCTTTTTGCCCTATGGAATTGAATATGCTGCTGCAGGTGCCATGATTGCTTCTGTCATTGGGGAAATTGCCTCTTTGCTCTATTTAATGATGATGTTTAAATTCAAAAAGAAATTTAAGCTTAGAAATCAGTTTTTCAGCTATGTTTCATCTGGTAAAGATACACTAAAGGAGCTTTTATCAATTGCTATTCCTACTACTGGGGGCAGAATGATAGGGTCGATTACGTGGTTTATCGAACCGATTGTTGTGGCAAGAAGTCTTTTGGCAGCAGGGGTTGCGACAGGCATGGCAACTGCACAATATGGTGAACTAGCAGGATATGCTGTACCCTTACTCATGCTCCCTTCCTTTATCACCCATTCCTTGGGAACCTCATTGGTTCCTGCTGTCAGTGAAGCCTATTATAAAGGCAATATTAAACAGGTAATTCATCGATTGCAGCAATCACTGCGATTTGCTTTTTTAAGCGGTTCTCTTGCCCTCGTTACTCTGTATGTATTAGCTGAACCAGTCATGCAGGTCATGTATCATAATAGCCATGCCAGTATATATGTAAAATTTATGGCTCCCTTTTTTTTACTCTTCTTCTTCCAGGGGCCCCTACAGGCTACTTTACAGGCCCTAAATATGGCTAGAGCAGCGATGTTTAACAGTCTAATTGGCTCAGTTATAAAGATTATCCTTATTATAACGCTTGTAACCCAGCCGAATATCGGGATTATGGGAGCTGCCATCGCCATTTGTGTATCTACAGTTTTAGTTACACTTTTACATTTTGCTACCGTTATGAAGAAAATCCACTTAACGATTTATTTGCACGAATACATTATGGCCCTCGTCGTTATGACCATTTCTGGATTAATTGGACATATGCTCTTTGAACAATGGTCAGACGGTTTCCCATTAATCCAACGTTTAATTCTGTCTGCAGCTGTTATTGTATCTGTCTTTGCTATAGGCTGTTTATTGACAGGCTTAATACGTAAAAGAGAAATCAGAAGAGTCCCTATTATCGGTCCTCTTTTATCAAAATTTGCTTTATTTCCTTAATAACCCATACTAATCCTGCTTAATAATAAATAATTCACCATCTTCTATACTGCAAAAGAGGATTTGTTTAGGATTTGAATATCCTTTTTTATCCAACTCTTGCGTGAGCCAGCTTTCTGACTTTCCGATCTCTTTTAAATTTTGGTTCTGGATGATCCCATCTTGAATGAGAGGAAAGATGAGGCCTGGCTTACTATTCTTTTTGTTTGATTCCTTTTTATAAATTGATAATTTTCCGGAAGGCTCAAAGATCGCGTATTCAACATCACTCATTTTCTCCACTTGCTCGTTGCGTAATTGCATAAGCAAATCATCAAAGTTATACCGAAGCTTTCTCATTGCGTTTTTATCAATTCTCCCTTCATGAATAATAATAGATGGCTTTCCATCAACCAGTTTACGGAAGACTGGCCATTTAAGTGCTATAAAGGCAAACATAATTTGTATGACAGATAAAGTCGCTATTGGTAAAATCGATTTCCACATACCATCGTTTGGATTTTCAATTGCTATAACCGCTATATCCGCCATCATCATAAAAACAATTAAATCAAGTAGACTAAGTTCCCCTATTTCCCGTTTTCCCATAATCCGGAAAACAAACAAAATAATAAGGTATATAAGGCCCGTACGACCCATGATTTCAAGAAATTCAAGCATATCTATTCTCCCCTTTAATGACATACTCCAATTAGTGTGCTGTTAAAATGCAAAAAATAGTCATTTAAATAACTGGTTGTACAAAAAAAACATTCTAAAAAAAATAAATCAGAATAAATTATGTATTAAGACATGAATAGATTTAAAAGGGGTTGATTTAAATCGGAACAAAAAACTTTGGTTCAGCCATCATGTATGGAGTTGTAACCATCTTTATTATGGCTGCTTTATTTAGCTTATTATTTTCATTGCTGCTCAGATTCACCAGTATTTCCGAATCATCATTAACGTACATCATCATGGCGCTCTCCTTTTTAACATTGTTTATTGGAGGATTTATTTCCGGTGGAAAAGGTAAAAAACAAGGATGGCTGCTTGGAGGTGGTACAGGCCTTATGTATACCTTAATTGTTTTCCTCTATCAATATCTTGGTCTTGACACCGTTTTCACATCCACCCAGCTTATCTATAATGGTTGTTTTATAATTACGGCAATGATGGGTGGAGTATTAGGTGTAAATATGAGCGGAGGGCCTGCAAGAGAGTAAAAAAAGAACCTAGCCATAAGGCTAGGTTCTCTCTTTTACATATTAGTTTTCTGTTACTGGGCTCTCTTTTTTCTCAACTAATTGAGAAATACTTCTTCTCTCAAATGTTAGACGAGAACCGTCTGGACTCTTGATGATAACAGTGCCTTCATTAATAGAATCAACAGTTCCATGAAGACCGCCAATCGTCACGACTTTATCTCCTCTTTGCAATGCTGCTTGCATTTGGTCAGTAGCTTTTTGTCTCTTTTGTTGAGGGCGAATTAATACAAAGTAGAAAAACACCAACAGTAAGATTGGTAACAAAAATTGTGATAGTACCATATTATTTTCACTCCTTTCAATACTTTAATAGGAATGGTTAGAAGTTTTTTGCATTTGGTTTATTGAACCCATAGTTCTCAAAAAATTCTTCCCTAAAGTCTCCAAGCCGATCTTCTCTGATAGCTTGTCGAACTTGCTCCATTAAGTTTAGCAGAAAATATAGATTATGATAAGAGGTTAAGCGAATTCCGAATGTTTCGTCACATCTGATAAGATGGCGAATATACGCTCTTGAGTATGTTTTACATACATGGCAGTCACAATTCGGATCCAATGGACCAAAGTCCATAGAATATTTAGCATTCTTAACCACTAATCTTCCTTCAGAAGTCATCAATGTGCCATTGCGGGCAATTCGTGTCGGCAATACGCAGTCAAACATATCAACCCCACGTATAGCTCCATCGATTAAGGAATCCGGAGAACCCACACCCATTAAATAACGTGGCTTATCAGACGGTAATAATGGAGTCGTGAATTCAAGAGCACGGTTCATAACATCCTTCGGCTCACCAACACTCAATCCACCAATAGCATATCCAGGGAAATCCAATGATACTAAATCTTTGGCACTTTGACGGCGAAGATCTTCATATTCTCCCCCCTGCACGATACCAAATAATCCTTGATCATTTGGCCTTTCATGTGCCTTTAGACATCGTTCTGCCCATCTGGATGTTCGCTCAACCGATTTCTTCATGTATTCGTGTGAAGCTGGGTATGGTGGACATTCATCAAATGCCATCATAATGTCAGAACCTAAAATATTTTGGATTTCCATCGCTTTTTCAGGGGATAAAAATAATTTATCACCGTTTAAATGATTTCGGAAATGTACGCCTTCTTCTTCAATTTTTCTGAATTGACTCAGACTGAATACTTGGAAACCGCCGGAATCAGTTAAAATCGCACGATCCCAGTTCATAAATTTGTGCAGCCCACCGGCAGCTTTAATGACTTCTGTCCCAGGGCGTAGCCAAAGATGATACGTATTTCCCAAAATAATATTTGCACCCATTTGCTTCAATTCTTCCGGTGACATCGTTTTAACTGTAGCCAAGGTTCCTACAGGCATAAAAGCAGGTGTTTCAAAAGTTCCATGTGGTGTATGGACTCGTCCCAAACGGGCTCCTGTTTGTTTACATGTTTTAATTAATTCATAACGGATTGCTGTCAATCGTGATACTCCTCTCAAAAATCTTACTTAATAAACATTGCGTCGCCAAAGCTGAAAAATCTATATTGCTCACGAACGGCTGTGTTGTACGCATTTAATACATGTTCACGCCCTGCAAGAGCACTGACCAACATAATTAATGTGGACTTAGGCAGGTGAAAATTCGTGATCATTCCATCAATTGCTTTAAATGTAAATCCTGGGTAGATAAAAATATTAGTCCATCCACTTGCTTCTGCAAATACACCATTATAATCCCGGGCAATTGTTTCAAGCGTACGCGTGGATGTTGTTCCTACCGAATAGATTTTGCCGCCCTCTTCTTTAATTCGATTTAGCAGCTCAGCTGTTTCAGCATTCATTTGATAAAATTCTGAATGCATATCATGTCCTTCAATGGTGTCGGATGAAACCGGACGAAACGTTCCAAGTCCAACATGAAGCGTAATAAAAGCTAAATGAACGCCCATTTCTTTAATCTCGGTAAGAAGTTCTTCCGTAAAGTGAAGTCCAGCTGTTGGCGCTGCTGCCGATCCTTCTTCTCTCGCATATACAGTTTGATAGCGGTCTTTATCAGATAATCGCTCTTTTATATATGGAGGTAACGGCATTTCACCTAATTCTTCTAATACTTCATAAAAGATACCTTCATATTTGAATTCAAATTCTCTGCCGCCATGCTCCATCTCTTTAACACAAACTGCTGTAAGCTGGCCATCTCCAAACACTACCTCCGTTCCAACACGTATACGTTTGGCTGGCTTGGCAAGTGTTTCCCATACATCTCCTTTAATTTGTTTTAAAAGAAGCAGCTCTATATGGGCACCCGTATCTTTTTTCTCACCATGCAATCTAGCCGGCAATACTTTTGTATCGTTTAGGACAAGGCAATCTCCAGGTTTTAAAAATTCTTTAATATTCTTAAATTGAGTATGGTTAAGATGACCTGTTTCTTTATCGAGGACCATTAACCTGCTTTCTTCACGATTTTCAAGCGGGGTTTGAGCAATTAATTCCTCAGGTAAATGAAAATCAAATAAATCTACTTTCATGGTGACACTTCCATTTCTTTACTAGTAATCAAGCAGCGTGTATGGTGGGGGATACTTTCATATCGATCCATAAGCCAATCTGCTTCATGCTTACCATTTATGGGAACTGATCTCTCCATCCATTCCTTTTGCAACCTTGGTGCAATGGGGAATCTCGGAACAAACATTCATTTAAAACGGTTGATGATATAGAATAATCCAGATAATACAATACTGACAATAATAGATGTCATAATCGGAAAATAAAATGTAGTATTACCTTTTTTCATCAAAATATCACCAGGAAGACGTCCAATTTTAATGAATTGCATGAGAAAACCAACCACAAAAATGGCCACACCTATCATCATAATCGTTTTTGGCAAATGATTCATGAATTTGGCACTTCCATATTGAAGTGGCGATAGACATGTTCCGTCACAATTCGACCCCGCGGGGTACGCTGCATAAATCCAATCTGCATCAAATATGGCTCGTATACATCTTCTATCGTGCCAGATTCTTCACCTATAGTGGCTGCAATTGTATCCAATCCCACAGGTCCGCCTTTAAATTTCTCTATGATACCCAGCAATAATTTTCTATCAATCTGGTCAAGGCCAACTTTATCAACCTGCATTAGTTCCAATGCATAATCAGCTAAACCAAACTGAATATCTCCATCGCCTCGTACCTGTGCAAAGTCACGCACTCTTCTAAGCAGCCTGTTTGCGATCCTTGGAGTCCCTCTAGAGCGACGGGCAATTTCGTTCGCCGCTGATTCTTCAATCACGGTGTCGAGTACTTGGGCAGTACGTGTAACAATCTCCTGCAATTGGTTCTCCGTATAATACTCCAGTCTCGAAATGACTCCGAAACGGTCACGCAACGGCGCGGATAAAGCCCCAGCCCTTGTTGTTGCTCCCACAAGGGTAAAAGGAGGTAAATCCAATCGCACAGAACGCGCCCCCGGTCCCTTACCGATTACGATATCTAGACAAAAATCCTCCATCGCAGGATACAAAACTTCCTCAACAGACTTTGGCAGACGATGAATTTCATCAATAAATAGAACTTCACCAGGTTGAAGAGAGCTTAAAATAGCCGCTAAATCACCTGGACGCTCAATAGCTGGTCCTGAGGTTGTTCGAATTTGTACTCCCATCTCATTGGCAATGATGGTAGCTAAAGTTGTTTTCCCGAGCCCCGGTGGCCCGTACAACAATACATGATCAAGCGCCTCTTCTCTCATTTTGGCTGCTTCAATAAAGACACGGAGATTTTCCTTTACTTTATCCTGCCCAATATATTGTTCAAGTGTATGGGGTCTCAGACTAAATTCAAACGCCTCATCCTGATTTTGAGCTTCCAGGTCCATGATTCGTTCATCCAAGTTTCTCCACCTCCTATTTCAACATTAGCTGTAATGCGCCTTTAATATATTCCTCTGTCGTTTTCTCTTCTTTTTCAAGCTTCGGCACTACTTTTTTAACTTCCTTCTCAGAATAACCAAGTGCCTGCAAGGCAAGCAACGCTTCCTCTAATGCTATATTCTTAGTTGAATAGCTCAATTCTTTGCCATCAGCAGTTTGGAATAAATCAGGGAATGCATCCGGAGAAACATCCTCCAGTTTTCCTTTTAAATCAAGTATCATTTGTCTAGCTGTTTTCTTCCCAATACCCGGAAATTTAACAAGGAATTTTTCATCTTCTGCTTCAATAGCCTCTACGACCTGATCGACTCTTCCGCTCGCAAGTACAGCCAACGCACCCTTTGGACCGATGCCTGTAACATTCAATAATTTAATAAATAATTTCTTTTCTTCTCTTGAATTAAAGCCGTACAGTGCCTGCAAATCTTCCCGTACATAATAGTGTACATAAATTTTCTTTTCCTCGTTTGTATTGGAAAACACAAACGGATTGGGGGCATGAATTAAATAACCAATCCCATTCGCCTCAACTACTATATATTCAGGACAGACATAGTCTATCCGACCTTTAATAAAATCGTACAATGTCTACCTCTCCTCTAATTCGACTGTAAACCATTGTACCACACTACAATTAACCATCATACACCAGTAGCACAAATGTTTGATTTTTAAGGAATGATTTTTAGGTGAACGACCAAAAGAGCTGTCGCTAAAGTGACGATCAGCTCTTTTAATATTATTGAAGCGTTTTGGAAGCCGGTGTGGAATAGGCTTTATACACTTCTAAAAACTTAAGGTATCTTTCTTTGTTTACGACTTTGACTCCGCTCTGCAATTCCGATTTTTTATTGGTCTCCAGCTTCTTTAAATCAATTTGATAGAAAGATTGAATGATTTGTTCCTTCGCTGGCTTACCATTGAAAATCGTAATCGTTCCATCAGACTTAATCCCAAAATATCCGTTTCCCTTTAACAAAGGGGAAATATCATCAACATAGGTTTGAAATACAAGCTGCTCATCATTTTGATCTACCAATAGCCACTTATCATATTTTCTCCAAAAATCATCCATTGAAATAATGGTTTCTTCAATTTTCTCTTCGCTCATCTCTCCATCCAAATAAACACGCTGAAGTATGACTGTTCGCTGGATTGGAGCCTTACCAAGGACCGAACTATCCTGACCAGAATCGATTCTATCCGCCACACTTACGTGATCATTCATACCTGGGATAGCCATCAAACAAAACAAACACGCCACCAGGAAAAAGTACCGCCCATTCATCTAACCCACCTCACTAAGATGTATAATCACAACTCAGTATCCCCAAAAAATAGAAAATAATACAAAGTGCTGAGGCGACTGTACAGCTCCGACAAGCATAAGGAGAGGCGCGTAGGAAGGTGCCCTTTCCTTCCGTAGTGGCTATCCTTATGACCTCGAGGAGCTAGGAGCCGAAGCCGGATTATACGAAAAGCTGAAATGGCTCGCCCAGGAGCGAGGAGCATTAGACGGGGGCTCGGAAGGAGCTGTTCTTCCCTCCTGTAGAGACCATGCTTATGTCCTGAGCTCCTAGCCATTGAAGCTGGATCTCACGAAAAGCTGAGGCGACTGTTCAGGCCCGACAAGCATAAGAGGAGGTGCGCAGGGAGAGCGTCTTTTCTCTCCCGTAGTGGCTATCCTTATGACCTCGAGGAGCTAAGCGCCGAAGCCGGATCTTATGAAAAGCTGAAGGGCCTCGCTCAGCCTCAATAAGTATCCTAGCCTTCAGGCATTTTTTTATCAGTTCCCCACAAAAAAGATGAACATCCACGATGCCCATCTTTCAATCATTATTGGTTCCTTCACTGTTCCTTACGTTTTTGCGCGATTCTTTTTTACAAAAGCCCTATCTTCGACTTTAATTCTCTAAAAAAATAGATTCTCTTAGGTAAATCTTCCACGGTAATATCCCAAAGGGAGTCGAGACGACGGTTGGAGCTCCATAATTGATCACGACAGATGCGATTCCATTCCCTGTATATATCAGTTGGAAAACATAGTCCTAATAGAAAAAAAGGATTCTTTCGATATTTTTTAAACTGAGGAAAAGAAAGGATCTCTTTCAATGAGCAATTATTATAAATTAGTAATCTGTTCGCATACTGTAAATAATCAATCATAGGCGGAGCTTTTGCCATTAAATCAAAATCGATAAGGAGAAGCTCTCCATCATCTTTTCTGAAAAAATTATGATGGGCCAGGTCACCATGTATAATGACTGGTTCTTCCTCCACATCCTCCAGTTCATATGGTCCCATCTTATTTAAGACCCATTCTCCCATTCTTAAATATTCTATTAGCACAGATTCAGGAATGACTCTCTTCAAAAGTTCAATATTCGATGAAAACTCTTCTATTCTCTCTCTCCATTTCGAAACTTGCGAAAATGTATACTTTTTCATCGTTAAATCATTGATTACTAATTCAGATGCCTCATGCATCTTCGTTAACAATGCCAAACCCTCTAAGCGTTCAGAATAACTTTCATACGTAAAGGACCTTGGATGCTTCGTTAAATACTCCAGAAATCCGATTGATTTCTCTTTACACCCAAACGGCTTTATTTTATCCGAAAATGTATAGGCTCCTTTGAATCCCGTTTTTTGTAACTTCTGCAGGAATTCAAGTTGCATAAGTAATCTTGTTTGATTCACAAATTGTTTGGCCATAAATATTCCCTTATTCGTGCTCACCTTGATGAGCTTTGGCTTTATTGTCTCCATCTCATAAACTTCAATTTTTTGCTGGTTCAAATAAGTAAGGAGGCAGCCTTTAAGACTGCCTCCTTCCTGAGCTCCCATCATGATTGACCTTCTTGCTCACTACTTTCTTCCTGTGTCCTGGGCATATCAAATGCTGCCGGTTCGATATGCGGTATCACATACTGAGCATCGGGATTAAAGGAAGGAGATACTGATTCAAACTCCTGACCCCAATATCTTTGGTGAAATTGAGCATCCTGGTAATACGGTTGTTGAGCAGCCTGCTGGTACATCGGCTGTGTCATGCCTTGTTGTGTGAATGGGTTCATTGAATGAGACATATCTTGCCCTTGTTGTGAAAATTGGTTCATCGATTGAGGCATATCTTCTTCTTGCTGTGAAAATTGGTTCATCGAATAAGACATATCTTGGTCTTGCTGTGAAAATTGGTTCATTGAATGAGTCATATCTTGCCCTTGCTGTGGAAATTGGTTCATTGAATGAGACATATCTTGCCCTTGCTGCGGAAATTGGTTCATCGAATGAGTCATATCTTGCCCTTGCTGCGGAAATTGGTTCATCGAATGAGTCATATCCATTCCTTGTTGCTGGAATTGATTCACCGGCTGATAAAAGGTTCCCTGTGTTCCTGAATCTGTACAGCCGCACCCTTGTGGTACATAGCCATCAAACGGAACATATTGCTGTTGTTGCTGATGATGATAATCCATCATATGACTTGAAGATTCCATCCCATAGGGTGATGATTCAAAACCATAATGCCCATATCCCGGCTGTTGATAGTAGCCTTGTGTGCCTTGTACAGGGTATTGACCGTAAGGGGACATAGTTCCGAATGGATAAGAACCTTGCTGTTGATGATAGTATTCTTTCTGCATTCCCATCATATGGCTTGATTCATGGTGTCCATGGTGGAAACTGGAGCTATCATCCATATCCTTACCATGCCCCCAGTGAGACTGTTGAAAATTGGGTTGCTGATAAGTCGGTGCAGCCATATATGGTTGATTGAAGTAAGGTGTTGGATAGCTCATAGTTGGATACATCATAAACGGCGCGCAGCAAGGATCATAATACGGAATTATTGGCGGGCAATACTCTGGCATATACTGAGGCATTGGCGTACAATATTCCTGTTTATATTGCGGCATTGGCATTGGTTTTTCCATCTTTTTCGGTTTCTCTTTTACGATTGGTTTTTCTTTGAAAATTGACTTCTCTTTGACTTTTGGTTGTTCCTTAATAATCGGCATAGGAGGTGGTGTCTGCAATTCCATTTTAGACATGTTCATTAAATAATAGTTATTGATATCAATTTCAGGTATGACAGGCTTTACGCTGGCCTGTGGAGCAACGTATGGCATTTTGGGCATTTCTTTAATAGGCTTTTCTTTTTTAATATCCATCTGTTGAGTTGGCATCTCCTTCACTGCTTGTGGTGTCTCGATTGGCATTTCTTTTGGCTTGCTTGGAGCTGTATTCATCTCGGGCTTTATGCTTTCTTTCACATTTGCACTCCCGCTTGTAATTGGAGCCTCTTTAATTGTTCCAAAATTTACTTTCGTATCGTTCCACTTTTTTACTGATGCAGATGTATTTTCAGGTATCTTGATTTTCATGCCGGCCATTAGCATTTCCGGATTGCTAAGCTGCGAATTCATTTTCTTTAGCGTTTCATAACTCACTCCATATTTCTTAGCAATCTTCCATAATGTATCACCCTTTTGGACGATGTGTATCTTCACGCATAATCCCTCCTTACGCATATGTCCATACATACTATGATTGATTGGGCAGATTGCCATTGATTCATGAAAATTTATGCGAATTTGTTTCTGTTTATGAAGGAAATTCCATATGGTACAATGTAGATAAGCATATTGTTAAGGCTCATCAGGAGATAAGGGGGCAAAGAAGATGCAGAAAAAATACACGACAGAAGAACGACGCCAAGCCATCCTAAGCATTTTAAAAGATCGTCGCGAACCCATTACGGGCAGTGAGCTTTCCGCTATTTGTTCAGTCAGCCGTCAAATAATAGTTGGGGATATTACTGTGTTAAAAGCACGGAACGAACCGATCATTGCCACACCAAGCGGATATATTTATATAAATAAAATTGATCCAAGTATGGAACGGAAAACATTGGTTATCGCAAGTTTGCATACTGCCGAACAAGCGGAAGAAGAATTATTGCTGTTAGTGGATTGCGGAGTTACGGTGAAAGATGTCAAAGTAGAACATCCCCTATATGGAGATCTGACCGCTCCTATCATGGTCAGCAATAGAGACGAGGTTCGACAATTTATCTCCAATCTAAAAAATACGAACGCCACTCTCTTATCCCAGCTAACCAATGGGATCCATCTGCATACAATCGAAGCGGCGAGTGACGAAAAGCTTCAGCAAGCTGTACGCGCATTAAAAGAAGCAGGATTTTTGAAAGAGTAAGTGGAACAATTCGTTTACGGACTAAAACACAGGCAAATTTAAGAAAAACCTATACGTTAAGGACCCCTGCTAATATGTAGCAGGGGTCCTTATTTCATATAAATGAAGGCCTATCAAAAACTATAATAACTGCCCATAACTTTCACTTTACAGCCTAAGGCTTCCATTTCAGCAATGGCACCTGGCAGCAGAATATCATCCAGCTTCTGATCGACATCTATGATAAAGAAATAATTGCCTAGACCGGTTTTTAATGGTCTGGACTCTATTTTGGAAAGATTCAGCTTCCTCCAGGAAAAAGCCGATAACACTTGGTGTAAAGCGCCGGCATGGTCTGCTGGCAACAACACCATAATCGTCGTTTTTTCCCCTTTTTTTTGAATCGTAACCAGGTTATCCGGTAATGGCTTATGTCCAAGAATAACAAACCGTGTTTGATTATGAGAATAGTCATGAATATCCCACTTAACAATCGATAGACCATATTCTTCAGCTGCCATTTCATTTGCAATTGCCGCAGTCAGTTCCTCCGGATGCTCCTGAATATAGCGTGCAGCTGCAGCAGTGGAGGTTACATTTTCACAGCGTACACCTTTCATATCTCCATGAAGATATTTATGGCATTGAGCAATCGCGTGGCTATGCGAAATAATCCGCTCCACTCTATTTAACTCATTGACATAGGTAGGGTGAACCATCATATGCTGACGGATAGGAGCTAAAAACTCTCCGACAATGGGAATGCGCACTTCATGAATTAAATAATCAAGCGTGATGTTGACTGATCCTTCCAATGCATTCTCCAATGGAACAACAGCATAATCAGCCAGATTGTTTTCCACTGCGTCTATGCATTCAGGTATTGTCATAAAAGCCTGCCTTTGTCCATCTGGAAATAGTTTTGATGCTGCTAAATCACAGAATGTTGCTTTTGGCCCTAGATAGGCAACTCTTACGTGCATAACGTTCTCCCCCTGCTTTTTAGCCTCTCTGTCTATCTGTCTATGTATATTACTTTGTTAAATCTACTCATTCAGGCTCCGGAACCTAAAATTTCAACCTTATCCACGAAATCCAGTCTTTTTAAACGGTTAATGAATTCATTCATTTCCATATGCATCTCACCAGTATTTAACGACAAGGTTACATTTGCACGTCCCTGAATCGGGATAGTCTGATGGATGGTCAGCACGTTGCATCCTGAGGATGCAACGATACCGAGTAATTCAGAAAGCGTGCCTGATCTGTCTTCCAAATGGAAAAATAGCGTAATAATTTTTTCTTTTACAACAGAATGAAATGGAAAAACCGTATCTCTATATTTATAAAATGCACTTCTGCTCAAATCAACGCTTTTAACAGCATCCCAAACAGAAACGGCTCTTCCTCTTTCTATCATCTCTTTAGCCTGCAGGGTTTTCTGCATTGCCTCAGGCAACACATCTTCCCGGACTAAAAAAAATTTCTTATCAGCGTTATTATGCAAGCAAGTTCACCCTCTTTGAAACCATCCTAAGCTTTATGTTTAATCGACAAATTCAAATTCATATTCCATTAAACGAACAATATCTCCATCTTCTGCACCGCGTTTTCTGAGTGCATCATCTACACCCATTGCTCTTAATTGACGGGCAAAACGATTAACGGATTCATCACGGCTGAAATCTGTCATCTTGAACAGTTTTTCCAGCTTATCACCAGTTACGACAAAAGTGCCATCCGGTTCTCTCGTAATAAAGAATTCTTCTTTTTCAGCCTCGTGTTTATAAAGGACACGATGGATACCACCTGTTTCTTCTTCATGCTCAAGCGGGAATTCAGGAGTCTCTTCAATCTTATCAGCAACGGCAAATAACAATTCACGCAAGCCTTCGTGAGTAACAGAAGAAATCGGAAAAACTGGAACATCGTCTTTCAGCTGTTCTTTGAAAGCTTTTAGATTCTCTTCAGAATCTGGCATGTCCATTTTGCTTGCTGCGATAATTTGAGGCCTTTCTGTTAAGCGTAAATTATACTCTTCAAGCTCTTTGTTAATAGTTACATAATCTTCATAAGGATCGCGGCCTTCTTGACCTGACATATCAATAACATGGACGATTACGCGTGTCCGCTCTATATGGCGCAGGAATTGATGCCCAAGCCCAACCCCAGCGTGTGCTCCTTCGATAAGTCCAGGTAAATCTGCCATAACAAAGCTACGACCATCACCTGTTTCCACAACACCCAGATTAGGAACAATTGTGGTGAAATGATACTCGGCAATCTTCGGTTTTGCAGCTGACACAGAAGATAGCAATGTTGATTTTCCTACACTTGGGAAACCAACCAAACCTACATCTGCCAATAACTTCAGTTCCATGATAATATCACGCTCTATACCCGGTTCGCCCTTCTCAGATAATTCTGGAGCTGGGTTAGCTGGTGTAGCAAAACGAGAATTTCCACGTCCGCCACGTCCGCCTTTTGCAATAACGGCACGTTGACCGTGTTCAGTTAAATCGGCAATGATTTCTCCTGTATTAGCATCTGAAACAACTGTACCTGGAGGAACTTTTACGATCATGTCAGGTGAATTCTTACCATGCTGATTCTTAGACATCCCATGTTCCCCACGAGGAGCTTTAAAATGCCTTTTATATCGGAAATCCATTAATGTACGCAGTCCTTCTTCTACTTCAAAAACAACGTTCGCTCCATGACCGCCGTCTCCGCCAGCAGGACCGCCTTTAGGTACATACTTTTCTCTACGGAAAGCGACCATTCCATTGCCGCCATCTCCACCTTTAACGTAAATCTTGACCTGATCCACAAACATGGTGGTAACACCTACTTTCTGCTTTTACAACTCTTTGTTTGTTATCTTACCGTGATTTCAAAATAAAAAGAATTAATATCCTCTGTAATACCAGATATATTTAAAGGTTCTGTCACCTGTAAACTATTTATCAACTCTTCTTTATTGTTTACCTGTCCCTGAAAATCAAAACCAAACTTTAATGCAGCTTCGTCTGTCTTGCTGATTAGTATCGTTAAATGAAGAATATCAAATGTATCCATTCGCTGATTCACTTCATTGAAAAGAGTCTTCATCCAGTTAGTTATTAATTCATCATATTCCGGATAACCTTTTAGATCGTCCACCATCTCATATGTAATATCAAACGTGTAATGAAGCCAATTACCTGTTAACAATAGTTCAGCCAGCAATGGCATATTTAGATTTGAAATTTTCGCTTCCTGCTGTGCTTCTATAATTATTTCATCCACAAGACCCGAAACTCTATCCATTTTACCTAATGCCATATTTCCTTTGATCAGCTGTATTTTATTTAGCCAATCATGACGTACATGCCTCAGTAATTCTACAGTCGTCCATTTTGTTTCCATCTTCATACATTCTCCTGTCGGATTGGAATAATGAGGTCCTGAATGATTCGCAAGTCATCTTTTACAGTATAACAAATTTAACGAAATCTCAGGAGAGGAATTTATTCGCGCGTCAGTAAATAACTTTGGGGTAAATACGGGAGTATAATGGCTTCAACCAAAAAACTCATATCTAAAAAAGAAAACTCCAACCAACAAGGTTAGAGCTTCTTTTGACTGTTACTTTATTATGCTTCTTGTGCTACTGGGTATACGCTGACTTGTTTCTTGTCACGACCCAAACGCTCAAATTTAACAACTCCATCAATTTTAGCGAAAAGAGTGTCATCTCCGCCACGGCCAACATTCAAACCTGGATAGATTTTAGTACCACGTTGACGGTAAAGGATAGAACCACCACTTACGAATTGTCCATCAGCACGTTTAGCGCCAAGACGTTTAGAAATGGAGTCACGACCGTTCTTTGTGGAACCTACTCCCTTTTTGGAAGCGAAGAACTGAAGATCCAATCTTAACATGTATTCCACCTCCTGTTAGCTAATAATAATTTTCATGTATTTACCATAGTCACGTTCAATCGTTTGTAAGGAAACAAGCATGCCTTCAAGCAGTAATTGAACCTTGTCATCGCTCTCCGTTTCCGGAAAACGGACTTCAAGGAATCCGCCATCTTTACCTGCTTGTTTAATGATCGGCTCAACAGCAGTCAAGCTCATCACGGCATTCACAGAACCAAAGGCTACTGCAGATACCCCCGCACAAACGATATCCTGACCCTTTTGTGCAAAATCGGCGTGTCCTGATATACTGAACGAAGCTATTCGTTCACCAGTTCGCACTACCTTCACTTTAATCATACGCGTCGCCTTAGAAGCTAATCTTTTCGATTGTTACTTTTGTGTAAGGCTGACGGTGACCTTGTTTTTTACGGTTGTTCTTTTTCGCTTTGTATTTGAAAACGATGATTTTCTTTTGTTTGCCGTGTTTTTCAACTTTACCTGTTACAGTAGCGCCTTCAACAACAGGGCTTCCAACTTTCACATCTTCTCCACCTACAAAAAGAACTTTATCGAAAGTAACGACGCCACCTTCTTCAACGTTTACTTTCTCAACGTAGATAGTTTGACCTTCTTCTACTTTCACTTGCTTTCCACCAGTTTCGATAATTGCGTACATACCTGCACCTCCTTAATTGTCTAAGACTCGCCAACGACAGGCGCCATAATAGGACTTACTACCTGGCATGAGCGGTTGTAGCATGCGGTGCTACAAACATAACATAAAAATTCTATCATAATCAGACAAACATTGTCAATCATGATTTATTAATAGAGCGATAACGGGTTTTGTTTTATTCTGTTCCTCTGTTCGTTTAATGCGATTTTCAAGATCCTCCTGATTACCTAAAGCCCGAATTTCAAATAGATTGGCCCCTGTCACGCTGCCTTCTGTCACCAAAATATTTTTACTATACGATAAGATATGCTCCTTTAACTCGTGGACATGGACAGAAAGATAGGTGTATAAAGAGGGAGCAGCTACAATCCATACAGAATCATCCATACTGTATTTTACCGTTTCTAACTGACGCTCCAGTTCATATATGGCTCCCATGCGATTTTGTATTAAACCCGTTCCTCTGCACTCCAAACAGTCCTCTAGCATCAATTCATATAAGTCCGGTCCTTCTTTTTTACGTGTGATTTGCATAAGCCCGAGCTCTGTAAACCCAATGACTACAGAACGTAACGGATCGTCCTTTAAAGCATCTTCCATAACCGCCGTCACTTGATTTCGATCGGCCATTGATTTCATGTTAATAAAATCAATCACGATAATTCCGGATAAATTGCGCAGAATGATTTGTCTTCCGATTTCTATGGCCGCTAGTATGTTCGTATCAAGAATGGTTTTATTCAGATCATGCTTTCCGATAAACTTGCCGGTATTCACATCGATGACATGCATAGCTTCTGTTTTTTCAAAGAGTAGATAGGAGCCATTTGAAAGCCAAACCACTTTCTTAACGGCCTTTTCCATTTCTCCGGCAATGCCCAGTGAATCAAACAAATCTATTTTATCTTTGTGAAAATGCAGTTCCCAGTTTTCGGGCAGAACAGTGCGAGCGAGCTGCATACCTTCTGTGGAGTTCGTCCATAATTCCCCGTTTGAATCATTTGACCAGCCTCCCACTAAGCTCAGGATGCGGTTCTGATTACTTATGAGCGCCGGCGCTTTACTTTTAGATGCAGTTTTCTGTAATTGCTCATACCGTTCACGCAATCCAGTAAGTTTGGCAACAAATTCCGCTTCATCCACATCAAGAAATTTGGTTCGTATAATGACCCCTTCATCTCTCTGCAGATGCTTGGCTGTTATCTGCTTCCACTTCTGGACAGTCTTCTTATCCGCCTTTTTAGAAGTGCGCACAAAATGCTCTCCCTTTATGTAAACCATTTCCGGAGAAGAAATTTCAATTAAGGCACTTATCTTAGCTCCTTTCGTCCCCTCCGGATCTCGAAGAATACGTACAAGCAGCTTTTCACCTTGCTTCACAAACACTTTCGCTTGACGATCCATATGATATTGCGGCGTCTCTTCAAATGGCAGATAAGCATTTTTCTCAAATCCAATATCAACAAAGGCAGCATTCATACCCGGTACTACTTCACGAACGATTCCATTATAAATATTACCTGCAAAAGGTCCCTGCCCTTCTCTCTCAATATGAATTCTCATTAGTTTATCAGTTTGTAATAAACTGAGACGTCGCTCCGCCCCTTTATAATCCAGCACTATTTTATTCATAAGAAAAATCCTCTCATTTGCTCATTAATCTTACTTTAACGAGTCATGAGAAGAGCGTCAATAAGGATACAATAGTTCTCCGATGGGCCGATGAGCAAGTTTTGTGGTAAAACAAGCATGCAATAATTCTGATTCATCAAGTTTCCCTACTTCTTCATCCTTGTGTTTCACAATAATAATATGCTTATTGTCCCTGCGAAAATCCTCCAGTATTTTGTAAATCAACATATCCTTTTCGGCTTCCAAACGCGATATCCCTCGAATATCCAGATTATGTCCGTAATGCCTTTCCATTAAAAATCGCATAAAAACAAATTGGCGGTGTTTCCACTCCTTCCAAAGTGAAAAGATAAGAAAACCAAAGACCATCCACCAATTCACATTAAGTGGATTAACAGCGAGTAATCCAATCAAAGCAAAGAGCAGACTTACCCCGGATATCATAATAATCAGGCGGTGTGCATGCAAAAAAGGCAAGCGCTTGCTTAATAAAACAAACAATGCTTTTCCTCCATCAAGAGGCCAAATGGGAGCCAAATTTACAAATAAAACAATGAAATTAAAAAGAATTAAACTCGTATACATATATTCAGAAATAAAACCATTTACATAGAAAATATAGGTGATTCCCAGAATCCATATATGCTGCACGGGACCAGCGGCTAATACAATCAATTCCTCCTGCCAGGGACGGTTTCCATGTTCATCCGTCTCCAACTCTCCTCCAAAAGGCAAAAGTGTAACAGATTTTATTCTCCAACCAAATAGCTGCGCTGCAAATGCATGACCCAGCTCATGACATAACACAACCATAAACATTAAAAGCAATTCAGTAAATCTTGCTGTTAGCACACCTAAAGCAAGTAAAGCCCATGTCAGAGGATGTATACGTATTTTCATCAGCACAGGCCAGATGTTATTCAAATGAAATCACCTCATTAGGGTCAATAAACTTTCCATTAGCTTTTAATGCAAAGTAAAACTCCCCCTTATCCGGCTCATCTGACGGTGATACTCTCCCTACCTTGGCACCCTTCTTAATCTCCTCGTAAAGACTCACATTTATTTCTTGGAGGCGAGCATACCATGATTCACTTTTATCTGGATGCTGGACAATGACCGTTTTTCCGTGTGTCTCCTTTTCCCCGGCATATATGACAACCCCCTCTTTAATGGTATCAACGGAGGCACTATTAGATGTCTTAATTAAGACCCCCTGTCCATCCTTGACAAAGCCCTGCATAATTGTGCCTGTAGCCGGTGTTGCAAAACGATTATCAGAAGCGGAGTTATCAGACCCATTAAGCGAATCTTCCGGCAAGAAAGCAAATGGTTTACCAATGGTATCCTCAAACCAGTTAGATACTGTAGCAAATTGAAATTCCTGTTGATAAGCCTTTTCCAGAGCGATTTTCGCTGTCTCTGTCCACGGAGCGGATGTCCGATAGATAATGGCCATACATAAAACCAGACAAACAGAGGCGAGTATACGAAATAATATCCAATCTTTGTTTATAAAAGGCGGTTTTGTATGTTGATGGATTCCCTCTTCGTATACAAAGACATTTTCAGCTCCCCATTCTTTTTCATCTTCCACTTCGGGCCAGGAAGGTCGTTCATTCTTATTAACCGTAATCATTCTTTCCCGGTTTTTCCTTCTCTCTGCAATACGTTTGCGGACATCTGAGCTATTTCGGCTGCCCATCATTTCACCTCTCCATACAGCTCTTTTCTAAAAGATATGTAGGATTGGACCAAGCTATGCTATTAAACACACAAAAAAAGGATCTCTAAAATGATTAGAGATCCTTCCCGATATTACTTAACACCAAATAATTTTTTTATACGCGTAAACATTCCTGTTTTTTCATCTTCAAGCGGTTTAAGCGGTATAGACTCACCCAGGATACGACGGGCAATGTCTCGATAGGCAATAGATGCTCTATTATTTGGATCAAACACAATTGGCTCTCCCTGGTTCGATCCTTTTATCACATCATCGTCATCTACTACTATTCCAATTAAATCGATAGATAGATGAGTTGTTATTTCATCAATATCAAGCATATCGCCCATTTTTAGCATATGGTTACGAATACGATTTATAACCAATTTTGGAGATTCAACATTAGGTTCTTTCTCCAATAAACCAATAATCCGATCTGCATCTCGGACAGCTGAGGTTTCCGGTGTCGTTACAACAATCGCCTTGTCAGCACCGGCTACTGCATTCTTATACCCTTGTTCTATACCGGCCGGACAATCAATTATAATATAATCGAAATCCTGCTTTAGAGTATCAATTAATTGTTTAACCTGCTTTGGATTAACTGAAGTTTTATCCGCTGTCTGTGCTGCAGGCATTAAATATAGACGGTCATCAAAACGTTTATCTTTCACGAGTGCTTGATGGATTTTACATCTTCCGTCAATTACATCTACCAAATCGTAAATAATACGATTTTCAAGACCCATTACCACATCCAGATTTCTCAACCCAATATCTGTATCAACCAGACAGACTCTTTTCCCCATTAACGCTAAGGCAGTTCCAACATTGGCTGAAGTAGTTGTTTTCCCTACTCCACCTTTACCGGATGTTATTACTATGGCCTCTCCCATGGCTATACGCCCTCCTCAAAAAAGGATAAATTAGGTCTCACTTTACATAAAACTTGTAATCTATCAAAAATCATCTCACCAGATTGATTTAAATAAGCACATTCCATTTTGTGGTCATCATGCTCATTATAATCAAAAGAGTTATATAAAACATCTCCAATAACGATTTGGGATGGCCTGAATACAGATGCAGATACGACGCATTCCTTATTCCCATATATACCTGCCTGAGCCTTCCCTCGCAGTGTTCCCATAATGAATATATTACCGCCGGCTCTAACAGTCGCTCCAGGATTCACATCTCCAATTAAGAGCAAGTCACCCTTTACTTCCATAATTTGACCCGATCGGACCATTTTCACTACTTTTGTCACAGCGACTTCTTCAGCCAACCTCTTGGATTCTTCAAGTAGAATAACATTCGATTGAACGTTTTTTACAATCATATATCCCTTTTTTTCTACTAAATCCACAAGCACTTTCGCTTGTTCATCCGACAAATATCGATTACCGGTATGTATCGTAACATGAATACTCGATGTTGGCTCAATCGTTGAATTATGAATAGACAATTTTTCATCCAGATCTTTTAGTGCATCAGAAAGGGATGAATGATCATCAATAACAATCGTTAAACCTTGTTTACTTCCTTTGATCATAACATGCTGAACATTTTTCTTTCCCATGACGTCGTGCTCACCTCAATGCAATTTAATTCGACATGAGCGCTGACAAATCCTTTTTTTAAAAGAATCATTCCCGTTTAAATATCTTCTTCAACAGTCCATTTCTTAACCCATTTCGCTAATACATAAGCAAGGAGGATTAGGAAGATCAGATTCAAAATTAGGGTAGGCAGCAATCTCATACGTGCAAATTCAATGAACGTCAACGAAGTATAACCAATTAAGGTATTTACCTCATAGACGATAATTTCTAAAACAGATATAGCAAGCAAACATACAGATGAGACAATTCCTAGATTATGCTGCAGTACTTTCATCAATTGACTTGATAAGTACACTACTAACGGCAAAGTGAACAAATATACACCCAGCACTTCTGTATATACGACATCATAGAAGATACCCATTACAAAAGCATACAGGATTCCGAGGTTCCTCTTTCCATAAACACTTAAAAAGACTAAAAAGATGACAATAAACCTCGGTACCAATACGAAGGGTGTTGTATATAATTTCGCCGAAAAGATTTCAACAAAAATCCCCTCGGATATAAAAACAAGAACAGCTAAAAGGAAGATTTTGAACCTTATCACAGGTCATCCCCCTCATTGCTATCTGTTTCTACAGTAGTCATTGTACGTTTGACAATCATTACATTATTTAGATCATAGAAATTCGCTGCTGGCTTAACCAAGGCGGTTTGTGTCAATCCATATTGATCAATGATGACTTCCTCTACTTTCCCTATAACTAATCCTTCTGGGAAAACACCGCCAAGTCCGGATGTTGTAACATTCTCACCTTTTTTAATTTTAGCATCATAGTGAAGCCCTGTTAATAATAAGGCTTGCTTATCTTCGTCATATCCCTGAATAAAGCCATAAGATGGCGTTTTGCCCTGTACTTTAGCAGAAATACGATTTTGCGGATCAAGAGCAGTCATCAATTGTACCGTAGAGGTAAATTGAGAAACACTTTTGACTTTTCCGATTAATCCTTCCGCGGTGATAACAGCCATGTTTTTCTTAATGCCATTTACACTGCCTTTGCTGACAGTTAATGTTTCATGCCATCTTTCCGGGCCTCTGCCAATGACAGTAGCGTGAGCGACAGTATGATCACTTAAATCTTCTTTTTTCTTCAGTATATTACTTAATTCTTCATTTTCTTTTTTCAAATCATATATTTCTGTTTCAAGCTTCACATACTCTTCCAGGCGTGATTTAAGATTCTTATTTTCTTCATATGTATTCCTTAAATCAGATAGATTCTCAAAAAAGCCCGCTACAGCAGAAGCGGGCTTATGGAATACAGTTTGAACCAAGCCGGCTGAATCCTTCATAAACTGTTCAGGCCAGCTCAAATCATCCCTTTCCCGAAGTGAGAACCCAATCAAAGCCACCAGAAAGATGATGCTAATCAGCAAGATAATCAATTTTTTGTTTAAGAAAAATTGCGGCATTTCCTTGCTCCTCTGTCATTATTATCCTCTTTCAGGATTTGTGCGTTCTATTTTTATCTTGAATCTTTAACTTTTGACTTGAACAGATGAATATGATCAAGAGCCTTACCAGTACCGATTGCTACACAATCCAATGGATTTTCAGCAATAAGAACAGGCATTTTCGTTTCTTCACTAATTACTTTATCTAAGTTACGTAATAATGCTCCACCACCTGTTAATACAATACCGCGATCCATGATATCAGCAGCAAGTTCCGGCGGAGTTTTTTCAAGTGTGTTTTTAACTGCATCGACAATCGAATAAACCGTATCATGTAAAGCCTTTGCAATTTCATCCGGCGTGATTTCAATCGTTTTCGGAAGACCTGTTAATAAGTCACGGCCACGAATCTCCATGTTCTCAATACCTTCCGGCTCTCCAGCAGAACCAATTTCAAGCTTAATAGCTTCAGAAGTTCTGTCTCCGATCATCAGATTGTAATTCTTACGGATAAAGTTAATAATCGCTTCGTCCATCTCGTCCCCTGCGATGCGAATAGATTGGCTAGTCACAATACCGCCCAGAGAAATGATAGCTACTTCCGTTGTACCGCCACCGATATCAACAACCATGCTGCCTGTAGGTTCCCAAACAGGTAGGTTTGCCCCAATTGCAGCTGCAAATGGTTCTTCAATCGTATAAGCATCACGTGCACCAGCTTGTCTTGTTGCATCAACAACAGCTCTCTCTTCAACAGCTGTAATTCCGGATGGAACGCATACCATTACATATGGTTTACGTGCAAACAAGCCTTGATTCTTTAATGCTTGTTTCATATAATACTTCATCATCGTTGCAGTTGTATCATAATCAGCAATAACGCCATCTTTCATAGGGCGAAGCGCCACTACGTTACCAGGTGTACGACCGATCATGTTTTTTGCATCATTTCCTACAGCAACAATCGATTTTGTATCCGTTTGAAAGGCAACAACTGAAGGCTCACGGACTACGATGCCTTTTCCTTTTACATATACAAGTGTATTGGCAGTTCCTAAATCAATTCCTAAATCTCTATTTCCCAGCATCTTTTAATATCTCCCTTTCTGAAACATATTCCATATTAGGTACGAATTTTTTATTTTTCTTTTTCATGTCAAAAAGTCAATTTCTTTCGGCAATATGATGAAAAACAATTCTATAAAAAGCATACGTAATATTATAGCTTATCCTCATTTGAATTCCTAGTATTATAAATATCCTTTTTCTTTAAGACTTACATATTTTTTCTCTCCGATTACCAAATGATCCAAAAGTTCTATTCCCATAATTTTTCCGCATTCAGCCAGACGTTTTGTTACTTCAATATCTTCACGACTTGGAGTGGGGTCTCCTGATGGGTGGTTATGCAGACATATAATAGATGCTGCAGATCTGCGGAGAGCTTCTTTGAAGACTTCACGGGGATGGACAATAGAGGCGTTTAAACTGCCGATAAAGACGGTCTGTTTATGGAGTATTTGGTTTTTCGTATTCAAATAAATACAAACAAAATGTTCCTGCGATAAAAAACGCATATCATTCATACAATAATTAGCACAGTCCTCCGGCGAACGAATCACATAACGCTCTTCATTCGTCAAATTGTTAATTCTTCTGCCTAATTCCATTGCTGCAGCAAGCTGCACAGCCTTTGCTTCCCCAATACCTTTAATGCTGGTCATTTCTTCTATGCTGGATTCTTTCAAAAGCCGTAAACCGCCAAACTTAGCTAACAGCTGATTGGCAAGATTCATGACGGAATCTTCTTTTGTTCCAGTTCTTAAAAGCAGTGCCAGTAACTCTTGGTTTGACAAACTTTCTGGTCCAAATTGGATAAATCGCTCTCTTGGGCGGTCATCCTTTGGATAGTCTCTTATCATAATTTGCGTTGTATCCATCCATATCCTCCATTCCACTGACGGAGTGAGGTTGTTTCTTAAGGATGCATTAATTTTTCAAGTTCCCTCTTAAGTCTGGAAACCGGGAGCCCTACAACTGTGAAGTAATCACCTTCTATTCTCTTCACCAGCAAGGAACCAAATCCCTGTATACCGTAGGATCCCGCTTTATCAAACGGTTCTCCGGTCAATACATATTGTTCGATTTCTTCTTTTTTTAGCGGCCAGAACTCTACATCTGTTTTCTCATAAAACAAGATAGAATCTTGACCTCTTAATAAGGCGACTCCTGTATAAACTTGATGGACATTACCGGATAGTCGAGTCAGCGTGGAAATGGCTTCTTCTTTATTCTTCGGTTTGCCCAGGATATCACCATCCATAACTACAATAGTATCTGCGCCTATCACTACGGAATCACGGTTAGTTTCAGCGACAACAGTTGATTTTATGCGTGCCAATTCCATCACTATTTCGTGTGGTTCCATTCCATCCTGATAGGTTTCATCTGCGTAACTTACTTTCACCTGAAAAGGTATATTCAGCATTCCAAGTAATTCTTTTCTTCTTGGGGAAGAAGAAGCTAAGATTAAATCCATTTCGCCACCTGCCATAAGAATTTGTATAGATAGGGAGATACATATTCATCCTAACAGAATACGACACCATTCTCAATTCCGGATTACTTTAAAAGCAAATAAAAAAGAGTGCCTTTTTTATCAGGCACTTTTTAGCGTACGAAATGTCTTAATTATTTCCCGGAAAATACATTAGAGCTTATACCATTCATTATGAAATTGAAGAATACATTTTTGAAGCTGCATTAAGGTTGATTCCTCAGGGTTAGATTGATAGGAAGACCATGTTTTATTCATACTTTCACTTAAATTATGCAAATTTTGTAGTTCTTTCGGAATATTTTCGATTTTAATTGATTTAATAGCAACCTTTCCACTTGTTTCATTATGTAAAAGTGCGCCTGATACTAATTTAGTATAAAGACTCGTATTATCAATCATATTTCGGATGATTTCCGCTTCTTTACCAGAATAGGATTTTTTTGTTTCTCCTTGAAAATGTATTTCTTTCCAATACGTTTCGACGCCTCCTTCTTTATATAAGAGAGCCAGCTGTTTCGTCTCTTCTAGAGTAGAAGCTGCTCCTATATAAATGAAGTATTTATCCTCCTGTTCAAAAATGATGGTTGGAATCCCGTCATTTTCAATAAGGGTGGCGCGTTGTTCAGCTGCCTGTTTACTTGAATATACCCCTCCCTGTACGACAAAGGCATTTAAATCTTTATTTATTTTTTGTTGGCCCTGCGGCACTGTTTTTGAACCGACCGCTGGAATAGATTCCTGTATTTTTACGGTCTCCTCTTCCCCTCCAAACAACACAATTTTTAAAACGACAACGCCAAAAAATGTTCCTGTAATAAGAGCAATCAGGACAGGGATCCCTGTTGCCAGTACACGTAATTTATTCAGTTGAACATACTTAATAAAAGCCGGTTTTTTTGAGGACTTTGATTTTGGCTCTTTTTTTTCAATCGATTTATCATCGGGCACTATCCAAAGAGGCGGCTGTTGCTCCTCTTCAACAGTGCTGGCGATTTCCTCAAAGACATCCAATATATCTGGATCTTCACTTGGAATCCATTTATATTCTTTTTTTTCGCCATTTACGTTTACTATAATCGTTCGTTCCCGGGTTGGCTTATCCATTCCATTGCCTCCGCGTTTTTTGTTCATCTTATCATTCCGTCAAAAAAAAAGAACAAGACTCTTGTCGTCTTGTCCAAAAAGGTTTCGCCAAATTTCTAGTTATCCCTATCCTCTACATTTTCTTCTTTTATGTCAGCGATAGGCAAAGGCAGGTAAGCGTCATCTTGCTTTTCTCCGCACAATTTACGTTCAATGCCCATTAAACAAATAGATACGGCTTTTCCATCTTTAAAGGCTACATAAGAATCAGCAGAACTTTCCAACCCCCATTTTTCACCAGTATCTGGATCTATAATAACATCCAAAAACCCAGAGAGTACGAGTTCCGTATACGTTACGATCTCGTTAACAGGTTCCTTATGGAATTCTTTATTTTTGTAATAGACTGTACCGGCATTGCGCATGATATACGCATTGGAAACAAATGCCTGAGTTCTTGCCTTTTGGATGACATTCCCAATCACCAGGACAGTAACAGCTGCTATGATCCCCAGAATGACAATAACCGCCAGCAACTCAATTAATGTAGCCCCATTCTCGCTTGATTGCCATTTGCCGTTCTTTTTATTTACCATTTATGTCACGACCTGATTGTTTTCTATTAAATTACTCATTGTCTATTTTTGTATCTTCATAAACATCTGGAGCAATACTTAACGGATTATTTTTATCTGCCGGAAGCGGTGTCTCCATATCAGGCAAATGTTTTTGCAGATCTATCAAATCCGGAGAATAAAAAGCAGATAGGCCTAATGTATATACAAGGGGCTCCATGTTCTGTTCGATGGATGTTACTTCTTCAGTACCTACAAAATCTATGCTGTCTACTTTTATTATTCTTTTGGAGGATTCCATTGTCTCAATAAATGATTCAATTTCGGTATAGGTATCCGCCTGAACTGTCACCTTAACTGCTAACTTTTTAACACCTTGCGGCAAAGGTAATGGAGCTTCTGTCATTTCTTCTTCTGGATTTGCTGAGTCAGCTGTATCGGGTTCTCCGGTGGCATCAGCTGTTTGAGCAGACTCTGTTTCTTCTTCTGCTGTAAGGTCTTCCTCTTTTACTTCCATTTTTAAGATCAAACTAGCAGAAATAACTTCTGCTTTTTCTAAATCAAGGATTAATTGATCACCCAAGGGTTTGACCGGTAGTTTTTTTTGCAACTCCATCGTTGATTGATAGGTTGTTCCAGCTGAATGGTTCATCTTTGCAGATAAAGAATCTAATACAGTTTGCTGCAGCTCCAATTCGGTCTTCTTTGTTTCAACGCTAGATTTCATAGGAGCAATCTGCAGATTATATAAACCTGTAAATAGTAATAGAATGGCGGTACATACTCCAACCAATAAAAATACTTGTATTTTACTTAATCGCCAACTCATTCAGACTTCACCTCTTCTTCAGAGGGCAGGTTACCGTCAGCCTTCAATTTTTTTACTTCCAGTAAATTAAGAGTAAGCTCAAACGTCCCAATATATCGAGGATCATAGTTTAGTTGATCTGTGTTACCATCTTCACTTTCTTCTGCCTCTTCTTCCACTGGTGCTGCTTCAAGTGAGTTGACCATCGCATTACTAATGACACTAGTTGATGATAGTTCCTTCAGATAATAGGCAGCTTCTTCAGCCTTATCAAACCTTACCTCAATTTTAATCGACCCATTCTCTGCATATGAAAAAGATTCGATAAATCCGCGTGCCGGTAAGAATCCAATTAAATGCCTTAAAAGCGGTACCGTTTTGGTGGGGTATTGATTTGCCCAATTAACCTTTTCAGTTAATAATGTTACAGAATTGCTGTTTTCCTGAGATACTACCTTCTGTTGTTCCATTTCAATGGTTTGAGCGGTCATTTCATATTCTTGATCCAACGCATTCAATTGGCTTTGATTAGTTTGATATTGCCAAAAATAGAGAATTCCGCAAAGAATTCCAGCAAAGACTGCTGTTAGAATAATTAAGATGACCCCCAGGCTTTTGCGCTCTTTTTTTGGCAGTAAGTTAATTTCTACAAGCATCATCTCACTCCTTTAAGAGCCAATCCCCCTGCTAAATAAAAGGGCTCCGGCAATTCAGGTTCCTTGTTGGATTGTAAATATCCCTTTGGAATAGTCACCACAGTTTGTTCATATCTCTTTTTTATGTCAGAGATCACTTCATCCAGAAATGGGTGATCGCCTGTTATAACTATTTTAGTAACTTTATGCTGCTCCAGACTCAATGAATACTGATAAAAGCTCAAAACACGATCAATCTCTGTATACGTATCCTCTAACAATTGCATATAATCTTCCGTGTCTCCCCTGAATGCCATGATTTCTTTCTCTGCTTCTACACGTGAAGGTTCCCATTCACCACTCGTCCCCGTAATAGGGATATTTTTCATAAATATCGGCTTATCATTTATAAAAATACTGGAATTAACGGTTTGAAGATTAAATTCAATTAATAAAAGATGGTCGTCTGATTCACTTTCTCCTGCATGGTAAAACAGTCTGTACAACGACAATGGAGATATATCTGCTTCTATAGGGTAAAGCTGGGATTTTTCAAGTAAAGCCGCGTACTCAGATACTACCTCTTCTTGCGCTGCAAAGAGGAGGATTTCCTTTTTTTCCTCTGTCTCATTAAATAGAACGATATCAAAGACAGGCTCTTCAAATGGGAGATGAATGCTCGTTCCCATTTCTAAATACAGATACCCTCTTATTTCATCCTCTTTAATATCCTTAGGAATGGAAACCTTACGTATAACCAAGCGGGAGTCCGGCACTAAAAATCGTACCTGACGCTTATGTATTTTCCATTTGGCAACACAATCACTCAAAATATCCTTAAGAAGGTCAAAATCAGTAATAATGCCATCCTTTATAACACCGGCAGGTAAAAAATGCTCACCGCATTTGTGGACAATCGGTGGGTCTAGCTGCTTAAGTTCTACATAACGAATCACATGGTCTTTTAACACCAGGTTCACAACCCGATTGCTGCCTGAAAATAAAGTTAAAGCCATCATAACTTCTCCCTTCTATCCAATCATAAAAATTGTATATACCAGTCTAACAGGGACTCCCCAAAAAAGTAGGCCACCAGCGTGCCAATGACGATAAACGGGCCAAATGGAATCGGCTTACTGCGTTTCACAAGACCGAGCAGCATGCCAATCACACCAAATATTGCCCCAAAAAAGGCCGAGAATAGAAAGGCAAGAATAACTCCCTTTATGCCCATAACAAAACCAATCAAAGAGAATAATTTTATATCTCCGCCACCCATGCCACCTTTGCTGACCACAGCGATCAATAGCGGGATTCCAAATCCAGCGATTGCCCCTACTAAACCGTCCCACCATGGGTCCAACGGTATAAATATCCGGATAAACAAAAAAACAACTGTAAAAAACAGCAGAATTTTGTTCGGTATAAGCATGTATTTCAAATCTGATATAAAAATGATGACCAGCAGGGAAATAAGTGCCCATGCCGCAAACAATTCAATAGTCCAGCCAAGCAGCATCGGAGCTGCCAAGAATAAGCAGGCTGTTGTCAGTTCCATAATCGGATAAATAGGAGAAATGCCTGCTTTACACTCACGGCATTTCCCCCCTTGAAACACATATGAAACTACTGGGATGAGCTCTAACGGTCTCAAGGTATGACCGCAGGTCGGACAAGCCGACCTTGGAGCCACAATCGATTCTTTCGCTGGAATCCTCAATCCTACCACATTATAAAATGAACCAAAGATGAGGCCGGTGAGGAAGATTAAGAGATAGAGAGTAAACATTATGGTAATGTAATATCTCCTCTTTCAAGTTCACCTGCGACTTTTCCTGCAGAAGCAGCTTTGATATAACTATGGTCGGCAGCTGATTTTAATACAACAATATACTTAGGAGCTTCCGTACCAGTTTTTTTGGTATAAGTTACAGTAGATTTGGCTTTATCATATGTTACTGATTTGTTACTTGGATCAAGTAAATTCTCTAAATAACCGCCTTTTTCAAGCTGGTCAAAGGTAGCAGGTACAGAATCTGCATTTCCATTCTCCGCCACATACATTCTCATTGCATTGGCCGCTTGCTTTGCATTTACCACATGCGCATCCTTCTCACTGTTTTTCATAATCGTTCCAATCGCTGGGATGGCAATCGCAGCAATAATTCCAAGGATGACAACAACTGCTAAAAGCTCAACAAGCGTAAAGCCTTTTTCGTTCTTCACGTGCTTTTTGAATAATTTCATTTTAATTTTCCTCCTAAAAGCATTTAGTATAATAGTCCAAACGTTCTATATATCTTACAATATATACTATATTTTGGTAGAAATAAAGACATATTTTTATATTTTTGCATATATTTACCCGCTTATTTGATTAAACATAGTAAACATCGGTACGATAATAGCTAGGACAATAGTACCAACTAAGGAGGCAAGGAAAACAATCATCAAGGGCTCTATCAATGCCTTCAATGTATCTGTGCTGGCTTCGACTTCTTTTTCGTAAAACTCCGCTACTTTTGTAAGCATCGCTTCAAGCGACCCGGTTGTTTCCCCTATGGAAATCATCTGCGTGATCATCGGCGGAAATGCCCAATGTTTTTTCATTGGCACTGTAATTGACTGGCCTCTTTCCAATGAATCTCTTGATGCCAGTACAACCCTTCCGATTACTTCATTCTCAACCACCTGTTCCACCAACGTCATCGATTCCAATATTGGCACGGAACTGGAAAACAAAGAACTAAGCGTTCTGGTCATACGGGCAAGTGCCGCTTTTTGCAGCATGCTGCCAAAGATGGGTACCTTCAATAAAAAATAATCCAAATAATACTTAGACTTCTTATTTTTCTTAATTAAGAGGATGGCCCCAGCAAATAAAAGAATAAAGAGGACAACAAAGTACCAGCCTGTTTGCATCATATTGCTGGCATTAAGGACAAATTGCGTTATCGCAGGAAGTTCTCCGCCAAAATCGGCAAACATACTTACATATGTAGGCACAACTTTCACTAGCAAAAAAATCACAACTGCAATCGCTACGATGGCGATCACTATTGGATAGGCAAGCGCAGATGAAATCTTTCTCTTTGTGTCATGCTGTTTCTCATAATGAATGGCTAAACGGTCGAGCGTATCATCAAGATTACCGCCTATCTCTCCTGCACGAATCATATTGATGACCATAGGCGGAAATATTCTTTTATGTTTTGCTGCCGCTGTCGATAGAGGCTGTCCATCGCGAAGATCTGTCTCAATGTTTTGCAAGGTTCTAGATAGTGCCTTACTATCTGTTTGCTGAGAAAGAATATTCGTAGCTTCGACTACCGAAACTCCAGCTTTTATCAACGTGGAGAACTGGCGTAAATAAATAACAAAATGCTGAAGTTTAACAGGATTACCAATGGCAATATCCTTTGTTAGCAGTGTTTCAGGCATCTGAGCTATTTCAATCACGCGTACATTTTCTTTTTTTAGCTTCTCCATCGCTTCGCGTCTGTTTACTGCATTTATCACGCCAGACCGCTTGCCTTTTACATCACGGCCGGTATATTTAAACCTCGCCATCTACTCCACCTTTTCCTTAAGAAATGGAGCAGCGGATTCTCTTGTGATAATCCCGGCTGTTACCAGTTCCCGAATATTGCTATCGAGCGTATGCATCCCCTGAGCTTTTGATGTCTGCATGATATTCATGATTTGATGAATTTTTTCACTTCTAATTAGATTCGAGACAGCTGAGTTATTCATAAGAATTTCTGTTGCAGATCGGCGTCCGCTTTTATCTGCAGTCGGAAATAATCTTTGCGAGATAATCGAAATAAGCACATTGGCAAGCTGAATACGAACCTGCGCTTGTTGGGCTGATGGGAATACGTCAATTACCCTGTCAATTGTCGATGATGCAGAAGAGGTGTGGAGCGTTCCGAGTACCAAATGGCCCGTTTCCGCTGCTGTAATAGCTGTATGGATTGTCTCCAAATCTCTCATTTCTCCTACTAAAATGACATCAGGATCCTGCCTGAGCGCAGACCTCAAACCATTGGCAAAGTTATTAGTATCAAATCCAATCTCACGTTGGTCGATGATACACCCATTATGCTTATGCAAATACTCAATCGGATCTTCCAGCGTAATAATATGCTTTCTCATCGTTTGATTCATATACTGAATAAGCGCTGCCAGCGTCGTTGATTTACCGCTGCCTGTCGGACCCGTCACTAACACAAGTCCCTGCGGTTTATGGGCAATTTGTTTTAAAACCTCCGGCAGCTTCAATTCTTCCATAGTCGGAATCTGGGTAGGCACAATTCTGATGGCCATTGCTACACAGGAGCGCTGAAGATACGTATTAATCCGAAAACGGGATAATCCCGGAATGCCGTATGAAAAATCGAGCTCTCCCTTTTCTTTAAAACGGTCCCACATCTCCTCTGGCACAATCGCCCTTGCCATTCCTTCCGTATCCTCTGGACGCAACGATTCCTTACTGTATCGCTTTAATTCCCCATTAATTCGCATGATCGGGGGAACACCAACCGTTAAGTGAATATCTGATGCTTTGAACTCATATCCAGCTCGAAGCAAGCTATCAATCTTTTTATCCATCTATTGCCACCCCCCTATTCAAGAACAGCTACACGCAACACTTCTTCCGTCGATGTTAATCCCTGTTTTACTTTAAGCAGGCCGTCATCAATCAGGAAAACAGTCCGATGCTTGATCGCCAGTTCCCTTAGCTTTGTAAAGGATTCTCCGTTCATGATCACTCTTTTCATCTCATCGTTTAAAACGAGAATTTCATGAATGGCGATCCTTCCTTTGTATCCGGTCATATTACACGAAGAACACCCTTTGCCTCTTTTAACAGAATCTATTTTCATGCCTCTTTTCGCAAAGATCTCAATCTCTCTTTTCGTAGGTTGATGGTTCTCACCGCAATCCCGGCAAACACGCCGAACCAAACGCTGTGCCACAATACCACTGACCGATGAAGCAATTAAAAATGGTTCCACTCCCATGTCCATTAATCTGGTTACCGTGCTGAGTGAATCATTGGTATGGATTGTGCTTAATACGAGATGGCCGGTTAAAGAGGCACGTATCGCGATTTCAACCGTTTCCTTATCCCTTATTTCACCCACCATGACGATATTGGGATCCTGCCGCAGGATCGATCTCAACCCAGCGGCAAACGTCATTCCGACATTTGTATTAACCTGAATCTGATTGACACCTTCGAGTTGATACTCGACTGGATCTTCAATCGTGATAATATTAACCTCTTCAGTATTTAATTCGTTTAAAGCCGCGTACAATGTGGATGACTTCCCTGAACCAGTGGGTCCTGTTATTAACACAATTCCAGCTGGCTGCTCAATCATTGTTTTAAACCGTTGCATATTTAAATTGTTAAACCCAAGACGGTTCAAATCATTTAACGAGCTTCCCAAATCGAGAATCCTCATGACGATCTTTTCTCCAAATACCGTAGGCAAGGTCGATACACGTAAATCGACAGGGTGGAAATCTAAATTTATTTTCATTCTTCCATCCTGTGGAATTCTGTACTCAGTTATATCTAAGTTCGCCATAATCTTTATTCGAGCCGCCAAAACACTTTGCATGGATTTGGGCAATGTTCGCTCTGTCCGGAGAACTCCATCTACACGATAGCGGATCATCACTTTTGTCTCATGAGGATCCAAGTGAACATCACTTGCTCTTTGTGAAACAGCATTGGATAAGATCTGATTAACAAGCTTCACAATGGGCGAATCCTGATCCGTAATCTTATCATCTTTGCGAATATCGGTATCATTTAAATCTCCGAGCAGTTCCTCAATCCCTTCATCCTCGTCATAATATTTGGTAATTGTCCGCAGAATATCGTCTTTCGTAGCGATCGCTGCAATGATTTGAAAACCTGTCGCTAACCGTAAATCATCTATCGCATAGAAATCCATTGGATCAGCCATCGCCACATATAATTTTTCTCCTTCTTTTTTTAAAGGAATAAGAAGGCTTCTTTTCGCAATTTCCTTTGGTACTATCGCAAATAAAGTCGGATCGAACGGGTATCTGAATAGACTAACATGTGGTATGCCTAACTGAAATTCAAGTACTTCTATTAATTGCTGTTCCGTAATATATCCTTTTTGTAAAAGAACATCTCCAAGCTTTTCACCTTTTGTCTTAATCTCCAGCGCATTTTGAAGCTGGTCCTCTGTAATTAAACCCGCTTCCACTAACAGATCACCTAAGCGTTTTCGGGTTTGTGACATGATCCCATCTCCAATTTCATTAAATTTCCGTTAAACTATTCATTCTTTTTATCTGAAGCATCCTGTCCTTCTTCAACATCCTCTTCTATTGGTTTCGTATCCTCATCCTCTGCAGGTTCGTCTTCTTCAATCGGCTCTTCATCATTTTGTTCGCCATCTTCAGCCGGATTCTCATCCTTACCTGATTGTTCTTCCTCCGATCCCTCAGGAGCGGATTCTGAATCCTCTGCGTTATCTGATTCTTCTGGAGGCAGCTCTACCTCAGGTTCCTTTAATCCTGTGACGATTACCCGATGAATCGGGCCATAGAAATCATCAGAAAGGACTTCAGACAGAACTTCTTTCCCTTTTTCATCAATCGTCTTTCTGACGATCTTGATGAGCAATCCATCTGTACCTTCAACAGATACTTTACTGTCATTCTCCTTAAGCAAGGCACTGTACTGTTTGATCGTTTTTGGTTTGAATTTTGTTTCATCTTCCTTCACAAGATTGTATGTATATAAGAAGGAATGACCTTTCAAAGTCACAACCAGTTTACTCCCCTCCAGGGAAAAATGAAGAGTATAGGTTGTATCATTCGGGTTGGAAAATATCAGATCTACCTGCTTATCCAGATCCATTCTAGCTTCATACCCCAACTTGGCGTAATCTGGTAATTCACGGCTGATATTCCTCTCCAGAATAGCAAAGTTAGTAGGCATGATTGCTTCATATACAGCAGATGCAAATATGCTGGATGAAACCTTATCTTTTTTTGTTATATTGGCAGCTTTAATCGTCTCAATAAGGGACACTTGCGTTTTAGACGGTATTTCAATTTCAGGAACTGCTGTAAGTAAAAGACGGATTTCTCGTTCGCGGTCCTCTACACTAACGCTTGCCTTTGAAATTGTCTCCATCTGTTCAGAAGACCCCTCCAGATACTTTTCCATTTGAAAAACCAGCGGGCCCTGGTCAAGCATGGCAGCACTGGCCAGTAAATCAGCCGACAGTTTGTCCTTATCAATATGTTCGATCGCAAGCTTACTAGATAAGATGGGAATGAAGTCCTCAATCGCATTCTTCCTAAGCTCTACCTTCATTCCATTCTGTTGTCCTGAGTGTGCCTGTTGAAGTGTTTTCTCTCTATTAAATAGGAAGGAATCTGTGTTAAAAACAGTCTTTGTTTCCTTATAGGTAAACTCGATAAGACTATCTTTCATCCACTTTTCTGTCTCTTTCGTAATTAAATCATTTGCCTCAGCTATCGTTTTATTTGAAACATCTACAGAACCTACTGTTGTATTTGCCTCAAAATCATGCTCCGTATCCATAATGTTGTTGATTGCCAGCGAGCCATAATGAGAGAATCCAAGCATATATGCAGTAGAGAACAGTAAGATAATAAATACTTTACTAATGTGCTGCTTTCTCATAGCCAGGCTCCTCTCTAGTTAGCTAATGACATTCATCGACAATTCAACTACTACGGATGGCCCTTCGTTTTGAGCTGTTTCAACATCCGTTGCAGTTAGGTTTGTTCCTTTTGCAAATAAAAGTTCACCTTGGCCATTTAGAATATCCTTGCTTACCGTTTTCCCTTGTAGTAATTCTATTTGCTTTTCCTTTAGAGCTTTTTCGCTTTCAGATAACTGCTGATACAAAGATACACTTGCCTCTGCTTCCGCTTCCGTTTTTACAGCTGACACATCGGCCTGTGCTTCGTTTATTTCTACAACAGGTATTTTTTTGGGCTCAATTACTTCAATTGCCTCTTCGATTTTCCCTACAATTGGCTCTATTTCTTCGCCCACTTCTAACTCTTCAAGATGTTCAATATAAAAATCAGATGCATTTTCTACAACTACTAAAATATCTTTTCCAAATGTTAATACAGCTTCGGCTTTCAGAATGACATCCTTACCGCCAATACCGAGCTGCATACCGATGATATTTCCATTTTCTTCATCAATGAAATACTCAGAAATCTCACCGAGCAACTGTCCTTTTCTAGTCATAACCTTTGTATTGGTAATTTTGATTTTTTTATTCACCAACGTGTTTGCGATAGGAATTTCATTCAAATCAATCACGGCATTATCATTTTCAACCGTAATCGCATATTCACCAATCCCAATTACCTTTTTAAATGGAATGGCTTTTACACTTACTTGCCAATCCTCATGTTCAATCGTAAGAAAATCAACAGAACCCTTTTCCGGATTAATAACGATTGATTTAACATTCCCAATTTGATTGCCTTCGGAAATACTGATAATTGGTTGACTAATAATTTCTAAACTGTTCTTCATTAATGAGACACTTCCCTATCTGTTTTGTTTTATTCACAATATGTTTGGTATAAATAATCGAGTTGTTCAGCGAGAATAGGATACTGTTCAAACCGTTTCCTCAGTTTGAGCAGACTATGCTTCAAATCCTCCCATTTTTCCTGGGCGATATAATGATCGAGTAGTAATGTACTAAATTGGTAATACGTTTGATCCGGTAATTCATCTGTTAAATATCCTTTAAGGAATGATTCATATTCATTCTCCGAATAAGTCATTTTTGCCAATTTCATTTGATAAAAGAATGTATCAAACAATTGCCCCTGCAGTGCACTTTGTTCAGCTGTTGGTTGAGTTACCTCAAGCTCCTCAATATCCTCCAAGTGAATGGGTTCAGCTTCCATTTCAGGCGAATCACTGTCCAATTCATTATCTTGTGTTAATTCCTCTTCCAGAGTCGCTGTATGATTGTCAGAAAGAGATTCTTCCTCTTCTTCCTTACTCAGTAGTGGCCATTCAGCTGTTTCAACGTTCTCCTCCGCCTTCATTTCCTCAGCATTTACAACCAGCTCTTCTCCCTGCTTCGCGACTAGTGGGGATACGACCTCATCTGAGTGTTCAAGGATTGTCTTTTCATCAGTAGAACGATCTTCTTCTATTTCATCAATGATCAGTGGTAAATCCTCTTCAAATACATGAATAATCGGATCTACTGCCGGTTCTTCTACTATCAAGTCTGTAGATACTTTCAAATCCTCGTCTTCATCCTCTATATAGATTTCAATATCATCCATATAATGAACTGATAAATCATCCGATGGTGTCAATTCATCTCTATTCAAAAGAAAATCGACCTCGTCTTTCGTCAGCGATCCAAATGGTTCCGTCTTATCAGGACTTGAAATTTCTTTCTCCTCCCTATATATCGGATCGGAAATCTCAGATTGAATGGTTTCATCATTTACATTTCCACGATCCATCTCATCATCGTTCTCCAGTACTGGTTCTTTCTGAAGCAACTCAATGTCTTCATCCCAATGGATAACCGGTTGATCCATCTGTCTAGTTGTTTCTTTCGGTTGCTCCATCTCCAGGTCCATTATCAGATTTTCTGGCGAATCCAAAAAGTCACTCTCTGAATGAATGACATCTTTCATGACTACCGTATCACTATCTTCTGATTTTTTTTGTTCAGGCCGGACTTCCAGATGATCACTTCCATCTTTTGAAAGCTTTTGAAGCCCAATGTTATGTATCAAATCATCTCTTTCGTCTACTTCCACCTGAGGTTCATCACTTTTATAATCTGTAAGATCATTTCCCTCCTGGTCAAAAATGAGCCCTTCAAATTTTTCTCCCATAAAAAAAGTCATAACAAGAACGATAAGAAGCAAGATCCCTGCCGTCTGCCAGAGGGGGAAATTCATATTTGTATATATCCCAGTTAAAGCGATAATGATAGCTCCAAATATAATGATCATTTTCCCTTTAGACGTCATTCCCAGTGGCAAATACATAATGATTGGAATTAACAAAATCAACGATGCTAAAACCAATAAATAACTCTCCAATCCCACCACTCCTTCTTTTGACAATATCTTGCAAAACATATTATTTTTATAAATATAAGAAATAATACCTATTAATTACAAATATTTACTAGAATCATTGTATAATAAAGTAAGAAATATTAAAAGAAGGTGTGCCGATGAAAAACAAGAATATTTTTTATATCGAACGCGGTTTTACATTGGTAGAGGTTCTTTTGTCCGTTACCATTCTTGGTATTATTTTTTTAAGCATAGTAGCCTTGTTCAACAATACGTACGACTATAGTAAACGAAATGAATCCAAAACGGTCGGCATTAATGTAGCCAGGAATATACTGAATTATATAGAAAACCAGGACTTTAATACTATTAAAAATACATATTTTCCTACCAATGGTGGAACTGAAGAAATTAAGATTACAAGAAGTTCTTGTGACAAAAGCCCTCTTCCTGCAGATTCATGTGAAAACATGTTGAAAACGGTCGTTAATAATGTGACATTTGAAGCCACTATCACACTGACAAAACATCCTGAAGCTAATCTGCAAAATTATTTAATTCCGGTTGAAGTAAAAATAAACTGGAACGATCGTGAAACAAGCGTGGAGGGAGTATTGAAAAAGTGAAAAAATTCATTTTATCGGAGCGCGGTGTTACCCTTGTCGAATTACTAGTAACGATTTCTCTTATTTCATTGTTTGGCACAATTATGTACTCAGTGTTTTTAACCGGTGTAAATCTTTATCAAAAGATTGAGGTAGAGGGACAATTACGTGATGACGCTGATTATATTGCAACGGCTATTTTAAATGAAATGTACAGCAATTCTCCGAAATCAGTGAAAGCCTTTAAGGATTCTTCTACCGGCAAAGAGGGAATTATCCTGGTCAGAGCCAATCAGAAAAACGTAGATGGCTACCTCGTTGAGGAAGATACATCACAGCCGGAGAAAACAATTAAAATCTACTTCGATCAAGATAAATTTGTCATTGAGAGCAATAGCGGAACAACCCAGGAGATAAAAACAGTGGATATTGAATCGAAGTTCACTACGATCCATAACGGCTCATCAAATCCGACCAAATCTATGATTACTCTCGGTTCGGATGGTCAATGTAATGCAGGTTCCACGGAATGCCAACATGGTACGATTCAATTAAAGCTCGCCCTGAAAGGCAAAAATGACTTCAAAAATTCCCTTATTAATTCTAAACCGCTCGTACTGGAGAGCTCGTTTGGCTTTTAGGAGGATCCAAATGATACTAAAAAATGAAAAAGGCTCTACATTAATACTCGTTTTATTAATCTTCCTAGTCCTTACCACCCTCGGTTTGGCCATAGCCAGTGCCACGATAAACAGCGGCAAGCGGACAGAACTACGAGAAGAAGATATCACCGAAAATCTGGATGCTCTGCGCGATTTAAAAGAAGGTGTGGCAACCGTTGAGTCCTTTGTAGCTATGAATGGCGCTGATTTAATTAATCTCCCTGCGAAAAAAGATTACGACATCGCAATTGAAAAGTTTATAAAGGACGAAAATGCATCGAAGAGTAACCTTTATAAAATCGAGGATAAAACAACAGATCAAAGTAGTTATACAAAAATTTTACAGATCAGCAGTTCCGCCTATTCTCAAAAAGTATATATCACAGCAACACCGAGTTTTCTTAAGTACGCACTCGGATCAAGAGAAAGCCTCACCTTAAACGGCTCCCCATTAATCGAAGGAAATATCTATTCAAAAAAGACACTCTCGATTAGTAATGAAGCCAATTATATTTATGATTCAGTACCTAACAGCGAAGATACTTCACTGCCCGCTATTAAATCAGCGTCAAAAATCCACCTTGGTAATAAAATGCAGCCGATATCCTTGTGTTCTTCCGGCGATTGTTATACTGAAAGCCTCCAAGGTCAGCTTCCAATCTTTGAAAAAAACAGTACATACTGGAGTAATTTAACGATTGATCATTTGGAACAGGCATTCTCATCAGATGAAAAGCCTATATACGAAGATGAAACCATTCAATTTATCGATGTGGATATCCATCAATCCTTTATAGAAAAGCTAAGTGTAGCCGGCTTCTCCCCACAAGCCTTACAGGGGACTACAGATGGGGAAAAGAACAAGCATATTATCAATCAAATTAATGCTGGGCAATCAAATTTAGGTATTAAAAAAATCGATGATTTTCAATCGCTTGATAAAGATCATACATCCACGGCATTTTTGTATGCAGGTGATGCCCGAATAGATGTGGATGAAATCAATCTACAGGATCATCAATGGTTGATTATTGATGGAAACTTGTTTTTAGAGAGCGAAGGAAACAAAACCATGAATGTGAAAGGTAATATATTGGTAACCGGGAATATCAGTATAATAGGCAATTTAAGCTTTAATTCCGTCATCTATTCACTTGGTGATACAACGTTAAATAATATTAATATAACATGTTATCAGAATAGCTGTGACCAAGGGAATACCGGAGAAGTCCTCATCTTGATGACACAGGGCCAATTAGAAGTTTCTATCATCAATCCATTCAAGGATGAAGCTGATCAAATTAATGGGTATCTATATACAGCTTCGGAAGCAAATATCTATGCGGTCGGCTCTCTTCTTCGCGTGGAGGGAGGTATATTCTCCAAGGATAATCTGGTTATAAACAGCTATCGGGGGAGTGCAAAGGAAACAGGCCGTATTAATTTTACGTCTAATCAGGATAAACTGATCTCAAGGTTACAGGTGACAAACAATAAACGATTATTTTTAAATCAAACACAAGGACTTCCAAAGGTTAATGGATTAGAAGTCATTACAGACAGAATTGAAAAGATAAAATGACCTAACTAAAAAACCCGTTGGTTCCGCACCAACGGGTTTTACTGTTCCACTAAATTCACGATTTCAGTATGATTCCATTCCTTCGCCCAGATAGCAGCGGTCTTATTCTCCTTATCTTGAATAGATGGATCTGCCCCTGCTTTAAGCAGCATCTTTACAAAATCAATCTCACCATATTCACTGGCATACATGATTGCTGTTTTTCCTTCATTATTTTGTTCATTGATTAATCCGGGTATTTTTTTTAGAAGCACATCCAATAATTCTTCCCGCATATTGATGACAGCAGCCGTAATAATCGTATTTCCTTCTTGATCTTGCACTCTCAGCAATTCAGGATCCTTCTCTTCCAATAGAGTAATAACCTCTACATGTCCCTCCTGCGAGGCAATATAGGCAGGTGTTTCCCCCTCATGATTAGCTTGGCCCGGATCCAAACCTTCTTTCATCAACAACCCAGCGATATTCTCTACTCCACGCAAAGCGGCTATATGCAAGGCTGTATTACCGCTACTATTCGTATCATCCAGTTTATCTTTATGATTCTTGATGGCTACAAGAAACGTATCATAGGCTTCTTTATATGCCTTTTCATCGTCGGGATCGCCGATTGAAAAGACAAGCATAACAAACAATGGATTGTCAGAGTGGGGTGATACATCTGCTCCGTGCTCCAAGAGTACGCCGGCGATTTTATAATTCTGATTCATAATGGCTAAATCAAGTGGTGTTATTCCCTCTTTATTCGTCTTTAAGGAAGTATGTTTATTTGAAACCAATTCTTTTACTCGATCTAAATTACCATTGGCAATGGCCTCTGTCAGTTTCTCCTCATTCTCTTTTTTCACTTTTGCATTACTTTTTTCAGTAAAGCTGAAGATACCAATAACGACAGCCAATAGTAGGATTGCAGATACCGATAGAATGATCTTCCTTTTCATATAAGTTGTCTCCCCCGAGCTCTTCCTTAAAGAAATGGACTCACTCTAACATGCAGAATGAGTCTTCTCCTTAATTAATATTTTGAATTGCCGTTTCCATTTTCTCCGCTTCCAGGTGCTATAACATTCACTTTAAGATCTGCCGTATAGTGGATTCCTAAATCATCTATAAGTGTAATCTTAACCACTGTTTGACCGATTCGATTTCCGGTAAATTCGCCATCTGCGTTAATGGATACGTAATAATCATCCGCACTCTTATATATTCTGGATGTAATGTTTGTTGCGTCTTTAGGTACAGGATCATAATAATTAATGATAGAAAGAGTTTCACCTTTTTCTATTTCAACTTCCTCTAGAACACTAATTCCTTTAAGAGGCTGCCCGACATTTACAGTTACCTCTGTTGAAGCATTACCATCCTCAGAGGATACTAATACCATACCTTTTCCGGTACCTACTCCTTCAACTTTGCCATTCTCATCTACGCGTACAATATCAGGATTCAAAGACTTCCAAATAAGTTTCTTATTTGTAGCATTATCTGGACCTACATCATACGTAAGCTGATATTTATCAAATTTATTGATTGATAGAGGGTTTGGTGTGATTTCAATCCAGCCTACTTGTACTGAGGTAACCTTAATGGCTGCTGTTTTTCTAATCAATTCACCGTCTTTTGTTATGCCAATGACAGTTAGAATTGTATCTCCCTGTTTCAGACCTGTAATAGTGAAGTTTTCTTTATCGATGGATGCAATCGTTGGATCACTCAAAGTTAAGGTAAGGCTGTCTCTGTTTTCAGCGGGATCTGTTTTAATGGATAAGCCTTTTGTTTCCCCAACTTGTACATCCATATCTTCTACACTTATACTGTTCACATATTTGCGAACCGTAACATCTGCCTCTTTTTCCATTACTTTTCCAAAGACATCCGTTACTTTTACTTTTACCTTCGTCTTCCCGTCTTTTAAAACTTTTGCTGCACCTGTCTCAGGGTTAATGCTTATAATGTCTCCATTACTCCCTTCTGACCATTCGATACTTTTAATCCCTGCATTACTCGGAACTAAATCAAGATCAAGCGAAAAATTCTTATCTACATCCTTACTTAATTCAAACGTTGCAGGGAAAATAACTTTCTCTAGACCATTTTCAGCAACAAGTGTTAACTGGTTAAACTGGACATTCTCATCTTTTTTGAGAGCATTCTTATAACGTAGCGTCGAATCCTTTAATATATATTCTTGTTTCTCAGTTGGTTTTACATTAACCGTAAACGTAACAGGTTCCGCTCTAAAAATAGTTCCTACTTTTTTATAAACGATATTATTTAATGTTTGTGTATAGATTAGTCCTGACGTAAGTGTGCCGCTTGTTTTTCCTGACCCGCTGACTTCCATATCCGCAGGCAGTTTTTCCGTTAATGTCACATCATTTAAGGTGACAGTTGTTCCACTAATTGCTTTAGCAAGCTCTCCTGTTATATCTTGTGGCGTAATTGTATAGGTAATCTCCGTATTCTCATTAACCTTAATTGGGTTAGAGGCTTGAACAGTCCGGTTAACTTGAAGATTCGTCTTCAGCTTGACCACTTTCACAGTTAACTCTTTAGTTGCTTTGGCACCTTTGGCATCAATCGCTTCGATTCGGATAGCAGCATTTCCTCCCTCAGGTAAACCATGAGGGATTGGCTGAACGATCGTCGTACCATTACTTACATTCTTTTGTTCAAATACAAGCTTGTTATTAACATAGACCTTGGTTGCAATCTTTTTATCCCTCAAATCAAAATCCTGTATATTATAGGCAAGTTCAATATTTTGATTAGATGGAATTAGATCATTCTCATTTGGAGAAATAACCGTTATCATTGGCGCATGGTTCGATCCTAAAAAGGCCCGATACATGGTGTTTATGAATAGCTTCTGCTCCCAATCAGGAAATCCCGTATTTGTATGACCGGTTCCAGAATACGTAATATTCCCTTTGGAATACGTATAGTAATGATTCCAGCTGTCATTTTCATCGCGGATATTACTGGAATCCTTATTTGGTGCCTGATCACTTTTAATGTTATACCACGGGATGACACTCATATCTTCAAGATTTAAGGTAAAGTATTGATTATGTGTAAGAGCAATATCTTTTGCGTAAGGTTTTTTTTGACTTCTTTCTTTTTCCATATTATATGGATAACTTGTCATAATTCCGCTATTTACATTCGCAGTGGAAGTAGAAGGATACGGGGCATTATAGCCCAAATTCGTTTTGGGATCGATTTGGCCTGATATTGCTTTAAAATTATTCAGCCAACGGTTATTTGAATTACTACCCCTACCTTCTTTTTCAAAAATCGTATCATGCGTAAACATAACGCTTTGTTCCGAGCTAATAAATGTCTCTAATGAAGTGGATGAATTTTCATTTAAGTTGGTATTGTTATACTCATCACCAAATCCAAAAATAACCATATCGTATTTTCCGTTAATTTGCGTATGCGAATTGGTACCCGTTGAAGCATTAAACTTCTCCATGTTAGTGACATCGATATTAATTTTATATTCGTTCGTTTTCTCTAAGTAGGATTGGTTCATGTTGCCGGGCTTTAACAAACTGCTATTATAATTAGTATTCGGGGTAACCTGCAGGACTTTCAGTTCAACGGTTTGATCGACAAACTTAATCATTCCTTTTTCATAGTCCTTAAATCCCGTACCATTATCGATTAGTTCAAGCTTCCAATAACGGACTCCTGAATAACCCTTCGGTAATTGAAACGTGATTACGCTATTTTGTGAGGTGACTGGTATTTCTTTGACAATCTCATCAGTACTATATTGATCATTAAAATCAGAATCAATCGATAACCGAGCCTTTAAATCCCTGGACTCAATATTCACAGGCTTTTGCACCGTAAAATTAAAGCCTAGATTGTCACCATCCTGATAAGCAGTTGTTTCACTTGGTTTTGTGGTGAGTGAAAACCTCGGGCCCGTTGAGTTAGTATTACCTAGAAATGAATTTATCTCTTCTCTGGGAAAATCGTGCCAGAGTATGAACCGGGTATAGGTAAATACATTTGGTTTATTTAGAAAAGATTCTAACTGCCCCAATATTCCCTTATGAGAGTATATAGTATTACTATTTAATATGACCGGCTTGCCCTTATTGATAAAACTATTAATAATTTCCTGTAATTTTAAACTAGTAATATCGTTCTGTATGGATGTTGTATTATGATTTTTATCTGTCACTTTGGTGTGCGAATATGTTCCTTCCATAATAGCAATCATGTCATATTTTCCATCTAACTCTTCTCGTAATGCCACAAATTTTTTCATAGGCATTGACGTATACTCATAATTGCTCGTTCCTAAAAAATCTTTCAGTTTAGAAGGGTAATTATTTATATTGTCGTATATCTCCAAAACTCTTATTTTTGGAGTACTTTTCGCTCCCTCCGCGACATGAGGAGCCTGAATTACAGTTGAAAATAAAATGAAAAAAATGATCACGAGCCTTAGCCCTCTTTTCATAAAGCCACCTCCTAACTTGTTTTTTAAATAGAATCTATTACGCAACTCATACAATTTACCTATTTTATTACTTATCATTATACAGTCTTTACCATTATTTTGTATATTTTTCAAAAATATTTTATCCCTCTTTTATAGATGTAGATAAACCTTTATCCATTTGATTTACAAAGAATGGATCGGACAACTATTCGTTATCTAATAATAGTAAAACTACTCGATGTGAGCATTAGTTTAATAGACTCTCCAGCTCGCTTTCATATATAAATATAATCAATTGTTTGATATATAAAACAATTGATTATGATGCTCTCCCAAAATTAATCGTTTTTATTAACAAAACAAGACGTATTCTCCATCCTAAATAGGCAGAATACGTCTTGTTTATTTACTATATTGTGCAACCTTGTTACGGCCAGCCTGTTTTGCTCCTGTATACATGGCTCGGTCTGCATGGCGGATTAACGATTGAGGATCATCCGCATCAAATGGAGCCGTTGACACTCCAATGGATGCCGTCACTCTCACTTTAATCTTTGTGCGATCATTGCCCAAATCTGATACTAGTTCATATGGTTTTGTACCAATTTTTTGACGTGCCAGTTCGGCAAATTGATAGCCTTCTTCAATGCCCGCACCAGGGAGTACGAGCACGAATTCTTCACCGCCATATCTGGCTGCAATCCCCTTATACCTAACAAGAGAGGTTAAACGTTCTGCTACCTGGCATAGCACATCATTTCCACTCAAGTGCCCATAAGAATCATTTATTGCTTTAAAATGATCCAAATCTATTAATATAAGGGTCAATTTATCTAATTTTTTATCCCTAATCAAGTTAAACTGGTCTTTTAAGTAATCTTCAAGGTAATAGGTATTATAAAGCTTCGTTAATGAACAGCGTTCGCTTTTTGCTTTTGTTTCCTCATAATGTTTTGCATTTTCATAAGCTGAGGCAAGATAGGAGGAAAGGATATCAGCAATCATTAGCTGATTTTTTTCAAAGAAGTTTTTTCTCGAAGAAATATAGAGAACAATCCCTTCCATTTGCTCCCCCTTTAAAACAGGGACAATTAATATACTTTCTGCCCAATCCGGCATCCCATTATTTCTATATTTCTTTAAGGAGGCAGAGTTGTGAATTAATAAGGATTGTTTCGACTTCCATACTTCCCCTATCAAACTGTCGGTTGCGGAGATTAAATTTAAGTGAGGCGTACTCAGCTCATTCTTACTTTCAAAGCGTAGCATACGAAGGTGATTATTTGTCTTTGCATCTATACCAAAAATATAGGTTTCCTCCACTGGAAAAATCTCAGTAGCTTCATTGATAAATAAATCTAGTACTTGCTTGATTTCCAATCTATCCGTTAACCTGTGGCCAATTTGGCTGGCTTTTTGCAAATCTTCATTTACTTTTCCAGCCTGATAATACAATCTCATTACCATAGCCAGGCTGACAAGCGGTATACCGACAATTATGATGGATACCAAACCCAATTCCTGATAGGTTGAATACAATAATAAACCGATCGGAAAGATGATAATACTGGATACTATATCTGCAACCTGATCTTTTGCAACGAACTCTACTTTTGTTTCGTATACAAATAGGTCTATTAATAAAGCACATACAAAATTCGATAGAAACCAAACTATTTGATGAATGACAATCAATGAGAATATACTCAAATCCAATAAATTTAGATCGGAATGCTGACCACCAAGCCAATAGTATATTAAACCGCTTGTTACTGAATTGATGAAAAACATCAGGGAATTCATAGGAATGCGGAAAAATTCCTCTTTATTTATTTTTATTCGATAAAGGATTGTCATTACCCCGATTTGCGAAAGGACAATCTCCACAAACAGTCCGTACTGAAGGAAGATAGCCAACGATACTCCCTGAAGGAGAAAAATCGGCATTCCATTTATCATAATAGGATAGTAGGTAATAATGCAAAGCAGTAATAGGAACAAAATAATATCTATTGAAAATAGGTTTCCTATTACTGGGTACTCTGTATAAGAAATAAAAATACCTGTAGGGACGATCAGAAGCCACAGTATCCAAATAATGAAGCGTTTTTGTCTAGTAACCATTACCGTCCCTCCTTGCAGGTAATTTTATCCATCATATGTCACATGTTATCAAAAATTCTGACATTTGTCATATATATATTGGGGTAAACAGGTCTTATGGAGGATTGTTGTTCATTTCAAGATTTATGGCTGAAATTGCTTATCAGATAGGGACGTATAGCCGCTAAGAAATATAAGGAACCTGTGACTAACACCATGTCGTCCTTTTCCATTTTAGCTACTATTCTATTCAGACCTTCTCTCCAATCCTTTTGGATAGCTTTATGCGGGTGCCCGCTATTTGAGAAAAGCTCCTCAGCCTTATTCATTCGTTCTAATGGCATTTCCGTAAAGGTTATACTGGCAGCCCTCTTTTCAATCAAATGGATCATTTCCTTATAGTCTTTATCTTTTAAGGCTGCAAATAAAATATGTATATTCCGTTTTGGATAGCGATCTTCAATAGTCGATAGCAAGGCCTTTATACCTGAAACATTATGGGCACCGTCTAAAATGACAAGCGGCTTGCTTGATACAATTTCAAAACGACCTTTCCATCTGGCAGATGCCAGTCCTTTCCTGATACTTTCCTCTCGTATTGGAAAGCCACACGTCGTGCTTAACACCAATGAACTGATCACAGCAAGTGCCGCGTTCTCAACTTGATGGCTCCCAAGCATACCAATGCGCAGACTTTCCAATAGATGCCCCTTCCATTCCACCGTAAATACTTCCTCATCCATAGGCTGCATATGATTTAGGACTTTAAAATCTTTTCCAGAAGCATATAAAACTGCATTCATATGTTCTGCTTTTTTTACTATCGGATCAAGGGCTTCTTGAGCTCTTACACCAGTAATAACAGAGATTCCTTCCTTGATAATTCCAGCTTTTTCTGTTGCAATTTCACTTAATGAATTCCCCAAAATATTCGTATGTTCTAACGAGATACTCGTAATTACTGATATAAGCGGTTCAATTACATTTGTGGAATCGAGCCGCCCACCTAGACCGGTTTCAATAATCAGGATGTCCGGCTGCTCATTCTTGAAATGTAAAAAAGCCAAGAGCGTGGTTACTTCAAAAGCGGTCAAATAATCTCCGTTTTCCTCTGCTTCATTTAATACGGGAATAACTGAATTCAGTAAATCTACTAATTGATTATCTGTAATCATTTCTTCATCAATCATAATTTGTTCATTTAACTTTTCAAGATAGGGAGATGTAAAAGTACCGACCCTGTATCCTTCTGAATTCAGGATATTTTTCAAATAGGTAAGTGTAGATCCTTTTCCATTGGAGCCCGCAATATGTATACAGGGGATGCTTCGTTCAGGATTTGACAACTTACACAGAACCTTTTCCATTCGTTCCAGTCCAAAATTCATTCCAAGTTTAGCAGTACGATTTGCAAGGAATTCCTCTGCCTGTTGATAATTTTGTATCATTTTTTCACTCCCTAACCATTTTTGGCTTCTATAGTAGTATGACATCATTCAACAAAAACACCCTGTTCAAATGCTTCGAACAGGGTGCAGTCTGATTTTTAAGCCAATTCTTCTAAATCTTTTAGACGAGCTTCCACAGCCTCACGTTTTTCAACATAGTCTGCCAGTTTAGCTCTTTCCTCTTCTATTACCTTTTCAGGCGCTTTTTTCATAAAGCCTTCATTCGAAAGCTTTTTCTCAATTCGTTCCACTTCTTTTTTCCATTTATCAAGTTCTTTTTGAAGACGTTTTTGTTCTTCTTCAATATTTAATAGACCTTGCAACGGAAGAATTAATTCAACGCCGGTAACGATAGCTGTCATTGCTTTATCGTCAACTGGGATATCCGTACCGATTGTTAATTCTTCAGGGTTACAGAAGCGTTCAATATAGCTGCTGTTCTTTTCTAAAACAGCCTGTGTTTCTGCATCTTTGGCTTTCAAAGAAAGTTTGATTTTTTTGCTGAGTGGAGTATTCACTTCTGCACGTATATTACGAACTGTACGAATGATTTCCACAAGCAATTTCATTTCATCAGAAGCTTTATCATCTGTTAAGTCTGGATTTACAACAGGCCATGCAGCTGTTGTGATGGACTCACCCTGATGAGGAAGGTTCTGCCAAATTTCTTCCGTAATGAATGGCATGAACGGATGTAATAATCTCATTGTTTGATCCAGTACATAGGCCAAAATAGAACGTGTTGTAAGCTTAGCTGCCTCGTCTTCGCCATACAGAGGAAGTTTCGCCATTTCAATGTACCAATCACAGAAATCATCCCAAATGAAGTTGTACAAGGCACGACCTACTTCACCGAATTCGTATTTATCTGCCAATCTTGTTACGGTTTCAATGGTTTCATTTAAACGAGTTAAAATCCATTTATCAGCAACAGATTTTTCACCTGTTAAATCGACTTCTTCATACTTCAGACCATTCATATTCATTAAGCAGAAACGGGAAGCATTCCAAATCTTATTGGCAAAGTTCCAAACAGATTCTACTTTTTCATAGCTGAAACGTAAATCCTGACCAGGTGAGCTTCCAGTTGTTAAGAAATATCTCAGTGAATCCGCACCATATTTCTCAATAACCTCCATTGGATCTACACCATTGCCAAGTGATTTACTCATTTTTTTACCATTTTCATCACGTACAAGGCCATGAATCAATACATCTTTAAACGGACGCTCTCCAGTAAACTCGATTCCTTGGAAAATCATTCTTGATACCCAGAAGAAAATAATGTCGTATCCAGTTACAAGCGCTGCTGTTGGATAGTAACGTTTAAAGTCTTCTGAATCTGTATCTGGCCAGCCCATTGTGGAAAACGGCCATAACGCAGAACTGAACCATGTATCCAACACATCATTATCCTGAGTCCAGTTTTCGATATCTGCAGGGTCTTCCATTCCAACGTATACTTCACCAGTTTCTTTATGGTACCAAGCTGGAATACGATGTCCCCACCATAGCTGTCTAGAAATACACCAGTCATGAATATTATCCATCCAGTTCAAGTACGTTTTTTCAAAACGTTCCGGTACGAATTCTACTTTACCTTCTGTTGATTGCAATTCAATTGCACGCTCAGCCAAAGGTCCCATTTTAACGAACCATTGTGTGGATAGATAAGGTTCTACTACGGCACCGCTTCTTTCAGAGTGACCAACCTGATGGATATGCTCTTCAATTTTGAACAATACCCCTTGATCCTGAAGATCTTTAACAATTTGCTTACGGCAATCGAAGCGATCCATCCCTTCATATTTACCTGCTTTTGTATTCATTGTGCCATCTTCATTCATCACTAGAATACGTTCAAGATTATGACGGTTTCCTACTTCAAAGTCATTAGGATCATGTGCCGGTGTAATTTTAACAACACCGGATCCGAAATCCATTTCAACATACTCATCGCCAACGATTGGAATTTCTCTTCCTACAATCGGCAGGATAACTGTTTTTCCGATTAGGTGTTTATAACGATCATCTTCTGGGTGCACAGCAACTGCTGTATCACCAAGCATTGTTTCCGGGCGAGTCGTTGCCACTTCAATATGTCCGCTGCCATCAGCAAGAGGGTAGCGCATATGATAAAAGGCACCTTTAACTTCTTTATGAATTACTTCAATATCAGATATCGCTGTTTTTGTGCTTGGATCCCAGTTAATTATATATTCACCGCGGTAAATAAGCCCTTTTTCATAAAGTTTAACGAAAACTTCACGAACCGCTTTTGAAAGCCCCTCATCCAGAGTAAAACGTTCGCGTGAATAATCGAGGCCTAAGCCAATTTTTGCCCATTGTTCACGGATATGGGATGCGTATTCTTCTTTCCATTTCCATGTCTCTTCAACGAATTTTTCACGTCCTAAATCATAACGAGAATTACCTTGATTACGAAGTTTCTCTTCTACTTTTGCCTGGGTTGCAATTCCGGCATGGTCCATACCTGGCAGCCATAAAACGTCATACCCTTGCATTCTTTTCATTCTTGTCAAAATATCCTGTAATGCCGTATCCCATGCATGGCCCAAATGAAGTTTACCCGTTACATTTGGAGGAGGAATGACAATCGTATACGGTTGTTTTTGTTTATCCTGTCCTGCTTCAAAGAATTTGCCCTGTAACCACCAGTCATATCTTCCTTTTTCAATTGACTGCGGATCATATTTGGTTGGCATTCCAATATCCGTTTGGTGCTCCATATTTCATTCTCCTTTTTATTCATACTTTGGTGAAAAATCCAATAAAAAAAACCGTTTCATCCTCTGTAAAAAAGGACGAAACGGTATGTCTCGCGGTACCACCTTTGTTCCAACACAAATAACAGTAGTGTTGACACTTCATTCCTTTAACGGTTCTTCACCGGTTATCCGCTACTGGTTTACACGTTCACAGAAAACAGCTCCTGGGCGACCTTCTGCGATTACGGTCACTGAAGGAATCTTGCAGCCGATGGATTCCTCTCTCTTACAGTCTTCATCACATACTCTTCCCGTTCAAAGCTTTTACTCGATATTCTATTTAGTTAGAAATCATTTTTTTAATACTGTTATCATACATAAGTATACATCTACTCGTCAATCATTGTTGACCATTTTTTTATTTTTTATTCAGCCGCTTGACGCCTGCAGCTGCATCAAATTTTGGAATGATGTAGATTCGTTCCTTATGGACAGTCACCCATTAAGGCAATATCTTATAACCTATCATAAAGGGGGAATTTACATGCGAAAAAAGGTGAATCAATATAAGATGCCTCCATGGGTCCGGAATACAAGAAATATCCTACAGCAATTCTCAATACCATTCGCTGTCTTTCAAGGGATCAGAACCTTCTTTTTTCCAACCACTTTTGATATATTCCTTTTATTTTTACTGATTGGTCTTGCATTAGCTTTTCACTTTGACATTCTCTAATCTCTTTAAATCTTTAGTTTAGACCAGGTGGAATCAACCTGGTTTTTGTATGGTGTGACTATCATCAGCTCGGTAAGTGGGGGATTAATATTCCTGTGCAATCCATTCATCATCTTTATTGATTCGTTTCAACCTTCGACTTTTTACTTTCTTCTATCTGCTCCATTCTCATGATAATATATTCAATATTTTTTAATAACCAATACTGCCTTTGGAATTTCCGACAAAATTGCAGCTCATCCTGTTTATCTTTTTTTCTCGCATATTGTTCAACCACCTTGATACAATTAGCTGGATAAGCCAAATAAGATAAAAATAAGTTCAATTCTCCTTCCTTAAACGGGAAATACCTCAGATACAGATAAATCCAATCCACGATTTCCTCCCCCTGGATTGGATACGTTTTTAACTGTTTAACCACGAACGGTAATAGGTCAAAATAGGGAGGAGCCGTTTTCGTTTGTTCAAAATTGATAAAATGACCATATCCATTTTCGCTATATAAAAAATGGTGAATCGATACGTTTCCATGTGTGACAACACTGCGTACTTTTTCTTCTTCCTTTGTAATCTCAAACCAAACCTTGAGTTTATCTAATGAATACGTCAAAGCCTGGGATAAGTCATAAAAGCACATACAAAATAATTGTTCAAAAGGGGACATATACCATTTCTTTTCGATTGAAATAACCATTTCACGGATAAATTCCTTCTGTTCTTCCCATTCCTTGACTGTTTTTTCGAAATGCTCTTCCCTTTCTTCTTTCGTCGTGCTAATCTCCTTAACGGATAATGTGTGCATTCTAGCCAGTTCCCTGAACATTTGCTGATGTCGTTCTGTTCGTTCCTCCACATGTTCATCCGGCAGCCAAGGCATAAGATAACTGATTTTATCACGTGTTAATACGCCATATCTTCCATCTTTTGCAGGAAAGATGGGTACAATACGGTTATATCCGTTTTGATAAAGGTTCTGTACATTTTTGATAAAATCGAATCCTTTGGTAGCCGGGATGGTTTTAACTGCAAATATACCATTATTCGTATATACTTTCTTTACCTTTCCAAAATCCTCATAAAATTCAAGTTCCAATTGATAATTTTTCAGAAAATCAGTCATCCATTCCTGATCTTTTCTTAACATCCCTATGGCACCCTTTCTGCTTGTGCCTTTTTGGAAATCTAGCTAAATCAACAAGGCTCTAGTAATTGTCTAAAAATCAGTACGCATATACTCTTTTCTTTTAAAAAAACACCTGAACATCAGCTCTACTTTATAGATATCTACTAAAAAAGCAGAGCCATTAATGCTGTGCTCTGCTGTTAACTGAACCTATTATTTATAAGAAGCAGCAGCTTCAGGTATATAAATCACCTGACCAGCTTTAAGATCAGTTGCTAATTCCAGTCCATTTATTCTTGAGATATGCTGGACACTTGTTTTATATCGGTTGGCTAGAAGTTCAATACTGTCCCCGTGCTGAACAATACATACTCTAACTTTTGCTCGCTGGGTTTCTTCCTGCTGTGTAAATAAATCATAGAGGGGTGAATTAGGTTTATCTTCCGTTTGATCTGTGTTCGTATTTTCATTTTCTCTTTTTTTCTTTTCTGAAGAGTGTTCATTTGAACGGTATTGTTTCTCAGCATACTTATTGTATGCCTGCTTTTCTTTCGTTTCACGTACCTTGGATACACTCGTTTCCGCTTCTTCTGTAGATTCTGTTAAATCCGGCTGTTCTTCCATGTGAGATTGTGGATGGTGTACTCTGTTATCCACTGAACTTTCCTCAGATTCAGATAGGTTATTCAAGGACGATCCTTCATTTAATTTGGGCGGCTCTTCGTCAAATGCAGGATCACTTGGAATTGAAAACGATTGCTTTACATCCTCCTGATTCTCTCGATTAACTACTGGTTCTCGTTCAAACGCAAAAGGAGAGTATTCCTTCCCCTCTGATTCTTCATCTGACAGGACCTCATCATCTGTTTTTTGTTGATTAGCTTGGGGTGATAGTTTTGTTTCCACATAAAAATGGTTATCTAATTCATCATAAGGATCTGCAGGCGGCGTAAAAGGAGTATAACTATCGAGAAATTGTTCAGATGGTTCAATCTGTTTTTTTGACTCATGCCCATCTTCTACTCTATCTTCAACAGAATTCAATCGGTATAAAGGTTCTTCCTCCTGTTCGTCCTCTTGCTCATAATGAATGTCTGCCTGAATGGTAATTTCCTCTGCAGACTCTTCTTCCGCTTCAACCGCTTCATTCCATAGATGCGGATGCTGTTCTTCCACGTATCTTTGTGATGTTTCATTTTGATAATGTGATGTTTCCTCTCGTTCCTCTGTCTCTGCCACTTGCTGCTGTTCATGAGGAAGATCCTCATATACTCCCCCAATCCACAAATCTGCTGTAATCTGTAGATATCCTTTTTCCGGCAGCTTATAATCAAATGTATGAACACCTACATTAAGTTCATCCATATCCCGGACTCTTTCTGCAGGAATCGTAATATCGACTGGAAATTGCTGGTGAAATTCATATAAATGGTGCTCCCCTTGGTCGATTACAGAAACATAACGCCGAAACGGATCATCCTCTCCCTCTTCCTGTTCATTTGCTTCAGCCGGCTTATACTCCCCCATTAAATCCAGAGTACCTTTAAGAATGATATACTGTTCTACTTGATGAGCTGAAACATTTGGTTCAAGTGAGATCGAATAGAGTTCATCAACTTCCTGTCCTCTTTGGAACCACACACTCTCTTCTAATGAAAATCGTAATAACGATGTATTTTCCTCAGACACACATTTTCCTCCTTCCAGCCCTTTTCATCTAAATGCCATTATCAACCTATGCGTAAGATGCAGAAAATATGTTCTTTCTTAAACGTATGCCCAAAAAAATAAAAAATCTCCAGAGTTAACACTCTGGAGATCCACTAGATAAGTCATTTTATCCCGTTCACACTAGCCGTTATGACTCCTACTTCAAACGTTAGCAGAAGCACAATAACGGGTAAGTGAGAGATTAACGCCAGTAAGAACCCGGGTTAGTTTAACTAATGCACGAAAGGGATGAAAGCTCCGCCATACATTAGTTGAACTTTATCGTTTAATTGCTTTAAACGCTTTTTGAGCTGCCTGTATAGTTCTTTGAATGTCTTCATCACTGTGTTCAACAGAAAGAAAGATTCCTTCAAATTGCGAAGGTGGTAAGAAGACACCATTTTCCGCCATTTCTTTATAATACTCCGCAAAAAATTGAAGATCCGATTGTTTAGCAGACTCGTAATCTGTAACAGGTTCATTCGTGAAAAAGAAGCCAATCATGGAGCCTGCACGGTTACAAGTTAATGGTACATCATACGTTTCAGCTGCTTCTTTAAACCCTGCCTCTAAGAAGTCCGCTTTCTTACCAAACTCTTTATACGTATCTTCAGTTAGCTGTATTAATGTTTCATACCCTGCAGTCATCGCAATCGGGTTACCTGATAATGTTCCGGCTTGGTAGATCGATCCACTTGGTGCAATTTGACTCATAATTTCTTTCTTACCGCCAAATGCTCCTACTGGAAGTCCACCACCAATTACTTTTCCAAGACAAGTTAAGTCTGGAGTGACATCAAAATGCCCTTGTGCACATTGATAATCAACACGGAAACCAGTCATAACTTCATCAAAAACTAATAAAGATCCGTGAGTCTCAGTGATATCTCTTAATCCCTGCAAGAAACCTGGCAGTGGAGGTACCACTCCCATATTGCCTGCAACTGGTTCTACAATAACGGCTGCGATATCATCACCAAATTGCTCAAAGGCAACTTCGACACTCTTAAGATCATTGTACGGAACCGTAATCGTATTCCGCGCAATACCTTCCGGAACTCCCGGGCTATCAGGCAAGCCTAATGTAGCAACACCAGAACCTGCTTTAATGAGCAATGAATCCCCATGCCCATGATAACATCCTTCAAACTTAAGGATTTTATCTCGACCGGTGTACCCTCTTGCCAAACGAAGTGCACTCATGGTTGCTTCTGTGCCCGAGGACACCATTCGTATCATTTCAATGGAAGGCACACGATCAATGACTAGCTGTGCCAATTTATTCTCCATTAGTGTTGGCGCACCAAAGCTTGTCCCTGTTTCAGCAACCCGTTTAATAGCTTCTACTACCCGATCGTTTGCATGGCCAAGAATTAGAGGGCCCCAGGAAAGAACATAATCTATATATTCATTGCCATCAATATCATAGATTTTTGATCCTTTTCCCTTTTCCATAAAAATCGGATCCATATTAACTGATTTAAAAGCACGAACCGGACTGTTTACACCGCCTGGTAATAAATTTATAGATTCCTGGAATGCTTTCTTAGAATTTTCATATGAACGCATATGCTGCAATCTCCTTTATATATGGAATTAATTAGATTCTTTTAACCATTTAGCTGCATCTTTTGCAAAGTAAGTAATGATTAAATCTACACCGGCACGTTTCATACCAGTGAGCATTTCCATTACAATGGCTTTTTCGTCGATCCAGCCATTTGCACCTGCCGCTTTAACCATCGAATACTCTCCACTTACATTATAAGCTACAAGAGGCAGATTTACTGTATTCTTCACATCACGAATGATATCAAGGAAAGCAAGAGCCGGCTTCACAATGAGGAAATCTGCCCCTTCTGCGACATCAGATTCAGCTTCACGCAGCGCTTCAATACGATTCGCATAATCCATTTGATAGGATTTTCTATCACCAAATTGGGGTGCCCCGTTTGCCGCTTCACGGAATGGACCATAAAATGCAGATGCGTATTTAACCGCATAGGACATGATTGGAATGTGCTGGTAGCCTGATTCATCAAGACCCTGGCGAATCGCAGCCACAAATCCATCCATCATATTAGAAGGAGCAATAATATCAGCCCCAGCTTCTACCTGGCTGATAGCTGTTTTTACAAGCAACTCAAGGCTTTCATCATTTAAGATTTCACCATTTTCAACCATTCCACAGTGACCATGACTTGTGTATTCACATAAACAAGTATCCGCAACAACCAGGATTTCAGGATAATTTTCTTTTACGAATCGAATGCCTTTTTGGACAATTCCATGTGTATGAAATGCGCCAGTTCCACATTCATCCTTATTTTCCTCATTCGGTACACCAAAGAGAATAACAGATTTAATGCCAAGTGAAACCACTTCATCCATTTCCTCTTTCAAGCGATCCATTGAAAATTGATAGATTCCAGGCATGGAAGAAACTGGATTTTTTTCATTTGTTCCTTCTGTAATAAAAATTGGATAAATAAAATCATCTACATGCAAATGAGTTTCGCGCACTAGCGCTCTCATTGTTTCATTTCTTCTTAATCTTCTGTGTCGATTAAATTCAATATTGGCCATTTTAGGAGCCTCCTTATTATGAGTAGTACTGCGCTAATTCTTTCAACATATCATCAATGGTATATTGCTTTGGACATAAAGTGACAGTCATACCAAACTCTTCTGCTCTTTTTTTCGTGACCGGCCCAATGGCGACGATTACTTTATCTGTCATAGAGGTAAATAAATTATGTTTTTTCGCGATTTTCACAAAATTATTAACAGTCGAAGGGCTAGTAAATAAGAGAATATCAACCTTTTTATTGATAAGTGAATCTACTAATGCTTGTTCACTTTCAGCGGGCATACGGTTAGAGTAAATAATTGACTCTTCTGTATGTATTCCCGCAGCTTTCAATCCATTAAATAGGTAATCCCTCGCCAAGTCACCCTTTAAAATAAGGACTGATTCCCTCTTGTCCACTACTTCCATAAACGAAGGCAAAAAGGATTCAGCCACATATTTCGGCGGGATAAAAGCAACCTCCAAGCCATGTTTTTCTAAAGCTGCCTTTGTTTTTTTTCCTATAGCAGCTATTTTTGGATAGATTCCTTCGTAATCCATCTCGTTCATCATCTCACAAAATAGATCAACTCCCGGCTTGCTTGTAAAAACGAGCCAGTCAAAGGAATTTAGTCTATTCAACTTTTCCTTAGCCAACTTAAGCTGAACTGAATCAGGCTTTTGAAACGAAATAAGAGGTACCTTAATTGGTACCCCTCCATGCTCAGCAATCATGGCACACAATTGTTCGGCCTGCGATTCTTCTCTTGTAACCAGTACACCTTTATTCCGAAGAAACATGGAATGCTTCATTTAGCTTTCCATCTCCTCTTTAACCTTTTCAATTAATTCCTTTGCCCCTCGCTCGATCAGACGATTGGCTGCGGTCGTACCTAATGTCTCAGGATTATTACCGGAAATTTGTTCACGATAAATGGTACTTCCGTCAGGCGATCCGACAAGAGCCTGGAATTGTAAAGTTCCTGTCCCATCTTTAAATGCAAACCCTGCAATTGGGACCTGACAGCCACCCTCCATTTTATTCAGGAAGACTCGTTCTGCTGTAACAGCTTCTTTTGTATCCTGACAAGTCAATTTAGCTAATTCCTTCAATAATTCATGGTCATCCGCTCTGCATTCAATTGCCAGTGCACCTTGACCGACTGCTGGAATGCACGTATCTTCATCCAGGAAATCACTGACGATATCTTTTTTCCAGCCTAATCTAGAAAGACCAGCTGCCGCCAAGACGATAGCATCATAGTCTTCGTCCTTTAATTTTTGGATACGTGTATCTACATTTCCTCTAATCCACTTAATGTTTAAATCCGGACGTTTAGCTAATAATTGAGCGCTCCTTCTTAAGCTGCTTGTCCCAACAATCGCACCTTCAGGCAATTCTGCGAGTGTAAGATTATTTTTTGAAATGAGCACATCACGATGATCCTCACGTACCGGAATACAACCAATCGTTAGTCCTTCCGGAAGTTCTGCAGGCATATCCTTCATACTATGGATGGCCATATCAATTTCACCATCAAGCATGGCTTGCTCAATTTCTTTTACAAAAAGGCCTTTTCCTCCCACTTTAGAGAGAGTCACGTCTAATATTCTGTCACCCTTTGTCACGATTTCTTTCAATTCGAATTCAAACGGTAATCCAAGATTCTTCAATTGGTCGATGACCCAATTAGATTGTGTCAATGCCAATTTGCTTCTACGTGAACCAATAATAATTTTTCTCATGATTTACCCTCCATCAATAGACATGAAATGCTGATATGCTGCCGAAAAAGAAGAAATTCACTAATACTAATAAGAATGAACCAATATTCCAATAGGCAAGTGATTTTCCATAAATCCGGTTGTTAACTTTGAGATATAAATAGATTCCATATATGATTAGGCAGGCAAATGAGCCAAGAATTTTACTATCATACCAATTAATATCCGAAACTATTATATAGGCCCATTCAAGACCCAGTATTAATGATAATAATAACATTGGTACACCGATTGCTACCAGTATATAAGACAGTTGTTCCAGTTTCGCCAGATCTCCCAACCTGTTCAGCCTTTTTCCCCATTTCTTTCGCTTTAACAGATCGTACTGTATTAAATACAAAATAGAAAAGACAAAAGAAAGAGCAAACGCTGCATAAGATAGAATGGCAACTGTAATATGAATCATAGAAAGCTCAGATAACACCTTTGTTTGCGCTTCTGCCGTAGAATAGGACTCTAATGTTGAGAATATATGAATAACCATCAACCCAAACCCTATCACGTTTGTAAAAAACATAAAAAAATCTGTCCGTAAGAACTGGTTTAGGATGAGTGAAAAGGTAATCAATATCCACACGTAAAAATATAATCCTTCAAATAAGGTTAGAACCGGGAATCTTCCCACTTCAAACATATATAGACACAAAAAAATTGTTTGCATCAACCAAACAATCGAAAGAAACCAGAAGGCTGCCTTATGAGCCTTCCGATTATTTTGTAAAAAATCTATGAAATAGAATAAGACACTAAGTCCATATAATATAATTGTAATTTCTTGCAATCTATTTAAATTGATATCAATCATATATCCCATCCTTGCTTATTATGGATGTGACACCATTTTTAAGACAGGTCTACTTTGCTGCGCCGTTTTTTTTGATTCAAAAGGCACCGGAGTCTTCTCTTCCTGATCTTGTATAAGTTCATCAATTTTAAAGATTGAGACAAATGCCTTTAAAGCAGCCTCTGGATTACCCATTTCTGCAATGTCTTTCGCATAAAGAATCGGGTCCTTAAGCATCTGATTGATTATACTCTTCGTATGCTTATTAATAACCTTCCATTCTCTTTCGCTTAACCCAGGTAATTTACGATGCATACTTTCCATTGTTTCCGCTTGGATCTCCAACGCTTTCTCACGTAATGCTGAAATAACCGGAACAACACCAAGCATTTTGAGCCAATGATTGAATTCAACAATCTCATTTTCAATCATAATCATAATTTGTTCTGCTGCTTCTTTTCTTTCTGCCAGGTTTGCCTGTACAATTCCCTCTAAATCATCTATATCATAAAGAAAGACGCTGTCAAGCTCCATCAATTTAGGATCTAAATCACGTGGAACAGCAATATCAACCATGAAAATAGGTCGTCCTTTTCTCAAGATATTAATATTCTCCATCATTTCTTTTGTAATCACATATTCTTTTGATCCAGTCGAACTGATTAAAATATCTGCATCAAGCAGGGCACATTGCAGTTCCTGAAGCTTTTTTGCCTGACCCGAGAATCTGGAGGCTAATTTTTCGGCTTTTTCTAAAGTTCTGTTAATAACAGTTACTTGATTGGCACCACTGCCATATAAGTTTTCAATAGCAAGCTGGCCCATTTTGCCTGCACCAACAATTAAAATTTTCTTATCCTGAAGCGAACCAAATATTTTTTTACCGAGTTCAACCGCTGCATAGCTGATTGAGACCGCATTTTTATTAATTTCCGTTTCAGAATGAGCTTTTTTGGCAAGCGTAATCACTCGTTTAAACAGATTATTAAACAATACACCAATTGTATTTTCTTCCTGTGCCTGCTGGAAGCTCTTCTTCACCTGCCCAAGAATTTGAGTCTCTCCCAACACCATGGAGTTCAATCCACAGGCAACCTGAAATAAATGATTGACTGCCCCATCCTGTTCATAAACATATAAATAGGAAGAAAGTTCATTTTGATCGATTGAGAACCATTCTGCTAAAAATTCTTTCAGATAATATCTACCTGTATGTAGTTGATCAACTACTGCATATACTTCCGTCCGATTACACGTAGAAATGATAATATTTTCTAAAATACTTTTTTTGTTACTTAATACTTTCATTGCTTCCGGCAGTTGTTCCACTTCAAAGCTGACTTTCTCACGGATTTCAACAGGAGCGGTTTTATAATTAAGACCAACAACAATTATATGCATTTCCCCTGTCACACCCCCATCTGAGCATATTCTTTTGCAAGTATATCATTGGCGTACTTGTAATATTTTACATAATTGTGAACATTTTCGTAACTTTTTATCAATGTATTCATTTAAATGAGAAATTTCATGAAATAAAAAAAACTGATATAATCAATATATAATAGATTCAATCTTCATTACCAAATAGTTTCTCACACTGTAGTATGTGTAAATTAAATCACTAATTGTACATTATCAAAGATTAGAATAATTATCAATAATAATAAACCGGGAGAATACAAATGAAAGAATACCGTTATTTTTCAAGCATTATTTTCATTGGTTTTGGTCTTTTTTATTTTTTAAAGTCGATCAACTATCCCCTTTTATCACCTTATTATTCATGGGGATCTCTTTGTATTATTATCGGCATAGCCTTCCTTGCCGAAAGTAAGTTTGGCAATCAATCTGACTTTATATTGCCTGGGATACTGTTTACGGGATTTGGTTTACACCAATACATAGCAGCACAACTGGAATATTGGCCTGCTGAGCATACTGTTCTATTTTTATTGATTAGTTTGGGGTTTCTATTGATTTCTTTAAAGAAGGGAATCGGAAAGGGATCTGGGATTTTATTTCTAGTTGTAGCCATCATCTTTATATTTCACGAGAAATTACTCACCACGCTCGGCTTGGTCGGTTATATCGATTTCTTTAATCATTATTGGCCAGTTTTCCTGATGCTCATTGGAGGCGTCGTTTTATTTAAAAAGAAGAAAAAATAAAACAGCTTGCACGGCAACTCAACTTTAAGGTTGAAGGAAAATCGAATTAAATTTTTGGGCAAAACCTACATGGTCAAAGCTAATAAAAAGAGCTGCATGATTAACATGCAGCTCTTTTGGCATCTATTTTATATGCGCGCCTGTATTGCGTTCCAGGCAGTATCTTTTCCAAGACCAGTTTCTGAAGAGAACAAAATCACTTCATCACTTTTAACCATATTCAGTGTATCTTTCACGATTTTCAGATGCTTTTGCCATTTACCTTTTGGGATTTTATCCGCTTTTGTTGCAATAATAATGCAAGGAATTTCGTAATGTTTCAGGAAATCATACATCATTACATCATCCGCAGATGGTTTATGGCGAAGATCAACGATTAAAAGCATCGCACGTAAAGGCTCACGTGTAGTGATATATGTCTCTATCATCTTTCCCCAGGCTGCACGTTCAGATTTGGATACTTTTGCGTATCCATAACCAGGAACGTCTACGAAAAATAATTGTTCATTAAGCTTATAAAAGTTCAATGTTTGTGTTTTACCTGGTTTAGATGATGTACGAGCCAACCCTTTTCGATTAAGCATTTTATTAATAAAAGAAGATTTTCCTACATTAGAACGTCCAGCAAGAGCAAATTCCGGAAACCCTTCTGTCGGATATTGCTCCGGTTTAACAGCACTCATCACAATCTCTGCTTGAGTAATTTTCAACTTTTTCCACCTACCAATGCATGTTGCAGCACTTCATCAAGTTGTGATACAAATACGAATTCTAATTCTTCACGAACACTTTCCGGAATATCATCAATATCTCTTTCATTATCAATCGGACAAATGATTTTCTTTAATCCTGCCCGGTGAGCACTCAATGATTTTTCCTTTAATCCGCCAATCGGCAATACTCGGCCACGCAATGTTATTTCACCGGTCATCCCTACTTCCTTACGGATTGCTCTACCCGTAAGCGCTGAAATTAAGGCAGTCGCCATTGTAATACCTGCAGATGGGCCATCTTTTGGAACAGCTCCTTCAGGAACATGAATATGAATATCATATTTCTCATAGAAATCCTTGTCAATGCCAAATTCTTCAGCCTTGGAGCGAACATAGCTAAATGCCGCCTGTGCTGATTCCTTCATGACGTCGCCAAGTTTACCGGTTAACACAAGTTTGCCCTTACCTGGAGATAAAGAAACTTCAATCTGAAGTGTATCTCCGCCAAATGTTGTGTAAGCTAGTCCAGTCGCTACTCCAACCTGGTCTTCACGCTCTGCTTCCCCATGACGGAAATAAGGTTTACCCAGGAATTCTGTTATGACTTTTTCAGTGACAATTACTTTTTTCTTTTCGCCTGATACAATTATTTTAGCCACTTTGCGGCAAACAGCTGCGAGTTGCCTTTCCAACGTACGAACCCCGGCTTCTCTTGTATATTGCCTGATGATCTTGATAATGGCATCCTCTTTCATTTGGAGCTGGCTTTTTGTTAACCCATGGGCTTTAATTTGTTTAGCCAACAGATGATCTTTAGCAATATGGAGCTTTTCAATTTCAGTATAACCAGAAAGATTAATAATCTCCATACGGTCGCGCAAAGGCGCTGGAATCGTTGCTAAATCATTGGCTGTTGCAATAAACATGACATTGGATAAATCATAGGTTTCCTCAATATAGTGATCGCTGAACGTATGATTTTGCTCAGGGTCGAGTACTTCAAGCATAGCTGAAGAAGGATCTCCACGAAAATCATTGGACATCTTATCGATCTCATCCAGCAAGAAAACTGGATTAATGGTTCCCGCTTTTTTCATCCCTTGTATAATACGTCCAGGCATAGCACCTACATATGTACGGCGATGTCCACGGATTTCTGATTCATCGCGGACTCCCCCAAGAGAAACACGGACAAAGTTACGATTCAGAGATTTGGCAATAGATTTTGCCAAACTTGTTTTACCCACACCAGGAGGTCCTGCCAGGCAAAGAATAGGTCCTTTTAAGGAATTAGTTAGCTTTTGAACCGCTAAATATTCAAGAACACGCTCTTTAACCTTTTCCAAACCATAATGATCTTTGTTTAGGATGTTTTCAGCCTTCTTTATATTCAGGTCATCTTTTGTTGCATTAGACCATGGAATCGCAACAAGCCATTCAATATAATTACGAACAACCGCACTCTCAGCAGAGGTGGAAGGAATTTTTTCATAACGATCCAGTTCCTTAAGAGCTGTTTCCATTACTTGGGCTGGCATGCCTGAATCCTTTATCTTCTCAGCCAATTCGGCGATTTCAGCAGCCTTTCCTTCTTTATCACCCAACTCTTTCTGGATCGCTTTCATTTGTTCACGTAGATAATATTCCTTTTGCGTACGTTCCATTGACTTTTTAACACGAAGACCAATTTTCTTTTCGAGATTCAATACTTCTTTCTCATTATTGATTAAACTAATCACTTTGTTTAATCTTTCTTTTACATCAATGGTCTCGAGTATTTCTTGCTTTTCTTTCAGCTTAATTGGCAAATGAGATGTCACAATATCAGCCAGTCTGCCGGGTTCTTCTATATCTTCAGTTGAATTATATGTTTCTGTTGTCACTTTTTTTGAGATTTTTATGTACTGTTCAAAGTAATTCAACAAAGTTCTCATCAAAGCTTCTGTTTCTGGATCCTTTTCCGTTGAATCTTCTATGAGTTCCAGCTTTGCCGTGAGGAAATCACCATCATCCTCATAGGATACCATTTGTGCTCTCGATAAACCTTCTACCAATACACGAATTGTTCCATTCGGGAGTTTAAGCATTTGTTTTACTTTAGTGAGCGTACCCATTTCATATAAATCATCTTCACTAGGTTCATCTGTAGATGCTTCCTTTTGAGTCGTTAAAAATATCAAATGGTCATCTACCATCGCTTTCTCTAGCGCCTGAACAGATTTTTCCCTTCCAACATCCAGATGGAGAACCATCGTCGGGAAAACAAGCAATCCGCGAAGCGGTAGGAGGGGAACGTTTTTGTCCATAGTGTTTGCCATTTGTTGCACCTCCAAAACATGCTAATATATGTATTATTCATAGACCTTTTACCAATTTTATCGTATTTACTGGTTTGTGTCTATTTGGGACGATAAACGTAACCATGTTACTTTTCTTCCCTATTTCCAAGTGTATGTAACATCTTTTATATTAATTTTAAGATAACATCCTTTTCCTGAAAATATGCAATGTAGACGAAAAAAAGGCTCGCTCTATGCAAGCCTTTTAATTTTTGCTTTATTAGCCGCTTTCCCTTTCGGATCGTGGCATATTTTCGATGATGTTATCGATGGCAGCTGTTCGATCGAATACGTGTTGAAAAACTTCCTTTAAGTGCTTAACTGGTCTGATTTCAATATTTTCAACTTGGTTCAACAGAGCTTGTGTATTCTCTTCAGGTATGAGAACGACATCTGCACCCGCTAACTTAGCTGCCGTCACTTTCGTAAACACACCACCCACTGGTTTAACCTTCCCGTGAATACTAATTTCGCCTGTCATCGCCACATTATTTTTCACCGGTATTTGATAAATGGCGGAGTAAATACCAACAGCCATAGCTACACCTGCCGATGGACCATCAATCGGTATTCCACCGGGAAAATTAACATGGATATCATATTGATCAGCTGGGACGCCAATCGTTCTTAAGACGGTAACTACGTTTTCAATCGAGCCCTTAGCCATGCTTTTTCTTTTAATCGATTTACCGGCACTATTAATACTTTCTTCTTCTACAATCCCTGTAATATTAACAGATCCTTTTTCCTTCGCATCAATAACCGTCACTTCGATTTCAAGCAATGCCCCTGTGCTCGGTCCAGTTACGGCAAGACCATTCACAACCCCAATAGCTGATTCTTTCGCAATAAAGCTTTGATATCTTGGAGACATTTGGCTTGATTGCACAATCCACTCAATGTCTTCATCTTTAATATAGTCTCTATTTTCTGTAATCGCTAAACCTGCAGCACTTTGAACCATATTTACTGCTTCACGCCCATTACTGGCAAAATTACCTATCGTATTAAGCCCATCAATATTAATATCCAAAGAAACGCGCTTTGCAGCATTTTCAGCAACCCGCTTCAATTCTTCTTGATTTAACTCACGAAAGAAAATCTCCAAGCATCTGGACCGGATTGCCGGTGGAATTTCAGAAGGCGTCCTCGTAGTAGCTCCGACAAGTCGAAAATCAGCTGGTAAACCATTTTGAAAAATTTCATGTATGTGTTTAGGAATATTCGGATTCTCTTCATTATAATAGGCACTTTCAAAATGAACTTTTCGATCTTCCAATACCTTCAATAATTTATTCATTTGTATATTGTGCAGTTCTCCGATTTCGTCAATGAATAAGATACCGCCATGAGCATTCGAAACCGCCCCCTGTTTAGGCTGAGGGATTCCTGCCTGCCCCATCGCTCCAGCGCCTTGATAAATAGGATCGTGGACAGAACCAATAAGTGGATCCGCAATTCCTCTTTCATCAAACCGTGCTGTTGTAGCATCCAATTCTACAAACGTAGCTGTTTGCCTGAATGGAGATTTCATATTTGATTTGGCTTCTTCCAAAACAAGTCTAGCAGCGGCTGTTTTTCCGATTCCAGGCGGTCCATAAATCAATACATGCTGTGGATTTGGGCCACAAAGTGCTGCTTTTAACGCTTTGATTCCATCCTCTTGCCCTATAATATCTTCAAAACGTGCTGGTCTTACTTTTTCAGAAAGCGGTTCAGTCAAGGAGATAGACTTCATTCGATGAAGCTGATCCATCTCCTTCTTAGCTTCCCTATCAATCGATACCTTCTGTACCCTTTGACCCTTCAACAAATTTAAAAAATACAATCCGATCACTATCCCAAAAAACAACTGGATAATGATAACCACACCCGTCCAACTCATATAAGCACCCTCCTGAAATCACATCGTTGAGATACAAGCTAGTATCTCCCTAGAAAGGAAGGAATAAACACTAAAAAGTTGAAACGACTGTACTAAGGAACGAAGACTAATTCGCCACATCGTGTGGCAACGTCTTCATGACCTACATCCTGTAGGCCTCCGACAAGCATAAGACAAATGCTCGGAGGGAGGGTTCTTCTCCCGCAGAGTATTTGCTTATGTCTCGAGGAGCTAGGAGTCGAAGCTGGATTGACTAAAAAAGCTGAAGGGGTACGTCAAGGAACGAAGACTAATTTCGCCACATCGTGTGGCAACGTCTTCATGACCTACATTCTGTAGGCCTCCGACAAGCATAAGACAAATGCTCGGAGTTCTTTCCTCCCGCAGAGTATTTGCTTATGTCTCGAGGGACTAGGAGTCGAAGCTGGATTATCTAAAAAAGCTGATACGATTGGTCAGGAGCGTTGGCCGGATTTTGAGCAGAATCGGCTGGATTAGCGTGAGGTTTGGCTGGATTCTTGGCTGAATCGGCTGGATTAACCGAAAGTTTGGCTGAATTCTTGTATAGTTTGGCTAAATTCCCATCCACTTCAGCTCTTTTCACAATTTATATCAGCTTTACTCTATAAAAAGTTTACTCCATTTAACAAAAAAGAGGCCAATCACATTGTGATTAGCCTCTTTTACAGATTATATCTTTATCAAGCGGATGTTTTCTTCTCAACTGTTTCAGTTGTTCCATCAACAAGAACAATTTTTGGGGATTTGCCTTCTGAGATTACATCAGCTGTAATGATACATTTTTTAATATCATCACGAGATGGAAGTTCGAACATTACATCCAGCATGATTCCCTCAATAATGGAACGAAGTCCACGGGCACCAGTTTTACGCTCAATTGCTTTTTTGGCAATTTCCAATAACGCTCCATCTTCGAATTCAAGTTCAACATCATCAAGTTGAAGCATTTTTTGGAATTGCTTAACAAGAGCATTTTTAGGTTTTGTAAGGATTTGAATTAATGCTTCCTCATCTAATTGCTCAAGCGTCGCAATTACCGGCAAACGTCCGATAAATTCTGGAATTAATCCAAAACGAAGCATGTCTTCAGGAAGAACTTTTGTTAATAAGTTCTTATCTTCAACTTCTTCTTTAGCTGCTCCTGATCCAAAACCGATAACTTTTTGGCCAAGACGGCGTTTAATAATCGGTTCAATTCCATCAAATGCGCCACCGCAAATAAATAGAATATTCGTTGTATCAATTTGGATAAACTCTTGATGCGGATGCTTTCTTCCACCTTGTGGCGGTACACTCGCAACCGTACCTTCAAGAATTTTTAACAATGCTTGTTGTACACCTTCACCTGAAACATCTCTAGTAATAGATGGATTTTCAGATTTACGTGCAATTTTATCAATTTCATCAATGTAGATAATACCTTTTTCAGCTTTCTCTACATCATAATCCGCAGCTTGAATTAGTTTGAGTAAGATGTTCTCCACATCTTCACCCACATAACCAGCTTCAGTCAATGAAGTAGCATCAGCAATGGCAAATGGTACATTTAACAATCTTGCTAAAGTCTGGGCAAGAAGGGTTTTCCCACTACCTGTAGGTCCAATTAAACAAATATTAGATTTAGATAATTCTACATCTTCAATTTTGCTATTGGAATTTACACGTTTGTAGTGATTATAAACAGCTACTGCTAAAGATTTCTTAGCATCTTTCTGTCCAATGACATACTCATCTAGGATATCTAAGATCTCCATTGGTTTTGGTATATCTTTAAGCTCAACTTCTTCTTCAGTACCCAATTCTTCTTCTACAATTTCAGTGCATAGCTCTATGCACTCATCACATATATAAACACCTGGACCCGCTACGAGTTTTCGGACTTGTTCTTGAGTTTTTCCACAGAAAGAACACTTTAATTGTCCTTTCTCATCATTAAATTTAAACATAGTTTCACCCCTTGGTATTATGGACTCTATCATGAAATCTGCAATTTTCTACGGTCAGATTAACAAATGAAGGGTATGTAAGGATTGTAACACACATTGCCCCATTTAAGGTAAGAAAAAGGCCGTACTCATTTTCCATACTAAATGTCCCTTATGTATATGTACATAATATCCATTCTTGACTTCTTTCAACCCTAAAAATCAAAAATGGAAGAGTTTTAAATCCTATTTATTTAGTTAATCTACACTGAATTCAGGAAAAAAGCAATTATGTATGTGTTAAAATATTTCGATTCGAAAAGTCGAATCATCTCGAAGCGTGGCCTCTTAATTATGTAAGGATAGTATGTATAAAACAAGGCACGATAAAATCGCACCTTGTTAAGTTAACCTTTATATTTATTAAGCTTCTACAGTTTTGCTGTTTTCAACTAATACGTCGATTGCTTTTCTTACTAAAAGATCACCTTTAACACTTTCAGTACCGCCAAGCGCTTGGATGATTTGTTCAGCAGACAAACCGTATTGCTCAGACATTGCTTGTACTTCTGTGTTGATTTCTTCTTCAGTTACTTCGACATTTTCTGCTTTGCCAATTGCTTCAAGAGTTAAGTTGATGCGTACACGCTTTTCAGCTTCCTCTTTCATTTGCTCTTTAAGTGCATCTTTATCTTGGCCAGAGAATTGGAAGTACATATCAAGAGTCATACCTTGAGCTTGAAGGCGTTGTTCAAACTCTTGAACCATACGATCTGTTTCAGTTTCGATCATGGCACCTGGAATATCGATTTCAGCATTTTCTGCAGCTTTTTCGATAACAGTGTCTTTTACATGATGTTCTGCTTGATGTTTTTTAGACTCAACTAGACGAGTTTTGATTTTTTCTTTAAGAGCATCCAATGTTTCTACTTCTTCATCAACATCTTTAGCAAATTCGTCATCTAATTCAGGAAGTTGTTTTGTTTTGATTTCATGAATTTTCACTTTGAATACTGCTGGTTTGCCTGCTAATTCAGCAGCATGGTATTCTTCAGGGAAATTAACTTCAACGTCTTTTTCTCCGCCTACTTCAAGACCAACTAATTGATCTTCAAAACCTGGGATGAAAGAGTTGGAACCAAGTTCTAAGGAGTAATTATCTGCTTGTCCGCCTTCGAATGCTTCGCCATCAACGAATCCTTCGAAGTCTAAAACAACAGTATCACCTAGTTCAGCTTGTCCTTCTTCTTTAATTACAAGCTCAGCGTTACGTTCTTGTAAAGTTTTGATTTCTTGGTTAATGTCTTCTTCAGTTACTTCAGTATCAACTTTAGTTACTTCAATACCTTTGTATTCGCCAAGTTTAACTTCTGGTTTAACTGTAACAGTTGCTTTAAAAATAAGAGCTTCGCCTTTTTCCATTTTCTCGATATCGATTTCTGGACGGTCAACTGGCTCGATGTTAGTTTCTTCGATCGCATTAGCGTATGCTTCTGGAAGAATAAAATCTAAGGCATCTTGATAAAGAGATTCAACACCGAATTTCTTTTCAAATAATGCACGAGGCATTTTCCCTTTACGGAATCCTGGCACTTGTACTTGTTTAACCACTTTTTTGAATGCTGAATCTAAGCCTTCGTTTACTTTTTCAACAGGTACTTCAACAGTTAATACACCGCTGTTACCTTCAAGCTTTTCCCATTTTGCAGACATGGTTTTCCCTCCACTATATATATTTCCTAATAATCGTCTTCTCATAACACTTTTGTTATGTGCAACCAGATTTATTGATTTTAGGTAGTACAGCCATACTGTACCTATGCATATTGCAACCACTATATTATAACATAGGTTTCCTACGTTTCAAGACTTGGACCCTCAAATAACAGGGAAAGTCATCCCCTCTAAATTCCTTATTTCTTCTATTATTGTATTTACACTCGAATTGGATTCCTTCAACTGTAAACCATACGCCTCCGAAACAATTCGGTAATAGGCTTCTGACCAATCCCCAAGATTGGTTATGTTCATTGGGTAAAGCAAGATATTATGTCTTTTGACCATATCCATGGCTTGCTCAAACATAATCGGATTATTATTTTCCAATCTATCACTTAAATCCTTATGTATTTCCGACAAAAAAAGCGTTTGCTCTATACTCGGTAAATCCATAACATTTACTGTTAGGGTTTGTCCGAATTTATCCACCTCGACAACCCGATCAACTTCCTGCTCTATTAATAACGTTAAAGCAAAGGTTTTCAAAAATGGATGTTTTTCTTCTATTAGAAATTGGCAAAGCAATCCTACCCATGGTCTAATATTTTGGCCGGCTAGTGTAGATAACATAAAAAATTGCTCTTCAACTGTTCCATTTCCGAGGATATGTGTCAGTTCCTCTTCTTGGATTTGTTTAGATTCATCTTTAAATTCCTTATATTCTTGTTCTTCTTCTCCGCCCTGCTCAACAATCCGTTTACTCATGGCTAAAAGATGCTCTAACGATTCAACCCTACCCGCGGGTACTTGATCTTCCTCCAACAATGCTTCCACAACGGAAATAATCTCCCGATGCTCATTCAACTGGAGAAGTATCATTAAATAGATATTGATAACATGAAAATATTCCCCGATTCCATTACCCATCATCTTTTTCACTATGGCTTTTGCATCTTGATAATGACCCAGCTGTACCAATGATAGCGCTAAACCAATATTGATATCTTCATCGTCCGGTTCTATGTCATAAGCCTGTCCAAAAAATTCACGGGCATTGTTAAATTTTTTTTCCTCCATGGCTTGCATCCCCTTTTTCAGGAGCAATTGTGCCAGATTAGGAAAAGGAACTACCTTTTCATTCCTTGGTTCAATCTTTGTGTTCTTCATAACAAACCGCCTTGATTTTTGAATTGATTGTCGTTAGTTTAGCATGCATTTACACGAAAAACAAAACATTCCCATATTATAAGCTTTCTATCATTTAAAAATATAGAAAACAGGCATAGACCGTAACCTCATGGTCTATGCCTGTTTCCTTTGTTCATATTGATCAATTTCCTCACTATATTGCAGTGTTAAGGAAATCTCATCCCATCCATTAATCAGCATATTCTTCCAGTATGGGTGTATATCGAATCTAGCTATGACTTTTTCCCGCGCTCTCAATTCTTGATTAGGCACATCAACCGTCAAATGGATGGCTACTTCCCTTCGTATAAATTCTTTAAGAGAACTCAAAGTTCCCTTATCTAAGGTAATAGGCAAGATCCCATTTTGGAGACAGTTTTGGTGAAAAATATCTGCAAATGATGAAGCTACAATGACTTTAAAACCATAGTCACCAAGTGCCCAAGGCGCATGTTCACGAGAGGATCCGCAACCGAAATTATCACCTGCGACTAAAATGGTTGCCCCTTTCGTCTCAACTTGATTCAGCTCAAAATCTTCTCTTTCTGTCCCATCTGCCTTAAACCGCCAATCAAAAAACACATACTTTCCAAAGCCGGTGCGTTCAATTCTCTTTAGAAATTGTTTCGGAATGATTTGATCTGTATCAACATGATCCCGATCGAGAATGACGGGTTTCCCTGTATACACTGTCATCTTTTCCAAACTAATGACCTCCTTTTCCGAAAACCAAAGGCTTCGCTGACCCTCTGACATCTACAAATTTCCCGTAAATTGCCGCCGCTGCTGCCATACGAGGAGACACTAAATGCGTTCTTGCCCCACTGCCTTGTCTACCTTCAAAATTCCGATTTGATGTAGAAGCACAATGTTCGCCCGCCGGCACAACATCAGGGTTCATACTTAAACACATGCTGCAGCCCGCTTCTCTCCATTCAAATCCAGCTGCTTTGAAAATGGTATCCAATCCTTCTTCCTCTGCTTTTTTCTTAACGGCCTGTGAGCCCGGTACCACCATTGCTCTAATTCCCGCAGCAACCGTTTTGCCATTAATGACCTCAGCCGCTTCTCTTAAATCCTCTATTCTGGAATTCGTGCAGGAACCGATGAAAACATGCTGAACAGGGATATCTGTAATTGCTTGACCTTCTTTTAATCCCATATATTCAAGTGCACGTTGTAAAGTTTTGGCTGCTATCGGCTCCAGTAAAGTTGAAACTGGAATATTCCCGGTTACTGGACTGCACATCCCTGGATTTGTTCCCCAGCTGACCATCGGAGAAATATTTTCTCCATTTATGTAGATTACTTTGTCATATGTTGCATCTTCATCACTGGCCAATTCTGACCAATGCTTACAATAGTCTTCAAAATCCTCCGGCTTTGGTGCATATTTACGCCCCTTCATATAAGAAAAAGTCGTTTCATCCGGACTAACCAACCCAGCACGTGCACCGCCTTCTATTGACATATTACACATGGTCATTCGCTCTTCCATCGACATATTCCGTACAACTTCTCCTGCATATTCCAGAATATAGCCATTGCCAAAATGAGTACTGTTTTGGGAGATGATATAGAGAATGACATCCTTTGCCGTAACCCCTCTATGGAGCTTACCGTTTATTTCGATTTTCATCGTTTTAGGCTTGCTTTGCCAGATTGTTTGTGTTGCCAAGACATGCTCCACTTCACTTGTACCTATTCCAAATGCCAAGGCACCGAATGCTCCATGGGTAGATGTATGGCTATCGCCACACACAATCGTTTTTCCTGGCCACGTTAAGCCCAAATCTGGACCGATAACATGAACGATTCCTTGATCTTCACTATCCAGCCCAGCTAAAGGAACAGCAAATTCCTCACAATTTCGTTCCAGAGCTGTCATTTGCCTTTTTGCAACCTCATCTGTAATGACATAGCGATTAACCGTGGGGACATTGTGATCCATTGTTGCAAAGGTTAAATCGGGCCTGCGTACCTTTCTTTTCTTTAGGCGAAGACCCTCAAATGCCTGAGGAGATGTCACTTCATGCACGAGATGCAGATCGATGTATAATAAATCTGGTTTCCCCGCCTCCTTGTGTACTATATGATTTTCCCAGATTTTATCCACTATCGATTTACCCACATAGATCCCTCCTCATTTTAATGATTACTCTTCTTATTACACGATTACGCGTACGCTCCCATAATGTGAAAGATAGCGTCCTTCTGCAATATTTCTTCCCTAATAGCTTTAGCCATTTCCGTTGTTGATAAGGCTTTGCTGTCGCCTGATAAATCCATGGTATGTTTACCGGAGTCCAATACATTTTTAACTGCTTGCTCCACCATGTTTGCCTCTTTTTCCAATTGGAAGGAATGACGAAGCATCGATGCAACAGACAGAATCATGGCAATCGGGTTAGCTTTATTTAGACCTGCAATGTCCGGGGCAGAGCCATGAATTGGTTCATATAGATGCAGACCATTTTCAGAAAGACTTGCGGAAGGGAGCATTCCAAGCGATCCTGTTAATACACTCGCCTCATCACTTAAAATATCTCCAAACATGTTCTCCGTCACAATCAGGTTAAACTGCCTTGGATTACGGATAAGCTGCATCGCCGCATTGTCTACAAGCATATGTTCAAGTTTCACTTCCGGATACTCTCTCGCTACTTCCTCAGCTACCTCTCTCCACATTCGGCTTGATTCCAATACATTTGCTTTATCTACAGATGTCACTTTCCCTTTTCGTTCCTTTGCCAATTCAAACGCGAGTGTGATAATCCGCTTTACTTCTTCCCGCTCGTAATACAAGGTATCAACAGCAGCTTCCATGCCATTATGATAGCTACGTTCACTCGGTTTACCAAAATATAACCCGCCTGTTAGCTCTCTCACGATTAAAAAGTCTGTCTCCTCAATAATTTCCTTCTTCAAAGGTGAAGAATCCTGGATGCTGGCGTAATAATTAATAGGACGTATATTCGCGTATAAATTCAACTCTTTTCGAATCTTTAATAACCCTTGTTCAGGACGCATTTCCGGTGGGTTATGATCCCATTTAGGACCTCCGACAGCGCCGAGCAACACGGCATCATTTCGTTTGCACAATTCAATCGTTTTACTTGATAAAGGAGTTCCCTCCGTATCAATGGCTGACCCGCCAATATGTCCATATTCAAAGGTGAATTCATGCCCAAATCGTTCACCAATAGCATTGAGGATTTCGAGGGCTCCCATCATAATTTCCGGTCCAATCCCATCACCCGGCAATACAGCAATGTTCTTTTTCATTATCGAAATCCCCCTTATTGATTAATTTGTTATGGCCATCGATTGGTGTTCTTCTGTTAAAATTACGCGGTTAATAGCATTTAAATAGGCTTTAGCCGACGCTTCCAAAACATCCTGAGCTAATCCGCGTCCGCTCGTTTCTACTCCTCGATAATTAACCTTTACAAACACTTGTGCCAATGCATCTCTGCCGCCGCCAACTGATTGAATACGGTAATCCTGCAGCTTTACTGGTTTCTGGATGCAGCGTTCCAGCGTATTGTATAAGGCTTCAATACTTCCTGCTCCAGTTGAAGCTTCCTGAATTCTGTCATTATTTACTCCTGACAACGTAACGGTAGCTGTTGGAATTTGATTGGTGCCATATTGTACTTGAATTGAAATTAATTCATAATAACGATCCTCTTTCGTTACTTTTTCCTCCAAAACTAGCGCAACAATATCTTCGTCTGTCATTTCCTTTTTACGATCAGCCAGGTCTTTAAAGACTTTGAAAAGCTGATTGACTTCTTCATCTGATACATGGAAGCCCAACTCATCCAATTTTGTACGGAATGCATGTCGGCCAGAATGTTTACCAAGTACCATGGAATTAGAGCTTAATCCAACTAACTCCGGTTCGATAATTTCATAGGTTGTTTTCTCCTTTAGCACCCCATCCTGGTGTATTCCTGATTCATGCGCAAAAGCATTCTTTCCGACAACTGCTTTATTTGGTGGAATTACCATTCCTGTTAATTTACTGACCAGTTCACTTGTTCGTTTAATTTCACCAAGCACGAGGCTTGTTTCTGCCTGATAAAAGTCCTTTCTTGTATATAAACCAAGCGCGACTTCTTCTATGGAGGTGTTTCCGGCCCTTTCACCTATTCCATTGATCGTTCCTTCAATTTGAGTCGCTCCAGCCAGAATGGCTGCCATGGAATTGGCAGTTGCCAATCCTAAATCATCATGACAATGGGCAGATAAGGTCACTTTATCAATTGATGGAACATGATCTATCAAGTATTGGAATACTGCACTGTATTCTTTCGGTGTGATATATCCGACTGTGTCTGGAATATTAATAATTTGCGCACCCGCTTTGATAGCTTCTTCTACAATCCGAGCGAGGAATGGGAGCTCCGTGCGGCACGCATCCTCAGCTGACCACTGAATAACCGGAAAATACTTCGCTGCATAGCGAATCGATGCCACAGCAGCCTCCACTACCTGATCCTCTGTCATTTTCAGTTTATACTGTCTGTGTATCGGTGAGGTTGCTAGAAAAACATGTATTCTCGGATCGATGGTTTGCTTCAATGCTCCCCATACTGCATCGATATCCCTTTCCACCGATCTTGCAAGACCTGTGACCGTTGAATTTTTGATTAGATCAGCAATTTTTTTAACCGATTCAAAATCTCCTGTAGAAGCAGCGGGAAATCCGGCTTCAATAACATCCACACCGAGTTTCTCCAATTGTTTGGCTATCTCCAGCTTTTCTGTCAAATTTAGAGTAACCCCTGCAGACTGTTCTCCATCGCGCAATGTCGTATCAAAAATGCTAATTTTTTGCACTGCTGACCACTTCTTTCTGTTTCTTTTGTTGTTGCTGCTGAATGAATGGCATCATTTGACGAAGCTCTCTTCCAACTTGTTCGATTTGATGTTCATTTTCCTGAGCCTGTGTTGCGTTAAAGACTGGTCTGTTCACTTGATTTTCAAGCAGCCATCCTTTTGCAAATGTACCATTCTGGATTTCTTTTAATACTTGCTTCATTTCTTCTTTAACTGCAGGACCGACTACACGTGGGCCTGATACAAAGTCTCCCCATTGAGCTGTATCGGAAATAGAATAGCGCATCCCTTCCATTCCGCCTTCATACATGAGGTCAACAATTAATTTCAGTTCGTGCAAACATTCAAAATAAGCAAGTTCAGGCTGGTAGCCTGCTTCAGTCAATGTTTCAAATCCCGCTTTAACTAAAGATGTTAAACCACCGCATAGAACTGCCTGTTCACCGAATAAATCTGTCTCTGTTTCTTCTTTAAAGGTTGTTTCAAGTGCTCCTGCCCTTAGTGCTCCAATTCCTTTTGCATAGGCTAGTGCCACCTCAGTCGCTTCCCCTGATCTATCCTGGTGGATGGCAAACAATGCCGGAACGCCAGCCCCCTGTTCAAAGGTCCTTCTTACTAAATGACCTGGCCCTTTTGGTGCCACAAGAGATACATCAACAAATGTCGGAGGAACAATTTGATGATAATGGACGTTAAAACCATGAGCGAACATAAGTGTGTGACCTTCCCGCAAAACTGGTTCAATTTCTGCTTTATATACTTTTGTTTGATGTTCATCCGGCAGGAGAATCATGATCACATCCGCTTCTTCACTTGCTTCCCTTACAGACTTAACTTCGAAGCCATCTTCCACTGCCTGATTCCATGATTTCCCTTCACGTAATCCTATTACTACATCCGCACCACTATCCCGTAAGTTTTGTGCATGAGCATGACCCTGTGATCCATATCCAACAACCGCTATCTTTTTATTTGATAACACTGCTTCATTTGCCTCATTTTGATAGTACATTTTTGCCATAATTGTTCTCTCCCTTATCTTTTTTATTTAAACAATGGAATAATTCTTTGTTCCTTGGTTCCCCATTTGAGTGGAACGGGCAAAAGCGGTCGTACCGGTTCTCGCCAATTCCTTAATTCCATACGGCTTGATCAATTCGATAAATGCCTCAATTTTATTCGATTCGCCAGTTATTTGGATCACAAGGCTTTCCTTGCCAATATCAATAACAGAAGCTCTGAAAGGTTCTATGAGAGAGTAAATCTCATTTCTCGATTGAGGAGTTGCTGTTACTTTTACAAGCGCCAGCTCCCGAGCTACAACGGATTGATCCGTTATATCCTGTACCTTAATCACATCTATTTGTTTATTTAGTTGTTTGGTCATTTGTTCAGCTATCTGGACAGATTCAACATGTACGATACAGGTTATTCGCGCCCTTTCTTCCATTTCTGATTGCCCTACCGTAATACTCTCTATGTTATAATTCCGTTTTGAAAATAAATTGGTAATCCGGTTCAGCACACCCGGTTTGTTTATAACGGTTAAAGTGATGATTCTTTTCAACTTTTCTTCACCCCTACCATTTCATTAATTCCCTTTCCAGGTGCAACCATTGGATATACATTTTCTTCAGGTTCCACAAAAACATTGATTAGGACTGGGGCGTGTTTACTGAATTCTTCACGAAAGATATTTTCCGCTTCTTCTTCTGTTCGCACATCATATCCTTTTATCCCATACGCTTCTGCTAACTTGGCGAATGATGGCTGGAATTGGAATACACTTTCTGAGTATCGTGACTCATAGAAAATTTCTTGCCATTGACGAACCATCCCGAGAGATCCATTGTTTATAATGATAATTTTGACCGGCAAATTATGTTCGGCTATAACAGCAAGTTCCTGAATGGACATTTGTATACCTCCATCACCATTTACAGATATAACCAAATCATCCGGTTCAGCGATTTGTGCACCAATGGATGCCGGTAACCCAAAGCCCATTGTGCCAAGTCCTCCAGAGGTTACCCATGCATTTGGCCGTTTAAATGGATAGTACTGAGCCGCCCACATTTGATGCTGCCCAACATCCGTTGTCACAATGGCATCCCCTTTACTCATTTCATAAATCATTTCCATCACTCTCTGTGGCTTAATATACTGACCGTTCCCCTTTTCATAATAGAAAGGTGCGTCCTCTAGCCATGACCGGATTTGTTGCCTCCAGGCCTCGTTATCAGATTGTTTGCCATTCTGCTTGATTAACTGTTTCAGAGCATGTCTGGCATCTCCTACAACCGGAATGGCAGTCGGAACATTTTTACCGATTTCAGCAGGATCAATATCAATATGGGCAACCATTGCATAGGGAGCAAATTTTGATAGATTGCCTGTTAAACGGTCATCAAATCTAGCCCCAATATTGATTAATAGATCACTTTCAGACAACGCCATATTGGCTGCGTATATTCCGTGCATTCCGCCCATCCCAATATATAAAGGATGATTAGGAGGAAAACTGCCAAGACCGAGTAATGTATGGACAATCGGGATGTTCTGCTGCTCTGCATATTCTAGTAAGTACTTTGAGGCTTTCGCATGAAGGATTCCTGCTCCTGCCAGAATAACTGGTTTCTTCGAAGAGCTGACAGCCTCCACAAGTTTTCTGATTTGTAGATAATTTGGTTCATACTTTGGCTGATATCCCGGCAGATGAATCGTTTCGGGTTCCTCCTCTACCACGATGAGCTGAGCCATATCTTTCGGGATATCGATAAGGACTGGCCCCGGCCTCCCAGTTGCAGCAATATGAAAGGCTTCTTTCACGATTCTTGGAATATCTGCTGTATTTCGAATTTGATAGTTATGCTTTGTAATTGGAGTTGTAATTCCTAAAATATCTGCTTCCTGAAAAGCATCTGTTCCAATTACTCCTGTACCAACCTGACCAGTAAAGACCACTAGAGGCAAGGAATCCATCATGGCATCTGCAAGCCCTGTAACAATATTGGTTGCTCCCGGACCTGAAGTTGCAATGACAACCCCAGGCTTTCCACTTATCCTTGCATATCCTTCAGCTGCATGGATGGCACCTTGCTCATGTCTCGGTAATATGTGTTTCATGCCTGCATTGAAAAGCGCATCATAGATGGGCAGAACGGCGCCTCCCGGATATCCAAACAGAACCTCCACTCCTTGCTTTTTTAGAGCGTTGACCAACATCTCGGCTCCGCTGATTTTCATTTCAGTTACTATTTTTTTCTCAGCAAGAGCTGTTTTCTCCAACATGGAATCTACCTCCTGATTAGTGATAGGCTCATTTGCCAGGTTCGTTTTAATAAAATAAAAAAGCCTCCTCATCCCATACGTTTCTAAATGAAACGCAGGGATGAAAAGGCTTGTTTTCCCTTCCATGGTACCACCCTAATTCACGATCGCCATTTCGATCATGCACTCTTTGATTTTGATAACGGGTTAATCGGTCAACCCGGCCTGCATTACTAAAAGGTTTCATACAGACGCTCTAAGGGGAGTTCATAGTTGGAAACAGCTCCGATTCTCAGCACCATCGGCTCTCTGTACCTGTTCAACCCAATTATTACTTATCCTTATCATTGCTTGTTCTTATTAAATTTTATTTAGATACCCGATTAAAACACTTCCAAATACCACCTGTTTTGTTATCTTGTTGAAATTTATAATACGACCTTCTGGACATATAGTCAACTGATTTTTCTAAATTATTAGACTATTTAATTTATTCTGAATACTTGTATGCGCTTTCATTGTCTTCACCTAGCGTTTTTCTGTTTTTTATTTTTTTAGAGCTTATTCATATGTTTATATGTCTAAGTGGCTGTCATTTAAATAAAAAACCTGCGAACGATTTCCGCAGGTTTTATCAGTCTATGAAGTTTGGATATTTTTGTACTGGCTTTCATACATTTCGCTATATCGACCATGATGACGCAGCAATTCTTCATGCGTTCCACTCTCTTTTACTTGACCATCGTCGATAACCATAATCGTATCTGCTTCACGAATTGTACTTAACCGATGCGCAATGACAAAACTGGTACGACCTTTCATCACTTTACGCATAGCATTCTGAATCGCTAGTTCTGTTCTTGTATCGACACTGCTGGTTGCTTCATCCAGAATCAAGATAGCCGGATCCTTCAATATTGCCCGGGCAATAGCTAGCAGTTGCCTGTTTCCCTGGCTTAAATTGGCTCCATTTTCCGAAAGTATCGTATCATACCCATTTGGTAATCTCGTAATAAAATAGTGAGCATTTGCTGTTTTAGCAGCCCTGATCATTTCTTCATCTGTAGCATCCAATCGGCCATATTTAATATTTTCTTTAACGGTTCCCGTAAATAAATACGTATCCTGCAGCACAATCCCAAATGTATCTCTTAAGCTCTCTCTTGTATAATCACGAATATCTACTCCATCGATTAAGACGCTCCCCTCAGATACCTCATAAAACCTGGTTAAGAGATTCGTAATGGTAGTCTTTCCTGCACCAGTTGGTCCGACTAAAGCGTTGTGGCTGCCCGCCTTAGCTTCAAAACTGATATTTTTCAAAATGGGATGGTTCTGATCATAACCAAAGGATACATTTTTAAAAACTACATTTCCCATTGAATGCAGGAGAGGGACCGCATGCTCGCGATCTTTTGTTTCTTCATTTTCATCAATCACCTGAAATACACGTTCCGCACCTGCCACGGCAGATTGAAATACATTAAATATATTAGCCAAATCATTTAACGGTCTAGTAAACTGTCTAGAATAACTGACAAAACTGGCAATGACACCTATCGTTACAGCCTCGTTAACAGCAAGTACCCCACCCACAATTGCAATCGCAGCAATCCCTAAATTATTTATGGCATTCATTAGGGGCATTAAATAACCAGACCAGATTTGCGCCTTCCTGCCTGATTCAAACAGGTTTTCATTTATCGCCTCAAAAGTCTCAACTGCTTGTTTTTCACGGTTGAATGCTTTAATGATCAATGTTCCGGATATGGATTCTTCTATATGTCCATTTAACCTGCCTAAATGCTTTTGTTGCTCGCGAAATAAAACACGCGTCCGCTTGGCTATCATTTTGGTCAATAGATACATAAACGGAACGGTAATGCATGCCGCGACAGTCAGTATAGGACTTAAAGTAAGCATCATAATAAATGATCCTGTAATGGTGATTACTCCACCCATTAATTGCGTCGTAGATTGTGAAATACTGCTAGAGACATTGTCGATATCATTGGTTACTCTGCTCATCATATCCCCATGGGCATGTGAATCAAAATAACCAATTGGCAATGTAAGAAGTTTATGAAATAACGTGCTTCGGAGTCCGTGGACCACCCGCTGTGAAACTTTAGCCATCATCCAGCCTTGAAAAAGATTCGATATTCCGTCTGTTACGTAAACTGCTGCTAAAATGAGAATCATAATATGCAGCAGGTTTAAATCAATTGGTTCTGTCGCAATCAGATCGACGGTCTTTCCAATCCAGTAAGGTACAAATAGGCTAATGGAAGAACTAATAACAACAAACGCAAAAATAATCCAAAGATTTTTCTTTTCTGTCCCAAAAAAACCCCATATTCGTTTTAGAGTTCCCGTAAAATCCTTTGGTTTTTGCACAGGAGCAAAACGACCCGCACCGTGGCCATGGCCTCTGCCTCCGGCTTTTGGCATCTCAGGCTGTGAAGGCTCGCTGCCATTCTCCATTTTATTTGCCATGGCTCATCATCTCCTCACCTATTTGTGAACGTATAATCTCTTGATAAACAGGATTATGGTTCCTAAGCTCTTCATGATTCCCAATCCCCGCGATTCTTCCATTCTCCATAATGATAATTTTATCCGCATCCATAACAGAAGTAATTCTTTGGGCAATTAAAAAAATAATTGAACCTTGCGTTCTTTCCTCCAATGATTCCTTCAATTGTTTTTCTGTAACCGCATCTAGCGCGCTCGTTGAATCATCCAAAATTAATACAGAAGATTTTTTCAATAATGCCCTTGCAATCGATAGTCTCTGCTTTTGACCACCTGATAGATTGATTCCGCCCTGTCCAAGATGTGTCTCGTATCCATCTGGTAAAGCCTCTATGAACGAATGAGCACATGCGGCCTTGGCGGCCTGAACCACTTCTTCCATACTGGCATCTTCCTTACCCCAAAGAATATTTTCTTTAATCGTCCCTGTAAATAAGACCGATTTCTGAGGTACATACGCGACAGACTCTCTCCATATGGCCGGATCGATTGTTTGAATATTTATTCCATCCTTATAAATGGCACCTTTAGACGGTTCATACAAACGTGGGATCAGCTGAACCAGACTACTCTTTCCTGAACCTGTAGATCCGATGATTCCCACTGTTTCCCCAGGTTTCACATTAAATGTAACATCTTTGACTACATAATCTTCCGTTCCAAAGTATGAAAAACTGACTTGGTTAAAAAAGATGCCTTCATTATGGTCATTTTTCTCTTCCATATCTGGATTTTTTGGTACATCTTCTGTATTAAACACTTCTCCAATTCTTCCGGCTGACACCCTTGCCCGTACAAAGAAATTGAATATCATTGAAATCATCGATAAGGAAAACAATATTTGAGTCATATAATTCACATAGGCAACAATTTGTCCAACCTGCATTTGTCCATTATTAATATTCCATCCTCCTACTAAAAGGACGAGTACGATGCCAAAATTCACTGTTAGCATAATCCCTGGATTAAAAATAGACATGACCCGATTCGCTTTAATAGAAGTGGCAGCCAAATCATCATTACGTTCTTCAAATCGTTCTTTCTCAAACTGAGAACGATTGAAAGCTCTGATGACACGAATTCCAGATAAATATTCTCTCATCACGCCATTCAGTCGATCCGTCACTTTTTGTACTCGGATAAAGAAAGGAAAACTGAGTTTCAGATTCAGCATTATGATTCCAGCAACAATCGGAATAATAATTAATAGAATCCACGAAATAGAAGCATTTAAACGGACTGCCATGATAATGCTCCCTATACAGATTAATGGTGCCTTCACCATAATTCTCATCAATCCATTCACAAAAACTTGCACTTGTGTTACATCATTTGTAAGCCTCGTGACAAGAGTGGCCGCTTCAAACCGGTTCATTTGCACAAGTTTTAGAGATTGAATTTTTTTATATAAATCGGAGCGAAGTTCGGCTCCCATTTTTTGCGAAATATTGCTGGAGATTATATTCCTGCTTATTGCCCCCAATGCACCTATTGCCGTAACAACTAGCATCACTCCGCCCATTTCCAATACAAATGAAAGGTCTTTATTTGCTACACCTTTATCAATCATCGTTGCTAATATCGTAGGCAGAAGCAAATCACAAATGGCCTCAACCATTAAAAATAGAATCGCAACCGTAAATAAAACTCCATATTTCTTTATATACTTGCGTAAATATCCCATACCTTCACCTTTTTTCATATACAGACATATGACTACATCCTTATTTTGCTAAAACCTTTTCAATCATACAAGCAAAATGCCCAGTTTACCTCTACTTTTAAAAAAGCAGACTAAGAGCCATGTAAAAGTAAAGATAAAAAAACACACGGAATTTTCATAGTGAAATTCCGTGTGTTTAGTACTTACATATTTGATTTCTTTAGATAAAGATATACCGGGTACCCCAATGCCGTAATGGCTAAACCAATTAGAGAATATAGGGTATCCGTAAAGACCGTACATACCAATATATATACTCCGCCAATGATTCCGACAAGCGGAACAACTGGGTAGAAAGGAACCCGATAAGTGGGAACCAAGTCCTTACGCTTTTTACGAAGAATGAAAACCCCGTAAATGGCCATAACAAAGAAAATCCAAGTAGCAAATAAGGCCAGTGTAGATAATGTATTAAATGATCCAGATAAAATATAAATAATCGATAAGGCCACTTCAAAAATAAAGACATTAATCGGTGTACTTGTACGGCTTTCAACACGCCCCATAACATGATGGAAAGGGAAAATTTTGTTTTGTGCCATCGCAAATGGCACTCGGACACCTGTCATTAAATATCCGTTCAATGTACCAAAGATAGAGATTAGAATTCCTATCGAGATAATCGCTGAGCCGCCGCTACCAAAAAGTATGAGAGCAGCATCCGTTGCTACTTTTTCTGTCGAAACAATCTCCTGAACAGACATGACAGAGAAAAAGGCTACGTTTATTAGGACATATGCAGCAATAATAATCGTCATTCCAAACAAAATAGAGCGTGGTAAGTCGCGCTGAGGATTTTTCATTTCTCCAGCCATATTTCCAACACTCACCCAGCCTTCATAGGCAAACAACGTTCCTAGGATTGCTGCACCAAAACTGGTTAGGGTAAAGCTATGAACAGATTCTTCCGAGAATAGTGACGCTGTTTCTTTCCCCATTCCATGAATGATTCCAAACACGATAATAGCAATAATTGGAATCATTTTAGCTATCGTAGAAATGAACTGAATCCTGCCTCCAAGTTTAGTTGAAATGATATTTAGTGCGGCCACAAATACTAAAATACCAATCGCTAACAATTTTTGTTGGAGGTCTGTCATAGGCATAAAATACGTTGCTTGTGTAGCAAAAACAATGGACAGCGCCGCCAAAATACCTGGTATATAGATCAACGCTTGAACCCATCCAAATAGGAAAGCAACTTTTTCTCCATAAAGCTCCTTCAAATAAGCAAATACCCCACCTGTCTCCGGTATAGCTGAGCCAATCTCAGCCAACGTAAGAGCAGCTGCCAGGGTAATTAATCCTCCAAGCAGCCAAGCTATAATAGCTGCAATTGGAGAACCGGCGCTTTCCAATACTGGAGTAGCTTTAAAAAATATACCTGATCCAATTACAACCCCAACTACAATGGTTAAGGCTTCTTTCAAACCAATTTCCTTCTTTAAAACAGCTCCCGCTGCATAGATGTTCTTCTTTTGATGTTTTGCCATGGCTAAAGTTATCCTCTCAAATTAAGTTCCTCATTTCACATATTCAAAATGTTATCTGAAAGAGAGAAGTTATTCAAGAGGATATTGATGAATTGATGATATTAATATAGCAAAAATCCAATAATTTAATAGATGTCTCCTAAATTATTCTATACTATAAAATTTATAACAAATCATTGCACCTTCCTCTATTTACCACCACATATTTATTACCATATTATTTAGCAGAAAAAAGAACGCTTCCAATAATCACAAAATTCGTTCACTTAAGTGTTCGCTTCCTTCTAAAAAAGTTATAATAAAATTGAATAACAAACAGGGGGTTTAATCATGGAAAAACAAGTTTATGTCATCACAGGTGGATCAGGCGGAATGGGCAAAGCTACGGCTGAATTAGTCGGCAAGAAAGGAACTGTTCTTCTGGCAGATGTTTCAAATGAACGTTTAGTTCAAACAAAAGAGGAATTAGCCACAAAAGGAATTAAAGATGTACATATCCAAACAGTTGATATTACTTCCAGAGAAAACGTAGAAGCTTTAGCAGAAAAAGCTGCTGAACTTGGTACTTTAAAAGGATTGGTACATACAGCCGGACTATCGCCTACAATGGCAGATTCTAGACGAATTACAGAAGTTAACCTCGTAGGTACAGGTATTGTTTTAGAAGCTTTCCTCCCTTACGCTACAGAAGGAACAGCTGTTGTATGTATTTCATCCATGAGTGGATATATGCCTCCACGCCAAGGTCCTTATATTGATGTACTAAAACAGCCATTAGCAGAAAATGTGGTGGAAACAATGGAGCAATTTGCTCAAGGGAACCCAGGAGCTGCATACAGCTTATCTAAATTAGGTGTACAATTAATTGTGGAAGAACAGGCATGGACATGGGGAGAAAAAGGAGCACGTATAACTTCTCTATCTCCTGGTACAATCAATACCCCAATGGGCCGCCAAGAAGCATCTAAACAAGCAGAAATGAAAAAGATGCTTGAAATAACACCTTTACGTCGTGAAGGAGAAGCCAAAGAAATTGCTACTGCTGTAGAATTTTTACTAAGCGATGCAGCTTCTTATATTACAGGCATCGACTTACGTGTAGATGGTGGTACCGTAGCTAATCTAGCAAAACAAAATAAATGATATGACTAATTTTAGATTGCCCTAAAGTTCATAATAGATAAATGATAAGAGCCTCTGTTACACTCATCGAAACGTAACAAGGCTCTTTTACATTACCAATAAATTCAATTATCACATTGAAAATAAAAACATCGTACCCAAACGGTTTAATGAACCGTCAGATACGATGTTTTTTATTTATTTTTCGTCAACGACTTCTTTTAATATTTCGTAGGAACGCTTTTGTTTGTCCTCATCAAAGATATAGGATACAGCCATGATTTCGTCCACATTATATTTTTCTTGGAATTGGATTAACTGTTCACGGATGGAAGCCTTTGATCCCAGCAAAGTGACACTGGACATCGATTGAGCCATTTGCTTTTCAGGACCCCGCCATAACTCATCCATATTTTCAACTGGAGGACTTAATGGATTTTTTGTCCCACGCACCACGTTTAAGAAAAATTGTTGCATAGTTGTAGATTCCAATTCTGCTTCTTCATCACTCTCGGCAGCAATCACATTCAGGCAGACCATCATATAAGGAGCACTTAGGTATTCAGATGGCTGGAAGCGACTTCTATAAATGGAGATAGCCTCTTCTAAATAAGTTGGAGCAAAATGAGCTGCAAATACATATGGCAGACCCAATTTAGCTGCAAGTACAGCTGATTCCGTAGAAGAACCTAAAATATAGATAGGTATATTTGTATCGACACCAGGGTACGACCTTACGTAACCCTGCGTCTCTTCCGGTCCCAAATAGGTTAATAAGGAATGTACGTCAGAAGGAAACGTGTAAACGGAATCCTTTTGCGAACGTCTTAGGGCATTAGCCGTCATCATATCTGTACCAGGAGCTCTACCCAATCCTAAATTTAATCGATTAGGATAAATTGTAGCCATCGTACCAAATTGCTCGGCAACAACTAACGGGGAATGATTAGGCAACATAATTCCACCGGATCCCACCTCTATTTGATCTGTGTGTTCCAAAATATGTTTAATTAATATGGACGTCGCAGAACTAACCATAGTCGGTGTATTATGGTGCTCAGCCACCCAGTACCGCTTATATCCCATTTTCTCCGTAGCCTGCGCAAGATCCACCATAGAATCAATCGCACCTTTTGAATCCTGACCTTTTCGAATAGGTGCTAAATTTAATACTGAAACAGGTATATTTATATTAACAAGTGTATTTGACATGATTTGTTTGAATCCTTTCATAATAAAGTTTCCATTTAATAGTAACAAGGAATTCGTGATAAACAAATAATATTGCTTGAACAAGCATTTTGGCTACAATAAATCCTAATGACTCAATAGTTGTTTTTCATTTCAATAATCGATATACTAAGCGGACAAGTAATAGGATAAAGGAGTAATCAAATGGCTAAAATTGAAGTAGGAGAAATCCTCATATTAGAAGGCGAAAATGGGCAAGAGGAAGAAATTGAAGTACTTGGCACACTAGAGATAGATGATTCTGAATATGCAGTTGCCGGCCTTGTAGAAGAAATTAAACGCGAAACAGAAGAAGATATGGAAATATTCTTCTTCAAAATTGACGAAGACGGTGAACTTCACGAAATCGAGAGTGACGAAGAGTTCCAAAAGGTTGCAAGCGCACTTGAAGAGAATATGAAACACTCTCATTAATTTGCAGAAGAAAGGTTGTCAAAGTGCTTAAGCGCTTAAGGGCAACCTTTTTTTCTTCTTAAAAATATGCCAATAAAAATGACTGAACACAGTAATGAAGCACCCAACATCCTTGCTTACTTCTCCCCCCTCCATAGGTTAATCAGAAAATACCTATCTCAATTCACTACTTAGCATTAGAAAGATAAGGTTATCATCCCCTTTGATCAATGACTTTAGTAGAGAATCGAACTATAAGCCTACTTACTATCTAATCACACCAGTAAATTTAACCCGACTCTTTTAAAAAATAAAACAATTTTGTGTTTTTATTTGATAATGATGTATATTTAAAAGAATAAGAGCAGACTTAACCGCCTCGTACTAACACTTTTTTGATAAATGTAATTCATCAAACAGTAGAAGCCCTCTATGAATCTAGCAACAAACCCACATTAAAACTTATGATATCCTTTGAGCCATTTGCTCCAGAATAAGCAGCCTTAAGTCATCATAGAATTTTTGTATTAAAACCTCACTTGAATGGAGGAATATTATGAAAAATAGTGTCAAGAAGCAATTTGGAGTTATATTATCAGCAGCTCTACTTTTTCTGCCCCTCAGCCAGCCTACCAAAGTCATAGCCGGTAAGCTAAAGCCACCTGACGAAACCTTTACACCGGGCCAATGGTTCTTGGGTGATAAGCCGCCAAATTATAACTCTGCAAAACCTCCGATTGTTTTTATCCAAGGGAAAAATGGCAGTTCAACCAGTTGGTACGGTGAAACGGAATATCATGGCGTGAATGATATGTATACAAAGGCGTATGAAGCCGGATACCAAACTGCTTTTGTTCAGCTGTATGATGCAGCCGGAAACGGGTCAGAAAATCAGTATACGAACGGAGAATTGCTTGCATCGATGCTGGCCGATATCTCGCGCCACTTTGACGGTCAGAAAGTCAACATCATCGCTCACAGCAAAGGCGGACCAGATACTCAGGCAGCGCTTATCCATTATGGTGCCCACCCCTATGTTGGCAGGGTCATCACATTAGGCTCACCACATCGTGGCTCGGAGCTGGCAGACTTATCAAATAGCTGGTATGCAGGTTGGCTTGGGGATTTGCTAGGTCAAAATGATGCCGGAACTTACTCTTTACAGGTTGGCGAAATGGCCAGATTCCGTTCTGTCACAGACGGCCATACGAACAGAAACAAGAATAAATACTATACCGTGGCAGGAACGGACCATGGACCGGCTTTATCTGCTCTATCCTTAGGAGGTGCCTATTTATCTTCCTACGGTGCTAATGATGGATTGGTCACCGAAACAAGCTCCAAACTACCCTACGGTACACATCTGTTCACGGATAGCTCGATTGACCATGATAATATCCGAATGGGCTCTAAGGTATTTTCACGAATTGAACCTTACTTGCGTACGGCTACTGTCACACAAACTAAAATCACAACCGATCTTCCCAATCAATATGAAGCGGCCATCCAAAACACATCTTCCCACTACATTCATGGGGATGCCTTAGCCAAAAGTCAACTTGTAAAAAAAGAGATCTATATCCCAGAAAAAACAACCGGTAGAATCTCGATCTATACGGCCCGCTCATCTACAGGTATTGAATTAATTTCACCGAATGGTACCGTCGTTCCCGCCTCCAAGCCGATTGTCGATCAGATGCTCTTTTCCGGTGCTAGCTTATATACCTTTAATAATAAAGACTTCACCCCTGGTATATGGGCTGTACAAATACAAGCAAAGGAAGCGGATGATGCCTATCTATTGGCCTCTACCTTTGACGAAAAGGATGTATATAAACTAGAGATGTCCGGAACAGGCAAAGCAGAGCAAACTGGATTCACCATTCACACTCCTAAAAATGCAAAAACAAGTAGTATGACTATTAAAGTAATTGATAAAGATGGGGTTGAGTTAACACAAGACATCTTGCCGAAGGCCACTATCGGAGCCGATTTCTCTGCTACACTGCCAAAGGTTCCGACACCCGGTGTATATAATATGACGATTGATATCACGACCAAACACCCTAACGGAGAAGAATCTATACGTACCTTAGTGAGATCTGTTTACATTGATTAATTAGAAACACCCTCTTATCTTTATCAGAGGGTTGTTTCTTTTTTACTTATTCAGATTATAAAGTGATATGTTGCAATTCTTCACATTTCAATCCATATCATAACTCGGCATTTTACTACGGGAATATTTTGATTTCACGAGGGAATTCTATGCAAATCATCCCTATTTAAAGGAGCAAGAATTATGAATCTACAGAATGGCAAATTTTATTGGCAAACAACTTATCCTGATCCTCCTTCATACCCACCCTTGGAGGAAAATCTAATTTGTGATGTTCTGATTATTGGTGGAGGAAGTTCAGGGGCTCAGTGCGCATACCTTTTATGCAATAAAGGACTTAAGGTAGCAGTAGTAGATAAACGAAGGATTGGCACCGGCAGCACAATGACCAACACCGCCCTCCTTCAATACTTAGGAGATAAGATGTTGTTCGAATTGGTCCATTCCTTTAGTGAAGAATCAGCCATTTACCATACAAAATTATGTGAACAAGCCATATCTGAAATTGAAGCAACGTCGAAAAAACTAAATATAGATTCCGAGTTTAAACGAAGGGATAGTCTCTATTATGCCAGCGATCCTCAAGGAGAGGAGAAATTACAAAATGAATACAAATATTTGGCCAAGCACGGCTTTGATGTGGATTTGCTTAACGAAGAACAAATTAAAGAGCGATACCCTTTCTCCAAACAATCAGCCTTGTATATTCATAAGGACGGGGAAATTAACCCATTTAAATATAATCACGGCCTGCTTCAGGCAGCTCATCAAAATGGCGTACAAATATTTGAGGATACAAAAATAACAAGGAAAGAATTCACTGATGATCATGCTATATTTCATACTGATCGCAATCATTCCATTACAGCAAAAAATGTTATCATTGCTGCTGGCTACGAAGGGCTTGAGTTTAAAAAAGATAAAGATTGTCTTCTGACCAGCTCATATGCTGTTATTACCAAACCGGTTGAGAATCTTCAGCAATCTGAATGGTACAAGCAAACATTAATTTGGGAAACAGCACGCCCATATATCTATATGCGCACAACTGCAGATAACCGGATTATCATTGGAGGACTGGACGAAAACACAATCTATCCTGAGAATCGTGATTCAAAAATTATTCATAAAAAAAAGAAACTGATTGAAGAATTTAACAAACTATTTCCCAACATAAGAGTTGAACCTGAATATTATCTTGGAGCCTTTTATGGCGGTACACATGATGGACTTCCTCTTATCGGTCAATATGATGAATTTCCTCACTGCCATTTTCTATTAGCCTATGGAGATAACGGACTTATCTATAGCAGTATCTTGTCTACAATTATCACAGAAATCATCACAAAAGGTTCCCATCCAGCCTTTCCTTTATATAGTTCTAAACGAAGGGGTAGTTAATCCATCTTATAAAATGCAAAAGAGGCAAAACCCTTTATAAAGGTTTTGCCTCTTTCTTTAGTTAGCGTCCCAGGAGAGATTCGAACTCCCGACCGACGGCTTAGAAGGCCGTTGCTCTATCCAGCTGAGCTACTGGGACATGTTATAATTTTTTTACGTTGTCCTTAAGACATTTATTATTATATAATCACTTTCTTTTTAAGTCAATAACTTTTTTAAAAAAGTTTTTTAAAAGTTTTTAGTAGTGAAGGGAAGGGATACTCACAATCCTGATCTGAATATTCCCTTCACTTACTATACAACTTTTTTTGAATTTAGGAAAGTGTTGTTTTCAATTGCCAGCCTGGTAATTTTTCCCCCGACAGCGTGTAAAAATCAACGATCGCATTCTGGCCTTGTTTTTCTAGAATGACATAGGTTTTATACTGACTTCCTCTTGGCAGACGAATGCTTCCGGGATTAATATATAGGCAGTTATCAATGTTTTCAGCTCCTGCTACATGCGAGTGGCCAAAACAGATGACATTTGCACCCAGTTCTTTCCCTTTCAAGCTAATATTCATCAGCGTAGATTTAATATTGTATAAATGCCCATGTGTCACGAGTATCGACCAGTCTTCAAGATGTGCAGTTAAATCTTCCGGAAAATCTTCGCCGAAATCACAATTTCCCCGCACAGTTTGGTAACCCTGAATAACTCGATCATCACGTGATAGCTCTGAATCGCCGCAATGAATAAACAAATCCACCTCATCTTTATGTCTCTCATGCAAAACGTTCAATTCTTCCTCTAAGCCATGACTGTCACTGACAATTAAACATTTCATAGGAATTCATCCGCTTTTTCATTTATTACTTTTTCTAATTCTCTCAAAGCATTCGCACGATGGCTGATTTTATTTTTTTCTTCCGCTTTCAGGTTAGCCATCGTTGTTTGTTTTTCCGGCACAAAGAATACAGGATCATATCCAAAGCCATTTACGCCATCCGGAGCCTCAGCAATGGTTCCCTCACATGTTCCAGATACCGTAATTGGGTCCATATTCGGTCCAACCAATGCAATCGCACAATAAAAACGTGCAGTTCGTTTTTCAGCGGGAACACCCTTTAATTCTTCGAGAATCTTTTCATAATTGGCCCGGTCATCTTTTTCAGGTCCTGCATAACGGGCTGAAAAAATACCTGGACGGCCATTCAACGCATCAATGATCAAACCAGAGTCATCAGAGAGAACAGGCATATTCAGTAGCTCAGAAATAGCATTTGCCTTTAAAAGAGCATTCTCTTCAAACGTACTTCCCGTCTCTTCCACATCGATTGCATTTTCAATATCCAACAAGGTTATAACCTTTATCCCTTTCGGGGAAAATAAAGCTTCAAATTCTTTTGCTTTTCCTTTATTTTTGGTAGCAATTAAAACGGTTTTCATATTCACCTTCTCCTCCCAAGAGAAAAAGCGTATACATGGGTACGCTTTATTGAATTTTGGCTGCTATTTCTCCCAACGCCTCTTGTTGTACAGTGAATAATTGCTTCATACCTTCACTAGCAAGGTCCAGCAATTCATTTAATTGATTTCTGGAGAAAGTAGCTTCTTCACCAGTTCCCTGAAGTTCCACGAATTCCTCTGCACCTGTCATAATGACATTCATATCCACCAAAGCCTGAGAGTCCTCATGATAATTCAAATCAAGAACCGCTCCAAACTCTTCAATCATCCCGACGGATGTGGCAGCAAGATAGTTTTTAACTGGATAGGAGTTGATTTTCCCTGACTCCTGAAGCTTATGCAATGCAATGGCCATCGCGACGAATGCACCCGTAATCGAAGCTGTTCTCGTTCCGCCATCTGCCTGAATAACATCACAATCAATCCAGATTGTTCTCTCCCCAAGTGCTTCCAAATCCACTACCGCACGTAATGCACGCCCGATTAAACGCTGAATCTCCATCGTACGCCCGGTTACTTTTCCTTTTGTTGATTCACGCATAGTCCTTTGTTCTGTTGCTCGTGGCAACATCGAATATTCGGCAGTAATCCATCCCTTACCTTCTCCACGCATAAATGGCGGTACACGGTCCTCTATACTGGCGGTACAAATCACCTTTGTATCACCAACACTGATTAACACCGAACCTTCCGGGTGTTTAATATAATTTGTTTCTATATGTACGGGTCTTAAATCATTTTTCTCACGACCATCAAATCTCATAAGTACCTCCTAAACTGTGTGCATCATGCTAAGTGTAGCATACCCTAATTTAATAAAAAAGCACCCTGTGCAAACATCATAGCCAATTTTGTCCAAATTAAAAACAGGCAAGTTCCTGTATGGAACTTGCCCATCTTTCTGATTATTAGTATTTTCCAGTGTTAACGGTTTCAGGACGTGTCACTGGTTCAGTCAGCTTCTTGCCATCTTCCTTAAGAAGTTCTTTCTCTCCGTTTACCTGGATGGCTACTTTTTTAATGTCGCTTTGTTCAGTCAAGGATAGAACTAACTCATTCAATAAATGGCCGGAAACAATTTTCTCCTCGTCATCAAAGCTTGAATAAATAGATTCATTGAAATTAAGCGTCACTACGCCGTCTTCTATTTTAGGTTCGTCCAATAGAGCTGCATCTGGCCTGAATTCAGTTACAAGCGGTGAGGAATAACCAGGACCTTTAATCAGACTGCTGACAACAGCTTCCACATTATCTTTTTCCTGATTGCTGATCCTTTTTGTCACCGGAACATAATAATAGTGATCTGTTTCACCTGACATATAATAAACTGTAACGGGACGAGTATTCATAATATCTGTCGACTCTGTATGGTCATTGTTAATTCCCATCAATCTTGAGGTACCGTCTTCAATGGCTGTTTTGTTAACAGGCATTTCTTTTAATGCTTTCCCTTCAATTTGTAAATTTACTTTATCTACGTTATCAAATTGTGTTAACGTCCATGTCACTGATTCTAGTATTTTCTTTTCATCCTCTGCCTTATATCCCTTAAACTCTTTAGAAAAATCAACCGTGGCTGCTCCATCTTTAATATCTACACTTTTCACAGCTGTATCTGCCGGTAAAACTGCTTTAAATCCATTTGGAAGCATTTCTGTTACCGGACCGTTCGCCACTAAATATTCAATCGCCTGTTTCGCTACACTTTCTGTATTGGGCAATGGAATCGTTTGAGGCACAATAAATCCATTTGAGTCCATTAAATATAATTCCGTTTGGATCTGCCCTGCTTCTTCAGCCGTATTCGCATCTTCCGAGTTCACGGCTTTTTCACCTTCCCCCTCTTCCTTTAAATACGTAACATCCTGCGGCGGATCAATTTCTTCCTTTTTTGGTAAATCGAACAAGCCGCAACCTGACACTAAAACAGATGAGATGAGTACCGTAGCGACTAACATTGATTTCGTACGTAAAGGCATACACCATTCCTCCTAAGACTGTTTGTACTACATATATACGGAGCTTGGCTCATTTTATACCTTTATAAGCAGAAAAATTCAAAAACCCCTATGCAATACAGAAAGGCTTTTCAACACTTCTGGATGTGCATAGGGGGCTATATTATTCTTTATCCTAAGAACAGCTCTAGCTTGGCATGTTCTACTGTTTCAACCGCTTCTCCTAGCCATGAGTAGGCAATGGATTTAAACATTCTTCTGGAGCCTGTCGTATAGAACTTATAGGTTGGTTGATGATTTCCCTTGTTGAGCATACCTGCATGCTCTAATAAGACACTTGCTTCTCTCGCCGTTTCTTCACCGGATGATATAACCGTCACATAAGATCCCATATAATTTGAAATAGGTTCTGTAAGCAATGGGTAATGCGTACAGCCTAAAATTAATGTGTCCATACTTCTATTTTTTAATGGCTTTAATGTTTCGGCTACAATTTTTTTAGCAATGGCACTGTTCCATTCACCACTTTCAACCAGCGGGACAAATTTAGGACATGCAAGACTTTCAATATGAACTCTTGGATGAATGCTTAATAATGCCTTGTTATAAGCTTTGCTTCGTACCGTTCCCTCTGTTCCAATGATACCGATATTTCTTGATTTTGATACATCAATCGCTGCTCTTGCACCAGGTTGTATAACACCCAGAACCGGAATAGGCAATGTTGCCCTCATTTCCTCAAGCACCGCAGCTGTTGCAGTATTACAGGCTATAATTAACATTTTTATATTCTTCATTTTCAAAAGGAAATTAGCCATTTCCCAGGTAAACTTGCGTACATCCTCCATAGGCCGAGGCCCATATGGACATCTAGCAGTATCACCTAAGTATACTAAGTTTTCATTTGGGAGCTGCCTGATAAATTCTTTAAAAACCGTTAAGCCGCCAACACCCGAATCTATAAGTCCTATTGGGTTTTCTCTATCCAAATCAGATCGCCTCTATCTATCTTTTGCTTACACTCTAGCTCTATTTTTTAAAACGGATTGTCTATAACTTTATCATTAGTTTGTCCGTTTTCCAATTATAATTAGACACAAAAATAGAGTAGAGAGTCAAACCACTCACTTTGCATTTTACAATGACATGTATAGTGATTTGCTATTCGCTACTCTTCCTAATTTATGGACTCATAAAGGAATTGTCAAGAACAATGGTAATTAGATCAATTGCTACATATACTTTTAAATAAGACCATCAAATGATCTTATAACTCCAATTCACCCATTCGAAGTAGTTCTACGACCGCCTGTGAACGGCCCTTTACGCCCAATTTTTGCATCGCATTGGAAATGTGATTTCTCACAGTTTTCTCACTAATAAAGAGGTCCTTGGCGATATCTTTCGTTGTTTTGTCCTGTACCAATAACTCAAATACTTCTCTTTCTCTTTTTGTGAGTAAAGGTTTATGAGTGAAATCGTTCTCCTTCAACTATTGTAACCCTCCTTGCTACCAGCCATAACCTTAGGATTGGGTATATATTTAGTCACGTTAGTGTATGTAACTGGTCGATCAGGAGTGACTATATTTAAGATTGAATATGCTTTTAAGATTGATGCTGTTTCTTCAATTTAGCAGAAAATAACTCCTTCATTTCATCGGTCCAAGCTACTGGCTTACCGGTGAACCTGGAAATTTGGACAACCGTTCCACGTCCTGTAAAACAAGGTACCTCGTCCTCTCGTACACCGAGATAATGAATATCAACCGAAGAATTGCCTATTTTATATGCCTTCACTTTAATATCCAGTTTCTCATCGAAAAAAACTTGAGAAAGATAATCACATTGAAGATCCGCCACAACTGGGATTGTTTCCTGTTTTGTATCCACCCAATCCTGCATTAACCCAAGACTTTTAAAATACTCAATTCGAGCTTGTTCAAAATACGTAAAAGGAACCGTATTGTTCAAATGCCCAAACATATCAGTCTCTGAAAATCGTACCTTTACTGGAGATGAAAAAGTAAATTCTCCTAACCATTCCTCCATATTTTCGATATATGTAATTTTACTCATACAAAACACACCTTCCCACAATAATGAATGACTATTCATTCATTATACAGAAAAAATTACCATATGTAATTATTTTACTGACAAATAGTGTATGTTTTTACCGATAACTAGGTGAATGCAGTAAATAAGTTAATTTCCAGTTATGGTAGTTAAACACTACACGGAAATATATATTAATAATAGATTCGAGTTCATAAGCTATTGAAATCATGAAAGCAAATTAATCAACCCTAACGAAAAGGCCGTCTTTCACAATAGGAAAGACGGTCTTTTCGTTATTCTACTCTTATTTCAGTATGTCTGGTTAATGGTGACTGTAAGTCTATTGTGAAAAACGAACAATCTATCATATAGGTTATCTACTATTTGGACCAACAGATTCATACCATATGCTTTTATCATTTCTCTTGCAGACAGCTTAGACAACAAAGATAATAATCTTAAATTTTGTCACTTCCAAAGAAATTTTTGAAAGCTTGGACATTCGTGTCACGATTTAATGCCGCAATCGATGTAGTCAAAGGAATCCCTTTCGGACAAACTTGGACACAGTTTTGAGAATTACCACAATCCTGGATTCCTCCATCACCCATCAATGCATTCAGACGTTCTGCTTTCTGCATCTCACCTGTTGGATGAGCATTAAATAAACGAACCTGCGATACAGGTGCCGGTCCTATAAAATTGGACTTACTATTTACATTCGGGCAGGCTTCCAGACATACCCCGCAAGTCATACATTTAGATAATTCATAGGCCCACTGACGTTTTTTCTCAGCCATACGAGGTCCTGGACCCAAATCATATGTACCATCGATTGGGATCCATGCTTTTACTTTTTTAAGTGAGTCAAACATTCTGCTACGATCTACCTGAAGGTCACGGATAACCGGGAACGTGCGCATAGGTTCAAGCACGATTGGCTGTTCAAATTGATCAACCAGGGCTGTACAGGATTGACGCGGCTTTCCATTAATCACCATGGAACAGGCACCGCAAACTTCTTCCAGACAGTTCATATCCCAAGTAATCGGGCTTGTTTTCTTGCCATCTTTTGTTACCGGGTTACGGCGTATTTCCATTAAAGCGGAGATGACATTCATATTAGGTCGATAAGACAGCTCGAATTCTTCAAAATAAGGCTCAGAGTTCGGGTTGTCCTGGCGTTGTACTTTAAATAGCACTTTACTTTCAGTTGCCATGATTAATTTGCCCCCTTGCTCTTAGAGTAGTCACGTTTACGCGGCTTAATAAGTGAGACATCAATGTCTTCGTAATAAATATTTGGTGCAGATTTACCATCTACAAAGTCAGCCATTGTCGTTTTCATAAACTCTTCGTCATTTCGTTCAGGGAAGTCCGGTTTGTAATGAGCACCGCGGCTTTCATCACGCTGCAGAGCACCCAGTGTAATGACACGTGCAAGTTGAAGCATATTGTATAGCTGGCGTGTAAAGGATGCTCCCTGATTGCTCCACTTAGCTGTGTCGTTAATATTGATATTTTCCCATCTTTCAATCAGTTCCTGAATTTTTTCATCCGTTTTTTGAAGCTTGTCATTATAACGAACGACCGTTACGTTATCTGTCATCCATTCACCCAGTTCTTTATGGATGGAATACGCATTTTCTGTTCCGTTCATGGACATGATCCGATTCCATTTTTCCTTTTCAACATTCTCATGTTGTTCGTATAAAGAATCAGGTAAGGAATCAGCGCTTCTAGCAAGTCCATTTACATAACGTACAGCATTTGGTCCTGCAACACTTCCTCCATAAATGGCGGATAATAAGGAGTTCGCACCTAAACGGTTAGCCCCATGTTGGGAAAAATCACATTCACCAGCTGCAAAAAGACCAGGTATTTTCGTCATTTGATCAATATCAATCCACAATCCGCCCATCGAATAATGGACAGCCGGGAAGATTTTCATTGGCAATTTACGAGGATCTTCACCAGTAAATTTCTCATAGATTTCAATAATTCCGCCTAATTTAATATCGAGCTCTTTTGGATCCTTATGAGAAAGATCCAAGTAAACCATGTTCTCACCGTTGATTCCCAGTTTTTGATTCACACACACGTCAAAAATTTCACGCGTTGCGATATCACGAGGTACAAGATTTCCATAAGCAGGATACTTTTCTTCAAGGAAGTACCAAGGCTTCCCATCTTTATATGTCCAAATACGTCCGCCTTCTCCACGAGCAGACTCACTCATCAAGCGAAGTTTGTCATCTCCTGGAATTGCCGTTGGATGGATTTGAATAAATTCTCCATTAGCATAAGTTGCACCCTGTTGATATACAATCGCCGCTGCTGAACCAGTATTAATGATGGAATTCGTTGATTTACCAAAAATAATACCAGGACCTCCAGTTGCCATAATAACGGCATCCGCGCGGTAAGATTTTATTTCCATAGAAGTTAGGTTTTGAGCTACAATTCCTCGGCATACCTGTTCATCATCAAGTACGGCTCCAAGGAACTCCCAGCCTTCATATTTCTGAACAAGACCTGCCACTTCATAACGGCGAACCTGCTCATCCAATGCATACAGTAATTGCTGACCTGTTGTAGCGCCTGCAAATGCCGTTCTGTGGAATTGAGTCCCTCCGAACCTTCTAAAGTCCAGTAATCCTTCCGGCGTACGGTTAAACATAACACCCATACGGTCAAACATGTGAATGATGGATGGAGCGGCATCACACATTGCTTTTACCTGTGGCTGATTAGCCAGGAAATCACCGCCATAAACAGTATCATCAAAGTGTTCCCAAGGTGAATCTCCTTCACCCTTTGTATTGACCGCTCCATTAATACCGCCTTGGGCACAAACGGAATGTGATCTTTTAACGGGTACGACTGAAAAAAGTTCTACTTTATGTCCTACTTCGGCGATTTTGATGGTAGCCATTAAACCAGCAAGACCGCCGCCGACTACGATTATATTCCCTTTACTCATAAACCGACCCTCTCCTTATTAAACTAGCAGACTTACCTGCTAAGCTATTACATTGTTTAAGCCATGTTGATAAATGCCAGCAGTGTGCGAATGGACATAAAAGCTAAGAATACAAAAACTCCAAGAGTTATATATGTAAATATTCTTTGGGATTTTGGCGTTACGATAAGTCCCCATCTTAACGCAAATGACCATAGCCCGTTTGCAAAGTGAAATATTGCTGAAAGTACACCTACCATATAGAACACAATCATAAATGGATTAGAAAAAATTTCTACCATCATATCCGCATTCGCTGTGTCACCTAATGCTACCTGTACTCTCGTTTGCCAAACATGCCATACGATAAAGATAACAGTTAGGATACCTGTAATCCTTTGTAAAGCAAACATCCAGTTACGGAAATAGCTGTAACTTCCCACTGAATATTTTGCCGTAAATGCAATATGAAGACCTAATACAGCATGGAAAAGGATTGGCAAATAAATTACTACAATTTCCATTAAAAGCCTAAAAGGTAAATCATGCATAAATTCAGCTGCTTTGTTGAACGCTTCAGGCCCTCTTGTCGCAAAATAATTGACCAATAAATGCTCAATCAAAAAAAGCCCGATTGGTAATACCCCTAACAACGAATGTAACCTGCGTAAATTAAACTCGCGACGACTCTCCATAGTTACCCTCCCTCTGAAAATGAAAAAATAAAAGTATAGCTTTGGATAAGGACTTAGCCTTAAATAATTGCTAGCAGGTTTTCATTATTGCCGCAACCATCTAACTTACCATCCATCTAAGATGCCAAAAACACTTTCCTGCAAAATTAATAGATGAATAGTATAAAAAAATAAATAATTCCACATATTCTTACAATTATGTGACGGTTTTATTGTACTCCTTTCTACCAAAATGCGTCAAGAAAACGGATACAGAGATTTCCTTTTTCTCCTGATAAATTGAAAAATTTGGATTTTTTTCTATTTCTATATATTACCTATCAAATACTTAGTAGAAAATGTATATTTATCCTTGCATCCACTCCCCTATATATAGCTATAATAATGTATGGAAAGAGGGGGAAGCATGGCAAAAGAAGATAAGTTAGAGTCAGAGGAAATGACACCTGTCACCGACAATGAGCCGTTAATACCTGCATTCGGGTATGAGATAATAAGAGAGTTTCTTTTGGAGGATTTACTAGGAAAAGAAGGCCCTCAAATTCTATATTGGGCTGGCAAGCAACTTGGACGTAGATTTCCATTATCAAGTCCAGAAGAAATTATCACATTTTTTCATAACGCCGGATGGGGAGATCTCCAACTTGTAAAGGAAACAAAAGATGAATTAAAGTGGGAGCTTTCTGGTGAATTAATCCAACGTAGATTTTCAATTAACGAAAACACCAATTTTCAATTAGAAGCAGGCTTTCTTGCCTATCAAACAGAGTATCAAAGAAGAGTGGTCTCCGAAAGCTATGAGGAACAGAAGAAACGAGCGAAATTAGTTTACTTCACCGTGAAAAGCGATAATAAAGATATGATCTAAACTAGGCTTTATTTCATCAAAGTACCTATGCCAGTTAATCATGTATGCTAAGTAAAAGGGGAACTCTTGCAGGGGTTCCCCTACTATTTTATCGTTTAACCTCTATTTCCCTTCAGGATGAAGGTGGTAAATAACTATATTATCTTTCGTGTTAAAATTCTCCATAAAAACACCCCTAAATCTCGCTAACCATTTAGGGGCAGTTCCGTTTGCAAAATCCAAACGTGTTACAATTCTATTTTTAACTATTTTTTTGTTCATCATTTAGTTTTTCCAATAAGGCTTGTGCACTCGCTGCAGGAATTCCAAGCTGAGTAATTTCCTCAAATGTGGCTTCCTTCATCTTTTTAATGGATCCAAAATGCTTAAGCAATTGTTTTTTCCTCTTCTCACCAATACCAGGTACCCCATCGAGTAAAGATTGGAAACTGGATTTCCCCCTGATCTGGCGATGGAAGGTAATTGCAAAACGGTGTACTTCGTCTTGGATTCGCTGCAAAAGATAAAATTCCTGGCTCGACCTGCTGAGCGGAACAAATTCTAAAGGATTTCCGTATAGCAATACAGATGTCTTATGTTTATCATCCTTTGCCAAGCCTGCGACCGGAATTTCCATTCCATACTCATCCTCAATCACTTCACGAACTGCTTCAATATGGCCCTTGCCTCCATCGACAATAATCAAATCAGGAAAAGGAAGATTCTCCCGGAGTACTCGGGCATACCTTCTTCTGACGACTTCTCGCATAGAGTCATAATCATTTGGACCAATGACCGTCTTAATTTTATATTTTCGATATTCCTTGCGTTCAGGTTTCCCATCAATAAATACAACCATTGCGGAAACAGGATCAACACCCTGAATATTTGAATTATCAAAGGCCTCAATTCGATGCGGTGTATGGATTCCCATGATTTCCCCTAGGTTTTCAATGGCCTTAATGGTACGTTCTTCATCTCTTTCAATTAAAGAAAACTTCTCCTGCAGAGCGATTTTTGCATTTTTAACGGCAAGCTTCACTAAATCCTTTTTCGCTCCACGCTTTGGCTGGGCCACTTTTACATCAAGTAATCCTTCTGCCAATTCTAGATCAACATCATCAGTCAGGAGTACTTCCCTTGGTTTAAAATGATTAGCTTTTGAGTAAAATTGTCCTAAAAAAGTAAGCAACTCATCAGAAGGATTATCATAAATAGGAAATAACGATACATCTCTCTCAATCAATTTTCCTTGGCGGACGAAAAAGACTTGGACACACATCCATCCTTTATCGACCGCATACCCAAATATGTCTCGATCTGTTAAATCACTGAAAACAATTTTTTGCTTTTCCATCGTTGCTTCAATATGAGCAATTTGGTCCCTTAATTCTTTAGCACGTTCAAAATCTAATTCTTCAGATGCCTTATACATATTAGCTTGCAAATCTTTCTTAATGTCCTTAAAACCGCCATTTAAAAAGCTCGTAATTTCATCTGTAATCTGTTTATATTCATCTTCTCTGACCACTTTTTCGCAAGGCGCCAGACATTGGCCAATATGATAATACAAGCATGCTTTAGCAGGTAATGTCGTACACTTCCTCAGTGGATACAGCCTATCCAATAGCTTTTTAGTTTCATTCGCTGCGTATACATTTGGATATGGACCAAAATATTTCCCCTTATCTTTTTTCACATTTCTAGTGATAATCAATCTGGGATGCCTTTCCGAGGTTAACTTAATGAACGGAAAGCTTTTATCATCCTTAAGCATGATATTGTATTTGGGGTCATATTTTTTTATGAGATTCATTTCTAATATCAATGCTTCCATATTAGAAGATGTAACTATATATTCAAAGTCTTCAATTTCCGAAACAAGACGTTGTGTTTTCCCATCATGAGAACCAGTAAAATAGGAACGAACCCTATTTTTTAATACTTTAGCTTTTCCGACATAGATAACGACATTTTGTCGGTCCTTCATTAAATAACAACCAGGCTGATCAGGTAACAAGCTAAGCTTATCTTTTATGTGTTGGTTCAAAAGGGTCCCCCCTCTACAAAAGTTTAAGTTTCTATTATTATAAACGGATTTTACAATTAAAGGAGGTAATAATACTTTCCATAAGAAAAAAGACTCCGGTCGTCCGAAGTCTTTTTACATTAAACCTTAAGAATGCTTGGTAATCAAATTAACAAGTGCTTCTTTTGGTTGGAATCCGATCACTTTATCTACCACTTCTCCATCTTTAAACAGGATAAGCGTAGGAATACTCATAACACCAAATTTAACAGCAGTTTCTTGATTTTCGTCAACATCTAGTTTAACGATCTTGATTTTGCCATCTAATTCAGCATCAATTTCTTCTAATACAGGTGCGATCATTTTACAAGGTCCACACCAAGGTGCCCAAAAATCAGCTAAAACCAAGCCTTCGCTTGTTTCCGTTACGAATGTTTGATCTGTTACATGAGAAATTGCCATGTTTGTTACCTCCTAGTACTTACTTTAAGTAAACTATAAGTGAGTATACCACTGTTCTATTTAGGATGCTACTGTCCTGCTTAATTATCCTTAATTTCTACCTATTATCGGCAGCCCATTTGATCATTAATCGGAAAAATAGGGCGGCACATAGGCCACCCTGTTTTTGCCGACTTGATGATTAAGATTTTACCAGAAGATTTTTGACCTCTTCTGTTAATAAAGGAACTACTTCAAACAAATCCCCAACAATGCCGTAATCAGCCACTTTAAATATATTGGCCTCTGGATCTTTATTAATAGCGACAATCACTTTGGAATTGGACATTCCTGCTAAATGCTGAATAGCACCCGAGATACCACATGCAATATAAAGATCTGGTGTTACAACCTTACCTGTTTGGCCAATTTGCAGGGAATAATCACAGTAATCAGCATCACAAGCTCCGCGTGAGGCTCCAACTGCACCACCAAGAACATTTGCCAATTCTTTAAGCGGTTCAAATCCCTCTTCACTTTTCACTCCACGGCCGCCTGCAATGATAACTTTCGCTTCAGACAAGTCTACTCCCTCAGTTGCTTTTCGTAATACTTCCTTAATAACAGTACGCAAATCCTTAATATCTACAGATAAAGATGAGACATCACCAGTACGGGATGGATCATGCTCGAGCGGGTCAATATTATTCGGACGAATCGTTGCAAATACTAATCCATCTGTTACGATTCTCTTTTCAAATGCTTTTCCGGAGTAGATTGGACGTGTAAATACAATATTACCACCTGCTTCTTCTACAGCAATTGCATCTGAAATAAGACCTGAACTTAATTTACCGGCGATACGTGGCGCCAGGTCTTTCCCTAACGATGTATGTCCAAATATAATTCCCTCAGGAGATTCCTGTTCGATAATAGCTAATAAGCCCTGAGTATAGCCGTCTGATGAATATTGTTTAAGCTGCTCATTCTCAACAACAATTACACGATCCGCTCCATAATGAATTAATTCTTTGCCGATCTCTGCAACAGATTCTCCTCCGAATACAACGCCTACAACCTCTCCACCCTCAGCAACTGTCTTAGCTGCCGCAATTGCTTCAAAGGACACATTACGAAGAGAAGAGTCTCTTGTTTCACCTAAAACTAAAATCTTTCTAGACATAATTTTACCTCCCGTTATTTTTCCCTTTGTGTTCGTTGCTATCTGTCACTTTCATCAATGAAATGAAAGATCCCTTTTAATCTTAGTTAAATGACTTTTGCTTCCGTACGGAGAAGGGTAACCAGTTCCTTCACTTGTTCAGGAATTTCTCCTTGTAGGACTTTACCTGCCTCTTTCTTAGGCGGCAAATAAATCTCGATACTCTTTGTTTTAGCCTCAACATCATCTTCATCAAGGTCAAGATCATCTAATTCCAATTCTTCAAGCGGCTTTTTCTTCGCTTTCATAATGCCCGGTAAGGATGGATAGCGCGGCTCATTTAATCCTTGTTGAGCTGTGATTAATAAAGGTAGGGAGGTTTCAATAATTTCAGAATCACCCTCAACATCTCTGGTAACGGTTACATTTTCACCGTCAATTTCAAGTTTAGTTACTGTTGTTACATAAGGAATATCAAGCAAGCCGGCTACACGCGGTCCAACCTGACCGGAACCCCCATCAATTGCAACATTTCCTCCAATAATCAAATCAACCTCTTGTTCTTGCAAATATTCAGCCAATATTTTCGAAGTTGTATATTGATCTCCATCTTCCACATCATCTTCGACATTTATAAGAACTGCCTTATCAGCTCCCATCGCAAGTGCAGTTCTCAGTTCCTTCTCAGCATCTTCACCGCCAACAGTCAAGACAGTCACTTCACCGCCTTGTGCATCGCGGACCTGGATGGCTTCTTCCACTGCATACTCGTCGTATGGATTAATGATAAATTCAGCACCGTCTTCTTGAATACGGCCATTCGATAATGATATTTTCTCCTCTGTATCAAATGTCCTTTTTAGCAAAACATAGATATTCATGTAAGGCCCTCCTATTGTTCGTATTAATTTTGAAGATTAAGAAAATATAATATATAAAACTCCTACTCTCCAAAGTTTTCACTTCGAAGAAAAGATGTTACTCCAAAAAGATTCGCTATCGGATGCTTATTTTCCTTTAAATACCGGTAAACGTTTTTCTAAAAATGCCTGAATCCCCTCTTTAGCATCTTCAGTCACAAATATTTTACCGAATTGAACCGCTTCCTCATCTACCCCTTTGTAATACTGTTCATGTTTGGCATAGTTAATCAGATGAATCGCTTTTTCAAGGGCAATTGGGCTTTTTCTTGCCATTTTACCGGCAATCTCTTTAACAGCTTCCATTAGCTCTTCATCCTTAAAGGAATGATTTGCAAGTCCTGCAGCAACGGCCTCCACACCGGAGATTGGTTCAGATGTAAACATCATCTCAGCAGCTTTGGCAGTTCCCACATAACGAGTGAGCCTTTGAGTTCCTGCAAAGCCAGGAATAAGGCCTAATTGCAACTCTGGTAAGCCTAGCTTAGCTGACTCAGTTACGTATCTCAGATGACAGGACATGGCGAGCTCCAGCCCGCCACCTAATGCAGCCCCATGAATCGCAGCTATAACAGGCTTCTTAAACCGTTCAATTCGTTCGAATAATTCTTGGCCTCTTTTAGATAACGTAGAAAAATCTCCTTCAGTTGTAACTGTTGTAAATTCTTTAATATCAGCACCTGCTGAGAAAAATTTTCCTTTCCCATAAAGAACAACTACCCGAACATCATCCTTTTGCTCTATTGAATCAAACATAGCAGATAAATCATGGAGAAGTTCAGAAGCTAGTGCATTAGCAGGCGGCCTGTTTATTGAAACATAGGCCACCTGATTCTCCTCGTAAACATGTAGTGTATTCATGTGATATTACCCCTTTATATGACATGGTCTATCTCATTTAAGCACCCAACCCATTGATTATTAATTGATGAACTGGTTCAGCTTGCTCGTTTAGATTATATTTTTGTTCATTCATTATCCAAGTCGTAACAATTTCGTCTAAAGTACCGAATACCATATGGCGCGCCAGACGAACATCTAGATCATTCTTAAATTCACCTTGTTCAATACCAGTAATCAGAATTGAATCAACAAGCTTTAAATATCCCTTTAGAACATCGTTAATTTTGTACCTTATTTCTTTATTGGATTGCCGTAACTCCAGCTGCGTGACGATAGCCAAGTGCTTATCCTCAGAAAGAATCTCAAAATGCTTGCGTACAAGCACCAACATTTTTTCTTTTGCACTGGATACCCGTGACATCTCTTCTTCAATACTGGATATGAAAATCCCCAATTTATCTTGAAACATGGAAATCAAAATATCTTCTTTATTCTTGAAATACAAGTAAATCGTACCGTCTGCTACACCCGCCTGCTTTGCTATCTTGGAGACTTGTGCTTGATGGTAGCCGTTTTCAGCTATGACAATAACGGCTGCATCAATGATCTGTTTGTATTTTGGGCGGTCTTTTTTCATTTCTTTCTTCCTCCTCTAAAATGAATGAATAATCATTCATATTTTTATATTAGAGTGGGAAAATTATAAAGTCAAGTGAAATCACTTCTTATCCACTTGATGATAAGAAAAGTACGTATGATCTAATTAAGCTTCTCTTTTATCGATTTTTTGTTGGTTTTGTTTTTCTTCCTCAACCAAAACACGCCGCAGAATCTTACCAATTGCTGTTTTTGGCAGTTCATTACGGAATTCATAAACACGAGGTACCTTAAAGGAAGCCAAATGCTTACGACAGTACTCATTCAGTTCTTGCTCGGAAGCTTTAGCATTTTCCTTCAGCACGATGTATGCTTTGACTGTTTCTCCGCGATACGGGTCAGGCACTCCGGCTACTACGACTTCCTGAATCGCTTCATGCTCATACAAGACTTCCTCAATCTCACGTGGATATATATTAAAACCACCTGCAATAATGATGTCCTTCTTACGATCTACGATATAAAAGTATCCTTCTTCATCCATATAACCCATGTCTCCAGTTAATAACCAGCCGTTATAGAAAGAGCTTTCTGTTTCTTCAGGGCGTTTCCAATATCCTTTCATGACTTGTGGACCCTTGATCGCCAATTCACCGACCTCTCCCGGTGGCAACGGCTCTAAAGTTTCAGCAGAAAGAATAGCTGCATCTGTACTTGGCCACGGCAAACCTATACTTCCCTTCACACGCTTATTACCCCATAATAGGTTTGCATGAGTAACCGGTGACGTTTCTGTTAATCCATATCCCTCCACCAATTTTCCACCAGTGAGCTTTTCAAATTTCTCCTGGACATCTACTGGAAGTGCTGCTGAACCGCTTATACAGGCATCAATAGATGATAAATCATAGTTTGAAATATCCGGGTGATTCAACAAACCGATATACATGGTTGGAGCACCTGGAAATAAGGTCGGCTTTTGTTTCTGGATGGTCTTCAAAGTCGTAACCACATCAAATTTCGGCAATATAATCATTTCATGACCTTTCATAATTGAAAGAATGAGAACGGTAGTCATCCCATAAACATGAAAAAAAGGTAATATACCGAGGACTTTTTCTTCTCCTTCTTTATATTTATAAAGCCAGGCATCGCACATTTTTGTATTGGCTACAAGATTATCGTGTGTCAGCATGACTCCTTTAGGAAAACCTGTTGTTCCCCCTGTATATTGAAGCAGAGCAAGGTCTTGTTCCGGATTGCCTTCATATTCTATTTCCGTTTTAGGGGATGTTTTCAGAATTTCTGACATGAGGTGATGATTGCCTTTATGCTCAACCTTGACGACCATACTATATTGTTTCTTTTGTACATACGGATAAAATAAATTCTTCGGAAATGGTAAAAAATCTCTAATGGGAGCTATGATGATATGTTGCAATTCTGTATTTTTCATGACACTCATGACGCGCGGAAATAAAATATCCAATGTCACTATGACCTTAGCACCAGAATCCTGCATTTGGTATTCAATTTCTCTTTCCATATACAAAGGATTCGTTTGAACCACTACAGCACCCGCAATTAATGCTCCATAATAACTAATGACCGACTGGGGTGTATTGGGCAGCATGATGGCTATCCGGTCGCCCTTTTCAATACCTAATGTTTTCAAATAATGGGCAAATTGCAGGGCATACTCATACAATTTCTTGTACGTAATCGACGTTCCCATAAAGTGAATAGCTTTCTTCGTTGGATATTTGCGAGCAGACTGTTTTAAATAATCCTGTATTAAATTATGTCCATACTCGATGCTTTTCGGGATTTCTTCTGGATAATGCTTAAACCATGGTTTTCCTTCCGACAATGTAAAAACCTCCCTTAAAAAGCTAAATCTCCTAGTTAATTATAGTATAATGATTTTTACGTGACAATATTTTACTAATATTCTGTCAACTTAATTTCATTTTTCTGGTACTTTTCGCCTAAACTAATGAAACTCATGCAATTAGGACATACATCTTCTATATGCTTGCTGATGCCTTTTTGCCTATTGTATAAAAAAAGAGCTTAAACAGTGGGTTTCCCAACTGTTTAAGCTCTTTTCATGCGTAGAAAGCCATGTATATGATCCCGACAAGGATAAATAAAGCAGATACCACCAACAAAATCTTCCCCAGTGTTTCCATGGTTTCCTCCCACATACTTCTCTCTTATTTCAGTTCTACAATTGTTACTCCAATTCCGCCTTCAGATGCTTCCCCAAATCTCATCGATTTGACGGAACGGTGATTTTTTAAATAGTCTCTGACTCCCTGCCTCAGAGCACCTGTTCCTTTTCCATGAATAATGGATACACGCGGATAACCGGCAAGCAGGGCATCATCAATATATTTTTCTACCCTTGATAAAGCATTTTCGTATCGCTCACCGCGGAGATCAAGCTCCAGATTTACGTGAAAGTCTTTCCCTTTAATCTTAGTAATGGTCTTCGTCTCAACTGGCTTCGGACTCTTTTTAAATTCGAGATCCTTTTCATTTACTTTCATTTTCATAATACCCACTTGAACATTCCATTCATGATCAGATACTTTTTCAAGTAATTGACCGATTTGTCCCCATGTGAGCACTTTAACTTCGTCACCAGGTTTCAGTACCCTCTCCGTTGAAGTTACTTGTTTTCTGACCTTTTTGGATTCTTCCGGTTTAGCTTCATTCAGTCTTCTCTTAGCATCAATTAATTCATGTTCTTTTACTTCAGCGCTTTTTTCAATTCGGAGTTGTCGCAAATCCCGGATGACTTCCTCCGCTTCTTTTTGCGCTTTTTCTATCAGTTGCCTTGCTTCCTGTTTAGCTTTTTCAATCAGAGCGTCTTTTTTATCCTGATACTCCATTAATTGTTTTTGCAAATCTGTATGCAAACGTTCTGCATCCTTCAAGTATTCTTCCGCTTCCTGCCAGTCCTTTTCGGCTTCTTTACGGGAGGTTTCTAATGATGCAATCATGTTTTCAACCTTATTGGACTCTGCTCCGACCATTCCGCGAGCATTGCGAATAATCCGATCGTTTAATCCTAACTTCGTAGAAATCTCAAAAGCATTGCTTCGCCCTGGTACTCCAATCAAAAGACGATATGTTGGACTAAGCGTTTCAACATCAAATTCCACACTCGCATTTCTGACACCTTCTTTATTATATCCATAGGCTTTTAATTCAGGATAATGAGTAGTAGCAATGACTTTTGCTCCACGTGTATGGGCTTCATCCAGAATAGATATAGCAAGTGCTGCCCCTTCTTGAGGGTCCGTTCCAGCACCAAGCTCATCAAATAATACGAGCGATTCATAATCCAAGGTCTCAAGGATTTCAACAATATTTACCATATGAGAGGAAAATGTACTCAAGCTCTGCTCAATAGACTGTTCATCTCCGATATCAGCATATACGGATTTGAAAACAGCTAATTCAGAACCGTCCATAGCTGGTACATGTAAACCTGCCATTGCCATCAATGTACAAAGACCGACCGTTTTTAACGTGACCGTTTTACCACCTGTATTTGGCCCAGTGATCACCATAGTCCCATAAGTCTCTCCAAGGATGATATCGTTAGCAACTACTTCTTCTCTTGGAATAAGTGGATGTCTTGCCTTTTTAAGCTTAATGATTCCCTGATTGTTCATAATCGGCATGGATGCATGAATGGCTTTGGCATATTTCGCCTTCGCAAATGCAAAATCAAGCTTAGCCAGAATCGAGACATTCAGTAAGATGTCCTCCGCATGCTCTCCCACCACATTTGATAGCATGGTTAGGATACGTTCAACCTCTCTGCTTTCTTTCACACGAATGTCCTGCAACGTATTATTTAATTGGACAATGGACTGCGGCTCAATAAACAGCGTTTGTCCTGACGCAGATTGATCATGAATAATCCCGCCGTAATGACTTCTGTACTCCTGTTTGACAGGAATAACAAACCGATCATTTCGAATCGTTACAATCGTATCTGATAACATCTTAGCAGCATTACTGGAACGAATCATACTTTCCAGCTTTTCTCTAACTCTGGCTTCATTTGTACGCAATTGCTGACGTAAATGTCTCAGCGTATCACTGGCTGAGTCCAGAACCTCTCCATTGTCGCCAATTGCCATATTTATATCTTTTTCTAAATCATTTAGACTTACTAATTGGTCTTTATATTCATAGAGAATAGAAAGTTCAATCTCCGCTTCCTGCATATCTTCCAAAAATCTGCGTAAATTTCGACCTGCTCGAAGTGTACTGGAGGTTTCCATTAATTCTACTGGACTAAGGACCCCGCCTATACGCGCACGTTTAATATGAGAACGAATATCAAATATTCCCCCAAGCGGTACATTGCCCTTTAAGCGGTACAACGTCGCTGCCTGGTCTGTTTCAAATTGAGAACGCCTCACCTCTTCTAAATCGGTGTTCGGCGTTAATTGTTCACTTAAATTCTTTCCCAAGCTGGAAGATGCATGCTTTTGTAATTGAGCAATGATCTTTGTAAACTCGAGTGTTTTAAATACTTTATCTTGCATGGAGAAAGATCCTCCTTACCTTTTTCTGTTAGTCTCTACCGAGGAATCTTAAAAAGTCATCCTCCGATTGAGTGTTTAATACGGTTTCTTTCTTTAACCAACCACGCTGGGCATTCGCTACACCCACATCTATATTCTCCAGCATATCAATGCTGTGTGCATCTGTATTAATAATGATCTTCACACCGGCATCCTGAGCTTTTTTAACATTCTCCGCTGCTAAATCAAGACGATTGGGATTTGCATTTAACTCAAGCGCTGTATTGGTTTCTTTAGCCAGTTGAATGAGTAAATCCATATCCACTGCATAACCGTCTCTGCGCCCAATAACTCTGCCTGTTGGATGTGCGATAATATCTACGTGTTTATTTCTTAATGCTGTTTTCAAGCGTTCCATAATTACTTCCTGCGGCTGTGAGAAAGAGGAATGAATAGAAGCAATCACAATATCCAATTGTTCCAGGATCTCATCATCAAAATCTAAGGTTCCGTCTGGAAGTATGTCCATTTCAATCCCAGATAAGATCATGATGTCATCATATTCCTCATTCAATTTCCTGATTTCTTCTTTTTGTTTCAGAACTCTCTCAGGTGTCAACCCGTTTGCCACTTTTAAATATTGAGAATGATCGGTAATTGCCATATAGCGGTATCCTTTGGCACGACAAGCCTCCACCATTTCCCTTAATGTATGGGAGCCGTCACTCCAGGTCGTATGCATATGAAGATCACCTTTTATATCCTCCAGAGAAATCAAATCATAATCAGCATGAAACTTTTCAATTTCAGTTCCATCTTGTCTAATTTGCGGAGGAATATAAGGCAAGCCAAAATGGCCGAATAATTCTTCTTCACTATCAAATGTTTTTACTTCCCCAGTTTCTAAATTCTCAACGCCATATTCGCTTACCTTTTCACCGCGTTCTTTCGCTAATTGTCGTAAACGTACATTGTGGTCTTTAGAACCGGTAAAATAGTGCAATGCTGTTGCAAACTCAGCTGGCTTTACCATTCTGAAATCGACTGCAATTTCATAATCATATGCTAAAGCAAGAGACACCTTAGTATCACCTGCTGCAACAATATGGTCAATATTTGTAAGGGAAAGGATCTGCTCCTTCACACTTGATGGATTGTCCGTCGCTATAATGAAGTCCAGATCTTTTATCGTCTCGCGTCCACGCCTTACACTGCCGGCTCTCGAAAAGCGAATAATATCTTCCATTGCCTGCAGTTTCATTTCGATATCTTCCACAATCGGAAGCATAACAGCCAAAGGCAGACGATCTGGTTTGGTCCCCATTGTTTTAATGGCTTCTAATATATTTTCTTCAGACTTCTTACCAAAGCCGGCCAGTTTACTGACCTTCCCTTCCTCACAAGCTTTTTGAAGTTCTTCAGCATTTGTTATATTTAGTTCTTTATAAAGCTTGGCAATCTTCTTTCCACCAAGGCCTTGCAGACGTAGAAGAGGAATTAACCCTTTCGGCACTTCCTCTTGCAGCTCTTTGAGTACCTCTGAGGAGCCTGTTTCGATATATTCTGTAATGACAGCTGCTGTTCCTTTGCCAATACCGCTCAATTTTGTAAAATCATCTATCTCAGTCAAACTTCGCTCATCCACTTCCAGCGCCTGTGCCGCTTTCCGGAAAGCAGATACTTTAAATTGGTTTTCTCCCTTTAATTCCATATATATGGCTACTGTTTCCAATAATTTTATGACATCTTTTTTATTTACGCTCATATCTGGCACCTACCCGTTTATTCATTTTAAAAGATACCTATACCCCTCATTATATACAAGCTAAATTCAGATACTAAAAAGAATGACTTCCCTGTTGGAAGAGGAAGTCATGAAAATGGATGGAACCACAACTTTGTTACCCAATCAGATAAGAATGGAGTGTCCATAATAATTGTTTTCGCTAAAGAAGAGTTTTGAATCATATTTTGCAAGGATTCAATAGGCAGCATAGCAAGAATAAATAGAATAATAAACGCACCTAAATAGGTTTCTACAAAACCTAAAGCCCCGCCCGCCAATTGATTAAATTGTCGTAAAAGAGGCAAATGTGCAAGAAAGTCCAGCATGGATCCTATTATTTGCAAGACGATTTTAACAGCTATAAATAAGATGAAAAACGCAATTGCATTATAGAAGGCTGAGTCTAAATCACCTATATTGAACAGCATGTTAAGGGTCGAATCAGAATCTGCAGATGATGGAAATGGGACCCACATTTCAAGCTTCGGACCAAGATCTTTATAAAATAATTTAGCTACTACCAAGGCAATAATAAAACTTAACAAGTGAACGAGCTGTAAAATCAGTCCCCTTCTTAAGCCAATAAAAAAACCCATGGTCAAAGCTATTAATATCAATAGTGTAACCATAATATCCTCATTTCTTCTGTTGTTTTAATTCTAATTCTAATCCTTCAATTTTCTCTAATAACTTATAATATTCATGCATGGCATTAACCGCAGTTAATACAGCCAATTTTGTCGTATCCAAGTTCGGGTTTTTTTGACCGATTTCGCGCATTTTATCATCCACCGAGTGGGCAACTTGTCGTAAATGAAAAGTTGATTCATCCCCTACAATGGTGTATTGTTGTCCATATATCTCAACGTTTACCCTGTTTTTATCAGACAAGGTGATTGCCTCCAATCATAAACATAAAAATCCTGTCTACTATCATAACATGAAAACCAAATTCTTGGTATTACTTGATAAAAACTACTATCATTCATAAAAATATCATATACATAAAGTTCCGTCCTTTTATTTGAAAGGACGGAATTTTAGCTAAAGAGGAGTAGAAAAATGGCGAATACTGTTATTGTTGTATCAAAAGAAACTCTCTTAAAAATGAAGGCCCATTATATTGATTCTCTAGTACCCAAAACACCACCCGGAGCGGTTTTCTCAGCTAAACGGAATGGAATGACGATAACTGGCTATCAATCAGGTAAGGTTTTATTCCAAGGAGCTGTTTCTGATTCAGAAGTAAGCAAATGGAGTAATGGAACAGTCAGTGCTACTAAAAAAAATTCACCAGTTAAAAAAAGAAGTGTATCCGACCATATCTATCGGCCTCCCCATACAATCAATGAGTTAAGTATTATTGGAACGGATGAAGCGGGAACTGGCGATTACTTCGGTCCGATAACAGTTGCAGCTGCCTATGTTAGCAAGGAACACATTCGGGAACTTGAAAACATGGGAATACGTGATTCCAAAACAATACGCGATCCACAAATATTAATCCTCGGTAAAAAAATTACAGGGATGATCCCATACAGTCTGCTTGTGCTAAAAAATGAGAAGTATAATAGCCTGCAGCAAAAAGGGATGAGCCAGGGAAAAATGAAGGCCATGCTCCACGAGCAAGCCATCACCCACTTACTAACCAAATTAGAAGGAACAAAACCAGACGGTATTCTCATTGACCAATTTTGTGAACCCGATATTTATTTTCGACATACCAATACGAACGGAAAACGTGAAGTGCCTTTATATTTCAGTACAAAAGCGGAAGGTATATCCACAGCTGTTGCGGCCGCATCCGTCATTGCCCGCTATGCTTTCTTAAAGCATATGGATCTTCTTAGCGAGCAGGCAGGAATGACCATCCCAAAAGGAGCCAGCTCAAAAGTCGATGAAACTGCTGCTGTCTTTATGGCTAAAAAAGGAGAAAGCCAATTAAACGCCTTCGCTAAACTCCATTTTGCTAATACAGAAAAGGCACGAAAACTCGTAAAACGAATCGGACTATAACCAAAGACTCGGCCAGAAGCATGATTGCTTTAGGACCGAGTTTTTTTATGCTGAAATTGATTAGAAACGATTTTTCCAGGTCCTGGATAGGCTGTTTTTTCTAAAAACTAACATCGGATAGACAGCTTGAACTGATCTTACAAATAATCGAGCCAACTTCAACCATAATCCAGCCAATCTTGGTTGAAATCCAGCCGATCTCCACCTGATTCCGGCCGATTCAACTCATAAATCGGCTAATCGCCTTATAGAGAGATAAAAACCACCCTGCATATAGGTAATTTCATATCATGGATCCTTTTTAGCTGAAAAATTAATCTACACAACCCTGCTTTATGATATCTAACTTCAAATAGACGGCTATCGAGCCGAACTTACAAATAATTGAGCCAACTTCATCCATAATCCAGCCAATCTTGGTTGGAATCCAGCCGATCTCCACCTGATTCCGGCCGATTCAACTCATAAATCGGCTAATCCTCAACCATTTAGTAAACTCGATTAAAAACAAAGTAAAACTTACCAGTTTACTGCCTTGCTTAAGGGGAATAAGAAAGCGAATTTTTATAGGAAAGAGGTAAAACAGTAATGGAGAATGTGGTGGTAAGTTTTTTTAAGGTTGAGAGTGAAGCCTACCAGGCTTTATCTGAGCTAAAAAGAAGTCATGTACTCGAAAAAGATTTTGTCCTCTCACAAGCAGTTTTACTAAAGAAAGTTGATGGGGAAATTATTGTAAAAGACGGCTTCAATACTGGCAGTCAAACAAGTGATGATACCCTGTTAGGCGGACTTATTGGAGGGGTTCTCGGATTACTCGGCGGCCCAATTGGCATTCTATTGGGTATGGGTATAGGTGCGGGCTTTGGTTCCTTAATAGATTTAAATGATGCTAAGGCTGAGGATGGTTTGCTATATACTGTCTCTACAAGAATGAAAGAAGGAGATATAGCAGTGATAGCAGTTATACAAGAAGAAGAGGAATCCTCCTATAATAAAATAATCAATCCATATGATACAGTTATTGTCAGATACCGCGCGAGTACTATTCAGGATGAATTAGATCATGCCCGTCGAGTACAGAAAGAATTAGAACACGAAGCAAAGCTAAAAATGAAAGAAAAGCGTTCAAAAGAGCGACGTGAAAAAATCGAACAATATAGCACTAAATTTAAAGAGGAATTCAATCAAATTAGAGAAAGGCTCATTGTAAAATAAAAAGAATGCGATCCATTGGCTTTTTTTTGTAAACCTCGATTTGAATGGTTCGGTCGTCTAAATTTACATAAACAAAAAAAGATTGCTGTTGCAGCAATCTTTTTTTATTGGATGTATCACTCCATAATTAGGGGGAGCTGACTATCATCTCTAAACGCCTATAAGAATAGGTCACAAAGACGTTGCCACACAATGTGGCGTCCTTTAGTCTTTGTTCCTTAGTACAGTCGTCTCAGCCTTTCGGCAGATCCAGCTTCTAGGCCTAGGAGTTCGGGACATAAGCATAGCCACTACGGGGGAAATCTCCCCTTCGTGCCTCTGTCTTATGCTCCTCGCTTCTGGGCGAGCCGTTTCAGCTTTTTCAAGTGATCCAGCTTCCGTGGCTAAAAGCTCGGGATATAAGCATAACCTCTGCGGGGGAAACCGTCCCCTCCGAGCCTCTGTCTTATGCTCCTCGCTTTTGACCAAAGCATTTCATCTTTTCGTCAGATCTAGCTTCTACTCCTAGTCCCTCGAGTCATAAGGATAGTCACTGCGGGAGAATAACACTCCCTACGTGACTCTCTCTTATGCTTTTCGGGCCTGAACAGTCGTCTCAGATTTTCTTGTTACCCTCTCAATTGTGCTCCTGCTTTTTCTTCTACTGCTGAGAGGACTTTGTTGTGGGCTTTGGTTACTTCTTCGTCTGTTAGTGTTTTTTCTGGATCGAAGTATTTTAGGGAGAATGCTAATGATTTTTTGCCTTCTTCCATTCTCTCTCCTTCGTATAAGTCGAATAAGTGGACTTCTTTTAATAGTTTTCCGCCCGCTTCTTTGATGATCGTACTGATTTCCCCTGCTACCGCTTCGGAATTTACGACTAACGCAATATCACGTGTTATAGATGGGAATCTTGGGATAGCGGTATATTGAATTGGTTCTTGTTCTACAGTTAATAGTTTTAAAAGAGACAATTCAAATACATAGGTTTCTTTTAAGTCTTCTTTTTTTTCAACTTTCGGATGGATTTGACCAACGAAACCAAGTAACTCTCCATCTAAAAGCAATTCAGCTGTACGTCCTGGATGCATTCCTTCTATAACCGCCTGTTTCCATTCAATACGTTGCTCTACACCTAACTTGCGGAATAAACCTTCAAGGATTCCTTTTACGACATAGAAGTCTACTTTCTTCTTCTCTCCTTGCCATAAATTCATGTTCCATAGACCTGTTACTGCACCTGCAAGATGTTCTTTTTCTTCCGGAAGCTCTGCTTCAGACGTTTTAAGGAAAACAGCACCTGTTTCATAAACAGCCATATTTTCATTTTGACGCGCTACATTATGTTTTAAAACATCCAGCAAACCAGGAATCAGGCTCAAGCGAAGTGTGCTTCTTTCTTCACTCATTGGCATTGCCAAACGAATACTTTCACGTTGCTCCAATGTATACATAGTTGCTTTTTCAGCAGATGTTAAAGAGTACGTAACATTTTGCATTAAACCGGCTTCTTCCAAATAACGGCGTACAACGCGGCGCTTCATTTGATAAGGAGTTAATACACCTGGTTTTGAAGCACTAACCGGTAATGTTTTTGGAAGATTATCGTATCCGTAAAGCCTTGCTACTTCTTCAATAATATCTTCCGGAATCGTAATGTCTCCACGACGTGTTGGTACAGTAATAACAAATTCTTCTCCATCCACTTTCATTTCAAATTGAAGGCGCGTTAAAATATCCTTCACTTCGTCCACAGATAAAGATGTGCCCAGTACCTTATTAATTTTTCCAAGACTGATGCTAATCACAGCTTCTTCAATCTTCATATCATTAAATTCTGCTTCACCTTCAAGCACTGTTCCGCCAGCAAGCTCTGCGATTAATTCAGCTGCACGCTCTCCTGCTGCACGTACGCGATTTGGATCCACGCCTTTTTCAAAACGAGCACTTGCTTCTGAACGTAGGCCAAAGTCTTTGGAAGCTTTGCGTACAGGACCACCTGCGAAATAAGCTGCTTCCAGTAATACAGTTGTTGTTTCATCTACAACCTCAGAATTTGCTCCTCCCATCACACCTGCAAGAGCAATAGCTTCTTTTCCATTCGTAATGACCAGATGATCATGGCTTAACGTACGTTCTGCTTCATCTAGTGTTGTTAGCTTTTCACCTTCCTGAGCCATACGAACGACGATTTCCTTAGATTGCAAACGGTCATAATCAAACGCGTGCAATGGCTGACCATATTCAAGCAAAATAAAGTTCGTAATATCAACCACATTATTATGTGGGCGTATGCCGCTCTTCATTAATCGGCTTTGCAGCCATAATGGAGATGGACCAACTTTTACATCTTTAATTACTTTCGCAATATAAAGAGGATTTTGTTCAGGTGCATCTACTTTCACCGTCACATAGTCTTCTGCTTTCTCAGAGCCTGTTTTTACATTTACTTCAGGTAATTTAACTTCTTTACCCAAAATAGCAGCTACTTCATAAGCTACACCAAGCATGCTTAAGCAATCAGAACGGTTTGGTGTTAAACCCAATTCAAGGATATGATCGTCCAATCCTAATTGTTCAAGTGCATTCGTACCAGGAACAACATCTTCTGGGAATACAAAAATACCTGTGCTGAATTCTTTTGCCACTACTTTAGCTTCAATCCCTAGCTCCTGCAAGGAACAAATCATCCCGTGGGATGCTTCGCCGCGTAGCTTGCTCTTTTTAATTTTAAAGTTACCCGGTAAAACAGCCCCTACTTTTGCGACAGGAACTTTTTGTCCAGCTGCCACATTTGGTGCTCCGCACACGATTTGAACAGGTTCTTCTTCACCGATATCCACTTTACATACACTTAATTTATCCGCATTAGGGTGTTGCACTTTCTCAAGTACATGTCCGATTACCACATTTTGAATCACTTCAGCAGGAGATTCTACACCCTCTACTTCAATCCCGCTGCGTGTAATTTTTTCTGCCAACTCATTGGCATTGATTCCATCTAAATCAACATAATCCTGTAACCATCTATATGATACAAACATCACTTTTCCTCCTATCTAATTCTTACTCGTGACGATGAAATTGATTTCCGAAACGTACATCATTTGTATAGAAATGACGAATATCATCAACGCCATATTTCAGCATGGCGATTCTCTCTACACCCATACCAAATGCGAAACCTGTATATTTTTTGGAATCAAATCCGGCCATCTCCAAAACATTCGGGTGAACCATACCTCCGCCGAGGATTTCAATCCAGCCCGTTTGTTTACAAACTGAGCAGCCTTTTCCACTGCAAATTTTACAAGAGATATCCATTTCAACTGAAGGCTCAGTGAATGGGAAAAAGCTTGGACGAAGACGAATTTCACGATCTTCACCAAAGAATTTCTTCGCGAATACTTCGAGCGTTCCATTTAAGTCAGCCATTGTGATATTCTCATCTACCACAAGACCTTCGATTTGCATGAATTGATGAGAGTGAGTAGCATCATCATTATCACGACGATATACTTTACCAGGACAGATGATCTTAACCGGTCCCTTACCTTCATGCTTTTCCATTGTACGAGCTTGTACAGGCGATGTATGTGTACGCATTAAAATTTCTTCTGTAATGTAGAAGGAATCCTGCATATCACGGGCAGGATGGCTCTTAGGAAGATTCAATGCTTCAAAATTATAATAATCCTGCTCTACTTCCGGACCTTCAGCCACTGTGTAGCCCATTCCAAGGAAAAGGTCTTCCAATTGTTCCGTAATTTTTGTTAACGGATGATGGTTTCCCTTCTTAACAGGTGCACCTGGAAGAGTGACATCAATTTGCTCTTTTGCCAATTTTTGGTTAACAGCCTCTTCCTCTAATGCATGTTGCTTTTCTTCAATGGCAGATGCAATGGCTCCTCTGACTTCATTGGCAAGTGCACCGATTTTTGGTCTCTCTTCCGCAGAAAGGCTGCCCATTCCTCTTAATACCTCAGTGATAGGCCCTTTTTTCCCAAGATACGCAACACGAACATCATTCAAGCCTTTAAGATCAACAGCAACCTGCACTTTTTCCAAGGCTTCCTGCTGCAATGCTTGTAATTTCTCTTGCATAATAAAATCCTCCTATTCAAACTTTGATGAAAACCAATAAATGAAAACAACAAAAAACCCCGCCCCCAAAAAGGGACGAGGTTATCATCGCGGTACCACCCTTGTTAACGTCCTATTTGTGCAGGAACGCTCGCTTCATTCAATAACGGCATATTTGCCGGCTAACCTTTACACAAGTCTTTTGGCCTGTGGTCCCGGTTGCAGCTCCGGGGGTGAATTCACTTGTTTGCCTTATCCATAAAAACGCTCTCAGTCTCAGGCGTCTTTTTCCTGTATGGTGGTCAAACAGTTACTTAGTCCCCATCTTTGCTTTTCATCATCCAATTTTATTTACTCATTATAATCTATATTGCCGCGAGTTTCAAACGTTCATTCACTCTTTATTTCAGGCCATACATTAAAATTCCGGCTGCTACAGCCACATTCAATGATTCACTTTTTCCGTAAATAGGAATATATACATTTTGATCTGTTTTTGCTAAGAACTCTTTGCTGACGCCACTGCCTTCATTACCAACAAGAATCGCGAAACGATCTGCTTTACTAATTTCTCTGTAGGGCTTTGCTCCCTGTAAAGCAGTGCCATATACTTTTACACCTGATTGCTGTAAGTTTTCAATCCATGTCTCCAGGTTGCCTTTAAGAATGGGAATATGGAATAGGCTCCCTTGTGTGGAGCGAACCACTTTCGGGCTGTATGGATCCGCGCAACCGTCACCAAGGATAACCGCATCAAAGCCCGCTGCATCTGCCGTACGAATCATGGTTCCAATATTGCCTGGATCCTGAACACGGTCGATTAATAAAGCTGTCGAAATATCCATTTCCAAGTCTGAAAAAGTTGGTTTCTTACAAACAGCCGCTATCCCTTGTGGTGTGTCTGTATCCGCAATGGCTTTAAAAATATCTTTATGTACGGTATACAATTCAACAGCTTTCAAATCCCATGTGAGTGGTAAATCAGTACCTTCCTTTAAAATGAGTTCTTCCACTAACCCATGTGCTAAAGCCTCTTCCACTAAATGAAACCCTTCCACAAGGAACAGACCACTTTTATCTCTGTCTTTTTTTGTTAAAAGTTTTTTCCAATGCTTTACACGTGCATTTTGCATAGATTCAATATATTTCAATATGGTCACCTTCTTATTAAACGTTCTTTCATTATAGCCGAAATTCCATACATAGAAAAAGGAAAGAATAGCAAAACTAAAGTGAGACTAGAATTAGAGGAGGGAATATACATGAATTTGAATCTAAGAAATGCAATTATCCACAATGTAACAGGCAATACTCAGGATGAGCTCGAAGCTACTATTGTAGATGCTATCCAAAGCGGCGAAGAAAAAATGCTGCCAGGTCTCGGTGTCTTATTTGAGCTTATTTGGCAAAAAGCCTCCGACAATGAAAAAAACGAAATGCTCCACCTTTTAGAAAGTGCGCTTAGTAAATAATGAAAGAACGATGACGGAGCCTTCTCCATCATCGTTCTTATATTTTCAGGGCAGTTGCTTAATCAAACACAATCTTATTCACCATTTCTTGGTTCAAACGTTTAATCAGCTCGACAATAAGAGTCACCGTATTTTCATAATCATCACGGTTTAAAACTCCCGCATTGGAATGAATATAACGCGTAGGAATCGTAATCGCAATGGAGGGGATTCCTGTGCCGCTCACATGAAATGATCCAGCATCTGTTCCCCCGCCAGGTATATGATCAAATTGATAAGGGATATTCATTTCTTCTGCTACACGTACAATAAATTCTCTCAAGCCTTTATGAGTAACCAAGCTTGCATCATATAAAACGAGTCCCGGTCCGTCGCCTGCTTTCGTTAAACCGTCTTTTTCAGATAATCCAGGTGTATCGATTGCCACACCTACATCTACAGCAATCGCAATATCTGGCTGAACATAATTAGCAGCGGTTTTAGCACCACGCAGTCCAACCTCTTCTTGAACAGTTCCCACACCAAAAACAGTATTCGGATGGGTCTCTCCTTTTAAACGTTTCAATGCCTCTATCGCAACAGCGCACCCAATCCGATTATCCCATGCTTTGGCCATTAGCATTTTTTCATTTCTCATGACTGTAAATTCACAATATGGAGTAACCATATCTCCTGGCCGGATTCCCCATTCCAGCACTTCATCCCGACTTGCAGCTCCTATATCAATGAACATATGTTTGATATCTGCTGGTTTCTTTCTTGCTTCAGGCGTAAGGATATGAGGCGGCTCAGAACCAATCAAGCCCGTAATTTGTTCACCCTTGGAAGTGGTGATCGTTACACGCTGAGAAAGCATAACCTGAGACCACCAACCCCCAATTGTTTGGAAAAAGATGAAGCCTTTGTCGTCAATACGGGTAACCATAAAACCAACTTCATCAAGGTGCCCAGCAATCATAATCCGCGGACCATTAGACTCGCCTGTTTTTTCTGCAACCAGACTTCCGATTCCATCATACGTGATTTTATCGGCATACGGTTCAATCAGCCTTTTCATAACTTTTCTCGGTTCCTCTTCATTACCTGCAATCCCATTTGCGTCAGTTAACTCTTTCAGCATAGTGAGCGTATCATCAAGATGTTTCATAAAGAGTATCCTCCTTAAATATGTATCTCATTTTATATGTTTTATCTGCTTATCTTATTATTATACATAAGTCCTAAAAACTTTAGGAAGATCTCATAACCTCATTAGCCTCTATTATGATTGAATCAGCACTCTTTTAGCCTATCCTTCATACCTTCTTCTTTGTTTCGAAACCTTTATTCACGCTATAGCTTTAACAACTTTTTTCAAAGATCTCATTAAAAAAAGCCTGCCAAACTTATCCCCGCTGATAAGTTTAACAGACTGCCTCAGGTATGACTAAAGAATTCACTCCATTTGATAATAACCTTCTTTTCTCTGAGAAAAAAGAGCAGGAGAACCAATGCCGTAAGGATAATTAACATCATTGTTGGCGAGAACTTGGCAATAGAATGGCCAAATACCGTATAAAAGAATGCCAATGGAATGTTAGACCAGAAAACTGCTTTTGCATAATCAGCCAAGCCTTTACTGTTCCCAATCAAATAAAAGTTTAAGAGATGGAAATGAATAAAGGGAATCAGTCTTAAAACACTTGCCTGTTTCACATTTATCCTGCCTCCAAATTTCAACGTACGTTCATCGAGCTTTTCTAGCTTACGCTGCAATTTCGGCATTTTAATAATCATAAAATAAAATACAATTGATGATAGCCATAATCCAATTAACGATAATAGAGTGCCGAAAACGGCACCAAACAAAATCCCGCCTGCCATGCAAACAACGGCTACCGGAATAAAAATATATTGCCTTACTATATGGAAAACTACAAAGATAAGAGGCGACCAAAAACCGCCTGCCTCAATAAAAGCAAGCAACATGGTGTAGTCGTAGTCCATATTTACACCCCATTCTGCCTTACTATGATGATTAATACTTGGCTTACTTATTAATATATGTTCACTTGCATATTTATGACTGTATAGACAAAAGAATACCGACAATGATGACATCTACTATCGCCAATACAGGAAATCCCACTGTAAAAGCTATATGTTTTGTTTTATGGCGAAATAACTGCATTCCCAGAGTTCCGCCAATCGCTCCTCCAACCAACGCTAGAATCCATAACGTTTTCTCGCTTATACGATATTGATTACTTTTAGCTCGATTTTTATCTATTTTCATCGTTAATAGTAAGGCCAAGTTGATCATGATAAAATAACCTATCAGTATCGCTTTCATATTGTCCCCACTCCCCATATAAAAAGGCGCTCTCAAACCTTTGAGAAGCGCCTCTTATCATTATTTATTAAGTTCTTTTTTAGCTGTCTCTGCTAATTGAGCAAATGCTGCTGCATCGCTAACTGCAAGCTCAGCAAGCATTTTACGGTTTACTTCGATACCAGCAAGTTTCAAACCGTGCATTAAACGGCTGTAAGAAAGACCGTTGATGCGAGCTGCTGCATTGATACGAGTAATCCATAATTTACGGAAGTCGCGTTTCTTTTGGCGACGATCGCGGAATGCATATTGCAAGGATTTCATTACTTGTTGATTAGCAACTTTGTATAATGTATGTTTTGAACCGAAATAACCTTTAGCTAGCTTTAATACTTTTTTACGACGTTTGCGCGTCACTGTACCGCCTTTAACACGTGGCATATCTAATTCCTCCTAAAATTGAGCGTTCTCAATTACTTGATATTGTCTAATAGATGACGAATGCGTTTGAAATCTCCGGAACTAACCATTCCACTTTTACGTAATTTACGTTTAGCTTTAGTAGATTTGTTAGCGAATAAGTGGCTTGTGTAAGCATGGCTGCGCTTAAGCTTACCAGAACCAGTTTTTTTGAATCGCTTTGCAGCGCCTCTGTGAGTTTTCATTTTTGGCATGGGAAATTTCCTCCTCGAAACATTACTTTTCGTTTTTCGGTGCTAAAATCAAGAACATGCTACGTCCGTCCATTTTTGGCGCTGTTTCCACAGTAGCCACTTCTTTACATTCCTCTGCAAAGCGAACTAACACGCGCTGCCCGATTTCTTTATGTGTAATAGCCCGTCCTTTAAAACGTATGCTTGCTTTCACCTTATCTCCTTTTTCAAGGAACTTAATAGCGTTGCGAAGCTTCGTATTAAAGTCATGCTCGTCGATAGTTGGGCTTAAACGAACCTCTTTTAAACTAATCGTTTTTTGGTTTTTTCTAGCTTCTTTTTCCTTCTTCTGTTGCTCGAAACGGAACTTTCCATAGTCCATAATACGGGCGACAGGAGGCTTTGCGTTCGGTGCAACCAGCACGAGATCCAAATTCACGCGTGTAGCAATTTCTAATGCTTCATTGCGGGATTTAATTCCAAGCTGCTCACCATTTTGATCAACTAGACGTACTTCCCGGGCACGTATGCCTTCGTTTAAGATCATGTCTTGTTTGCTAATAATAAGCCACCTCCAAGATTTTTTAGCAAATTGTACTTCACAATGCTTTTTAACATATAAAAAAGGCCGGTGCATGCACACCCGCCCATAAAAAGACATACCGTCTGATTATATCAATTGAACCAGTTAACTACTCTAAAAAGCGTCAAACAGGTGAGAAGCGGGTGCTTCTGCTTACTTATGTGTCGTATTTAATTTGCTCACTAAAAATCATTTTAACATGTTTCGCTGTATAATGTCAATAGAAGCTCATTCGTAAATGACAACAAAAGTTATTTTATCAAATAAAGTACTCTGTGGCAAGAGGTTTTTGTATAAAGATTAAAAAGCGAGGAATCTGATAATGCTTATTTCTTTTTAACAGGCTTGTTCAACTTTTACTTCTAAACAATCGTCAATATCTAATAAGACTCTACTATTAAAGAAGCATCAAGATCCCGGTATTCCAATAAAAATAGGGATCTACCTGAATGGTAGGTCCCTATTTCTTCTAAGAAATTATTTCAATTCAGCTTTAATCATAGTCAAGAACTCATCAAATGGCATCGTTTCTGATTTTTGTTCACCATACTTACGTACGTTAACTTTGCCGTTTTCCTGTTCTTGATCTCCAACTACAAGCATGTAAGGGATTTTTAACATTTGAGCTTCACGGATTTTATAGCCCATTTTCTCATCGCGTAAATCTACTTCTACACGCAAACCTGCTCGTTGTAGTCCAGCTTCAATTTCTTTTGCATAATCAAGATGGACATCTGGAGAAACAGGAATAACCTGAACCTGAACTGGCGCCAACCAAGTAGGGAAAGCTCCTTTGTATTCTTCAATCAAGAACGCAACGAAACGTTCCATTGTTGAAACAACACCACGGTGAATAACCACCGGACGATGCTGCTTGCCATCTTCTCCAACATACGTAAGATCAAAACGCTCAGGAAGCAAGAAATCAAGCTGTACTGTGGAAAGAGTTTCATCTTTTCCAAGCGCAGTTTTCACTTGAACATCCAATTTAGGTCCGTAGAAAGCTGCTTCGCCTTCAGCTTCGTAATAGTCAAGGCCCATCTCGTCCATCGCTTCTTTCAGCATGGATTGAGCTCTTTCCCACATGGCATCATCATCAAAGTATTTTTCCGTATCAGCCGGATCACGGTAAGAAAGACGGAAGGAGTAGTTTTCCATTCCGAAGTCTTTATACACTTCAAGGATTAATGTAACGACACGTTTGAACTCATCTTTAATTTGGTCAGGTCGTACAAACACGTGAGCATCGTTCAATGTCATTCCACGTACCCTTTGCAGGCCTGCCAATGCACCGGACATTTCATATCTATGCATGGTTCCTAGTTCCGCAATACGAATCGGAAGTTCACGATAGCTGTGAATATCATTTTTATAAATCATCATGTGATGCGGGCAGTTCATCGGACGAAGAACTAACTGTTCATTATCCATATCCATTACCGGGAACATATTTTCCTGATAGTGATCCCAGTGACCGGATGTTTTGTATAGATCTACACTACCCATAATTGGTGTATAGACATGGTCATAGCCAAGTTTTTGTTCCTTATCTACAATATAGCGCTCAATGACACGGCGAATTGTAGCACCTTTTGGAAGCCATAATGGAAGACCTTGTCCAATTAATTGGGAGTTCATGAATAAATCAAGCTCTTTCCCAATTTTGCGGTGGTCACGCTCTTTCGCTTCTTCTAACAGGCGTAAATGCTCGTCCAAATCTTCTTTCTTGAAGAATGCTGTTCCATAGACACGTTGAAGCATTTTATTATCGCTGTCTCCACGCCAGTAGGCACCCGCAATATTCAATAATTTAAATTCTTTAATTTTGCCAGTTGAAGGTACATGAACTCCACGGCAAAGGTCAAAGAATTCACCTTGTTCATAAATAGTGACTGTTTCATCTTCAGGAATTGCATCGATTAATTCCAGCTTATACTCATCGCCAATTTCTTCGAATAGACGTTTCGCTTCAGCACGGCTGACTTCTTTACGTACAATGTCAATGTTTGCATTAATAATTTTCTTCATTTCTTTTTCAATTAGAGGAAGATCTTCCGGTGTAATGGAGTTTTCTAAATCCATATCATAATAGAAGCCACCTTCAATAACCGGACCTACGCCAAATTTCACATCTTTGTAAATACGTTTAACTGCCTGTGCCAATAAATGCGCTGTACTGTGGCGCAATACTTCCAGAGCTTCCGGTTGGTCCGGAGTTACAATCTCTACTGAGGCATCCTCTGTGATTTCTCTGCGTAAATCATACAAAGCACCATTTACTTTACCTGCAATTGCTTTTTTCTTTAATCCAGAACTAATGGAAGAAGCAATTTGCTCAGTTGTGATTCCAGATTCAAATTCCTTTACCGCACCATCTGGAAATGTTATTTTAATCATTTCAGCCATGTGAGCCACTCCTTTTTTCTACATAATAAAAAGCCCGTCCCTTAAAAATATAAGGGACGAGCTATCGCACACTGCATAATAAACCCGCGGTTCCACCCAAATTCCGGCGCTGATGTCCAGCTGTTCCGGCACTTGTATCTTTTAACGGAGTTCCCGTCAGCCAATAATCACATTATTGTTTTCCTGGCTGAAGTTCAAAGGTGGTAAGTATTTCAAGTCTATGAGGAAGCTTGCAGCCACTGGCTCCCCTCTCTGTACACAGCTTTTTAAAACACTCATATCCTTATCGTAACCTATCGATTATAAAACTTGTATGTAGGTTATTATAAAAGCTAATGAGGACAAAAGCAAGATTGATTCTTTTTCTTTTTTATTATGAACGTTCTTCTACCTGTTTAACCTGCTCATAAAAATAACTCATACGGAATAAAAGAATTCTTTCTTCAAAAATCTTTCTCAGCGTCGCGATAATTCGATTATCTTCATCATCTGCGTATATATGAATTCGTTTTGGGGCTAGCGAAACAAGTGGTGCGATGGTATTTGAATCTATAAACATCGGATTCTCCGCCATCAATTTACGGTCAATCGCTTTTAGGATATCTTGTTTTGAAATCCGTTGAAAATGATGATTATAAAATTGAAACTCCTCATGGTAGACTAAATGAATTTCCTCAACCTGTGCATCCCGCTCTCCAATTAACCCCCTCAATACAGAGATAAATTCCTGATAATCCTGTTCGAGTTTGTATTCGTCGATAGCATATCCAACCAACGAGACAAGCGATGACTGAATATCCTTAAAACGAAAATTCCATAATGATTGAAACGAAAAGTCGATCTTCTGTTCAACTACTTGTCGCAGGAGTACCTTTACCTGATCTTTAAGTTGATCTGGAAGATAATAATCTCCGCAATAGGCAGCTTCACCATCCCACATGAGCAATGCCATTTCTGCAATTTGGCCAATTTCATCTTCATCCTCATAGAAATATCGTTTCCGAATCACATCCCGAATTTTATATTCTAGATGATAGGTAGAGAAAAATGTATATAAAGCCTCAATGAGTGCATGACAAAAAATTTCCTCTTGATCCGGATCCCAAAGAAAGGAGACAGACTTTTGACCATCTTCATTAACAGAATAAATTGCCTGTCGAATAAAAAAATCGTTTTTCTTAAATCGAATCTGCCAAGTATTCTGTTCTTCCTGTGAATCAAAATACATCGTAAGCAACCCTATCCCTCCAGACTATCGGAACTCCTAGTTTTATATATATGGGACAGGGCAATCCTTTAGAATGAATGGATAAAATTAGATGAAATAAAAGCATCAAGACAAATGGATATAATTTCTTCATCTTTTCGTTTAATTTGATTTAATTTATAACAATGGGTTTACTCATAATTTATCGGTCAGCGAATGACAAAAAGAAGAGGCAGTCCGTTTGGCGGTCTGCCTCTTTGATCATTTTTCATTTTACTTTTAATCTCTGCGATTTTTGCCGTCCATTTCAATCGGAACCGTCAAATTACGGATTCGCTCCATAATTCGTTTCCCTTTAACCCGTTCTTCTTCTCCACGCTGTGAATACGTGAAATGATGTTCCAATTCTTTGATATTGAAATTAGAAGTAAAGAAGGTTGGAAGGTTCTCATGCATTCGGTATTGAAGAATAGGACCCAAAACATCATCACGTGACCAAGCACTCATCGTTTCGGCTCCAATATCATCAATCATCAAAACAGGAACATCCTTTAAAGCATCCACTTTTTGATTATAGGAATTTTCCGCGAATGAGCCTTTTAATTCTCTTAAATATTCCGGCCAATACACGATATGGGACGATACACCTGCTTCAGAGAGTGCATTTGCAATGGCCCCAAGCAAATAGGTTTTACCTACCCCAAATTCACCATATAAATAAAGACCTTTATGCCGAACACCATTTTTATAGGAGTCAACAAAATTCTTCGCCTTTTCAACCGCTTCTACACGTGCTTCAGTCGTAAAATCATCCCAAATTAAATTAGAAAAAGAAGCTTCCACAATTTCTTTTGGAACATGGCTGGCATGAATCAGCTTACGCAGCCGATTTCTCTCTTCCTGTATCCGTTTTTTATGACAAGGTTCATAGGTAACATCAATCCGCTTTCCTTGAATAAACAAACGCGGAGTATGCCCCGAAATAATATTTTTACATTCGGATAAAGACGGACAGTGATCACATGTCTTTGTTTGCATCGAAAACTCATAGAGCTTATTCATACTCTTCTCAATCATGTCGCTTGTCAGCTCGCTGCTGTGTTCATTTATAAATAAACGGACATCGGGATCTTTTAAGACGATATTCCTCATTTCATCCATTCTTTTTTGAAAGCTTTCACGATTTCCGAGTCTATTTAATGCATCCTGTATATTTCTCATCACTGCACACCTCCTGCTTTATTTAGTATTTTCGTTTTGTAATTTTTCCTTTAATTTTCTTACCCGCTCAGCAATTTCGCTGGACTGGGCAACCGGTTCTTTCTTCTTCGTTTCATCCAGCCATTCAGGAATGATTTCCTTCCTGCCACTATTCGTTGGACGGCGTGTAGATTTATTTGTCTTCGTTTTCTTATCCTGAGCCCAGGTTTGATATTTCTTATGTTCACTCAATGCGGTTTCATACGCTTCACGCACAGTCGTGATATTTTTTCTTGCCCAATGCGATGCAATTGTTTCCACATAATTTGGTTGCAATTTCATATCTGATTTTAACATGACATAATGCAGAAGGACATTGACTACACCCGGTGGAAGCTTTTGATTGACCATAACTTTTTCTACTAAGGCCAGGTCATTGTCTGAAGGCATTGCTCCTTGTGAAAGACTGACTAAAAATTCCAATGGAGAAGTCGTTTCAAAGGTATATAGCAAATGTTCCTCCGGTGTTTTTGGCTCTACGATCGTACGCTCATACTCTGGCTGTTTCCGTTCAATCAATGTTGGCATTTCCTCACCGTGATTAATGTGGAAAAATTCTCGAGCACAGTTTCTAAGCTCGTCTATATCAATTTCATTATGTTCATTTTGGCATCTTAAAATCAATTTGCTCATATCAACCACGCTGATTTTATATAAGAAAGAGAGCATCGCAATAGCTTCAATCACATTGGGAGTAAATGCTTTTCTAGATATAAAACTATTTTTAAGAGTGGCGAATAATAATTCGAAATCGAATTGTTCAATGAAATTATGCGTGTAACCCGGTGGTTCTTTTGAAAAGAACTGAGTTTTTGCATCTGACTCTGGATTGACCATTTCTCTTGGATTGCGAAATTCTGATGCGAAAACCTCGCTGAATGACTGGGTAATCTCCTCATAATCGTCCGGAATTCGTTTATCCGCAAACATGGAGAGCAGTCGTTCATAATGCCTGGATTCAAGCTTTTGTTTCAGATAAATAGGCAGCAAATCATCATGAAAAAACTGGTCCGGACTTAAAGGGCACAAGATTTCATAAATAAAAACATTTCCTTCAGGCGTAGCCTTTTTGTATGTCTTTAACAATCCAATTCCCTCAAGCCTTTTACGATATTGAAAGATCTCATCCAACGGCAGACCCAGTACATCCATTAACCAACGGTGTGTCGTTTGTTTGGAGTACATATTACCTGTATTCACTTCATTTAATAAGGTCAAATACAAAGAAACAGCCAATCCTCCAACTAATGGCTGATATAAATATTGAATGGATTTATGATCCATTTCCGATAATTTTTCTTTATATAATACGACATATCTATCTTTAGGATTTACAAACATCCATGAAAATTGCATTGTCTACAAACCTTTCGTACTTCAGGGTTTTATAGTTGAAAAAAGAGCTAAAGAAACTGTCTTCAGCTCTACTTAATCCTCTTTTTTAATTAATTCTTTCAACTCATCAATGAACACATTTATATCTTTAAATTGGCGATATACGGAAGCGAAACGTACATAGGCAACTTCATCCACCTCTGCCAGCCGATCCATAACCATTTCACCAATTAAATCACTTTTTACTTCAGAAAATCCCTGATTTCTTATTTCTTTTTCTACCTCTGTCGTAATTTCTTCCAACTCTTTTAAGGCAACATGTCTTTTTTCACAAGCTCGAATCAAGCCTCTTAATATTTTTTCTCTGCTATATTCTTCCCGTGCGCCATCTTTTTTTACAACAATCAACGGTATTTCTTCTACTTTTTCAAAAGTTGTAAAACGGTAACCACAGGATTCACATTCTCTTCTTCTTCGTATGGAACGTCCTTCATCCGCAGGGCGGGAATCCAGCACTCTTGTCCCATTATGTTGGCAAGTTGGACATATCATATAGATTAGCACCGTCCTTTTCTATAGTTCTATCTTATTAAAACAAATCAAATAGGACAAGTCTGTTTGCATAAAATGCTATTTTTTATCCTGAAAGTGGTTATTTACACATAAAAAAAAGAGATGCAAAAACATCTCTTTTATACTCTCTATTACTCATCTATTATAAAGCTTTGGCAAGAACTGGACTGACAGCAACAGGACCCATGCCACGAGGAATCTCAATAAATTCTCGTGTTTGTGCGTTTAAAGACTCAGCGATGTAATCAGCAGCTACATTTGGATCCAAATCCCCACATGTATATACATCGATACTGGCATACCCATGCTCCGGGAAGCTATGAATGGTTAAATGCGATTCAGAAATAATAACTACTCCACTTACACCCTGAGGAGCAAACTTATGAAAAGCTACTTCTCTAACTTCAGCTCCCGATCTTAGAGCTGCATCTACGAATATTTGTTCAATTTGATTAACATCATTCAATTTAGATAAATCACAGCCCCATAGTTCAGAAATGACATGACGACCTATTGTTTCCATGTTCCATTTCCCCCTTTAACATTTAAACGAATTTTGATTGCCTTCGTTTCTGGCCAATACTACCACGGGGGAAAGTTAGTCCTGAGAGGTCCTAACCCTTTAAGTAGCACTGCCAGGATGATGAAGTTTACGAGATTTAGTATATATGGTTTATATTTCAATTGCAATAATACTCTTCAATATTAGTTAATAATTTCCACTAAAATAAAAAGTTTTTTTATCCTATTACAATCGTCCAAACAGAAAAGGCCTGTGTCGCTAAAGAGCGCACAGGCCTCAATCGGAAATTCTTCCGTATTTAACTCACCTTTACCTTGTTCTCCTGAAGCAGTCGAGCCACATGATTTACTAATTCCACGACACGACATGAGTAACCCCATTCATTATCATACCAGGCAAGTACTTTCACTTTATTTGCACCAATGACTATTGTGGAAAGGGCATCTACAATAGCAGAATGCGAGTTAGTATTAAAGTCGACTGAAACAAGTGGTTCTTCGCAATACTGTATAATACCGGCCAAGGAGCCTTCAGCAGCTGTTTTAAATGCTTGATTGATTTCATTAACAGTCACTTCTCGTTTGAGATCAACTACTAAATCTACTAAAGAGACATTTGGCGTAGGCACTCTTAATGCCATCCCATGCAATTTTCCTTTTAACTGAGGAAGAACAAGCGCCAGGGCTTTGGCCGCTCCCGTGGTAGTAGGAATGATACTTTGTGCACATGCACGCGCTCTACGTAAATCTTTATGCGGATTATCAATATTATTTTGATCATTTGTATACGAATGTATAGTCGTCATCAATCCATTATCGATGCCAAATTGTTCGTCCAACACTTTTGCAACAGGTGCAAGGCAGTTGGTTGTACAGGATGCATTGGAAATGACATAGTGTTTATTAATATTCAAATCATTTTCATTCACACCCATTACAATGGTGATGTCCTCATTTGTACCTGGAGCTGTTAATACGACCCGTTTCGCACCGGCATTTAAATGAAGAGCTGCTTTATCACGATGATTAAATTTACCAGTAGCCTCTATTACAATATCAATCTCGAGCTTTTTCCATGGCAGAAACTCTGGATTACGATTATTAAGTAAAAGAATTTTCTTCCCATTTATCAACAAATGATCATCCATAGCACGTACATCACCATTAAATGGACCATGATTTGTATCATATTTAATTAAATGTGCCAGTGTTTCAGGCGGATAACTGGCATTAATGGCTACAATATCAAGATGCTCATCCAATACAGCCTTTCGGAAGACCATTCTGCCGATCCGACCAAACCCATTGATAGCAACTCTTGCATTCATTTCATTTCCCCCTATATAAGTTATACTTTTCGCGTAAAATCATGTAAATAGTATAACACATTAAAAGAAATACCGCATAGTTATAACACCCATTATTATCCATATTATAAAGCTTTTAGTTAAAATATACAAAAAAAGGCTATCTAAAAAGGAGATTTTCTCCTTTAGATAGCCTCGTTATATTCAAATACCTAATTGTTTAATCAGCTCATTGAGTTGCTCTTCAGTTTCACAGAATGGCCCGTTATTATCTACGATATAATCAGCCAATTCTTTCTTATCATCAATTGGTATCTGCGCCTTTATCCTAGCGAGTGCTTCTTCCTCGCTAAAATGATCCCGCTCCATTACTCTTTTTAATTGAACTTCCGGCTTTACATACACTAGAATGACACTCTCTACCATATAGGTCAAATTACTTTCATACAATAATGGTATATCCAAGAAAACCAAATCTGCTCCCTGATGCAACGCTTTTTTCGTTTCTTCGATCATCCATTTTCTTACTGCTGGATGAACGATTTCATTTAACATTTGACGTTTTTCGGAATCAGAAAAAACAATCGAACCTAATTTTTTCCGATCTAATGTCCCATCGGATAAACAAATGCTTTTCCCGAAAACCTTAATGACTTCTTCCAATGCCGGCATACCGGGCTCAACGACTTTTCTTGCTGCGATATCTGCATCAATAACAGGGTAGCCTTTGGAAATAAGCCATCTGCTGACACTGCTTTTTCCACTGGCAATTCCGCCTGTAACTCCGATTATTTTCCCCATATCATTCCATTCCCTATTAAATTATTTTGGTTAACCCAAGAAAAATTAGTACGAATCCTGGAATAAAAGAAAAGACTTTCGCCATAAATGAATCCTTAAGATATTTACCCGCCTTAATCCCCAATGTCATTAATAAAGCACTCATTCCAAAACAGAGGATTACTTGAATAAACAAAGGGTAATGAAGAATGCCAGCACCTATTCCAGCTCCAAATCCATCCAACGATAGAGCTAAACCAAGAAAGAAAGCTTCTAATCCAGTAATGGTGCCTGAACGATCAAAATCGGCACTTAATGGCTTTTTAAGTATATGAATAACCAGCCCGATAGACTTTATCTCCAGCTGAAACAAGGTTCTTTCATCCACATATGGACAAGGCTCTTCATTCCGCTTAAAGTAACTCGTAAGCGTCCATATTCCCAGTCCCAGTAAGATTATGCCTCCCAGCTTTCCAGTCCAGGATTGTGCCATAAAATGCTCACTTAATGATCCCATCAACATGCCGAATGCCAAGCTTAATGCTGAGCACCCGGCAATGATGAGGATGGAGCGAAACGGTATACTCACTTTTCGCATTCCATAGGTCATTCCTACCCCGCAACTATCGAGACTTACGGCCAAGGCCAATAACAAAATTGAAGCTATGTGCTCCATTCATAGGGGCTCCTTTCCATACTCAATACCCTACTATATGAAAGGAGCCCATATTATGTTCATATCCACTAGGCTAATGGCTGACATACTGGACAGTAGACTGTCCCTCTGCCTCCAACAATGATTCTTTCCATAATTGTTCCACACCGTTTACATGGCTGCCCTTTTCTCGAATACGCAAACAATTCGAGTTGAAACATGCCCATTTGACCTTGGGAGTTCACGTAGGAACGTACGGTGCTCCCTCCCTTTTCGATAGCGGTAGCCAGAGTTTCTTTAATGGAAGTATATAGTTTTTCAATCTCTTCTTTTGTTAGACTCGATGCTGACCGTTCAGGATGGATACCTGAATGAAACAGGGCTTCATCTACATAAATATTGCCAAGGCCTGCAACCACTCTCTGATCCAATAAAACTGTCTTGATAAAACGATTGGTCTTACTAAGTGCCGCGCTTAAATATTCAGGTGTAAATTCATCTGAAAAAGGTTCAGGCCCCACCTTTGCAAGCGGAAGAACATCTAATTCTGTCCCCTTTGAATGCAAATGCATCGTACCAAACTTCCGTACATCTCTGTATCTTAACTCTGTATGATCTGTAAATTTGAATATCACATGTGTATGCTTATCAGTGGGCTCCGTTTCCTCGTAGAGCCCATATTTGCCTTCCATCCGTAAATGAGAAACTAGACTATGATCATCTAAATGAAAGATCAGGAATTTGCCGCGTCTCCCAATCTTATGAATGGTCTGCCCCTTAAGCAGCATCCGAAACAATTCAGTGTCATCAGGTTCTTTTATAATTTTTCCCCATCGTATATCCACATCTTCAATTGTTTTTCCAAGCACCAATACTTCGAGGGTTCTCCTAATTGTTTCAACCTCTGGTAATTCAGGCATTCTCATCCCCCCCTTTACTTAGCATCATACCAAGTGTTTCCAAATGAATAATCTACTTTTAATGGAACTGATAATTCCAACGCCTTTTCCATTTCTTCCGGAACAATTTCCTTTAGAATATCCAATTCCTCAGGCGGAGCTTCAAAAATCAATTCATCGTGCACCTGAAGCAGCATACGCGTCTTTAAATTCTCTTTCTTTAATCTGGCATTCATCCGAATCATCGCCAATTTAATAATATCAGCTGCACTGCCCTGAATAGGTGTATTCATGGCTGTTCTTTCTGCAAAACCGCGGACATTGAAATTACGATTATTAATTTCAGGTATATATCGGCGACGTTGCAATAAGGTACTCACATACCCTTTTTCCTTCGCTTCTTCCACAATATCCTTCATATATTGCTGAACACCAGGGAAACTCTCTAAATAACGTTCAATAAATACCCCAGCTTCTTTTCTCGTGATTCCAAGACTTTGCGAAAGTCCATAATCACTAATGCCATATACAATTCCAAAGTTCACCGCTTTAGCCTGTCTTCTCATATTCGAGGTCACTTGGGTTGCATCCACATGGAATACATCCATAGCCGTTCTAGTGTGAATATCCATATCTGTGTTAAATGCTTCTATCAGGTTTTCATCTCCTGCGATATGAGCCAGAACACGCAGTTCAATTTGGGAATAATCCGCCGCAAAAATCACCCAGCCATCTTCCGAAGGAACAAAAGCCTGTCTGATTTTTTTACCTTCTTCCAACCGGATCGGAATATTTTGCAGGTTCGGGTCTGTAGAGCTTAATCGTCCCGTTTGTGTCAGTGCCTGATTGAACTTCGTATGAACCTTCTGATCTTCATGAACGACTTTCAACAATCCCTCTATATACGTAGATTGGAGCTTACCTAATTGTCGATAATGGAGAATTTCCCTGACAATAGTATGCTTGCTCTCCAGTTTTTCTAGAACATCTGCAGAAGTCGAATAGCCTGTCTTTGTCTTTTTAATAATAGGTAAGTTTAATTTTTCAAAAAGGATGACTCCAAGCTGTTTAGGTGAATTAATATTAAATGACTCGCCTGCCAGATCATAAATTTTAGCTTCAATATCCTTTAATCTGCTCGCAAGCTCCGCTCCCATTTCTTTTAGTCGATTAACATCTACCTTCACACCTGTGATTTCCATTTCAGCGAGAATCTGTGCCAGCGGCAGCTCCAACTCCTGAAGTAAGCCCATTTGGTTAAATTCCTCAAGCTTTCTCTCCAGGCTTTCTTTAATAATTGTTAACGATAATGCTTTACGCGCAATATGCTCCCCTACTTCAGCAATTGGCGGAATCGAACGTTTTGCCCCTTTGCCATAAAAGCTTTCATCTGTTTGGATATGACCGGCATTATGCTTTTTAGCAAGATCTGCCATATCTACTTCTGGTTCTGCAGGATTTAGAACATAGGACGCCAGATACACATCAAATTCAATCCCTTTTAAAGCAATACCATCATGACTTAATGCAACAATGCTCTGTTTGGCATCATACACTGTTTTTTTGTATTCTGGATTTTCTGCCCACTCTTTAAAAAGAGGTGATCCCACAGCCTTGTCCTTTTCGATAAAGAAAGTCCCATTTTCATTAGATATAGCTAAACCAATGACTTCAGCTGTATGATAATTCGGGTCAAGCAGCTCCAGATAGATTGAAGAATGTGCTGTCAGCATTTCTTCCGTCACTTCTTCTACTGCACGATAATCAATTTCTTCAAGCTCGGTTACTTCTTCATGAGCAGCTGGTTCCATTTTTTCAATTAAAGTGGCAAATCCCAATTCTTTATAGATTGACAGTAATTTTTCCTGATCTGCCCCCGCATAATCAAGTGTTTCAAGTTTCACTTCAATTGGAGCATTCGTTTCAATTGTTGCTAGTTGCTTACTTAAAATAGCCTGATCCTTAAATTCTTCCACTTTTTCTTTTAATTTTTTCCCGCTGATTTCTTCTGGAGAAGCTACAACTTGCTCAACTGATCCAAATTGATTTAACAATTTCAATGCCGTCTTTTCCCCTACACCTGGAATTCCAGGGATATTATCTGATGCATCTCCCATCAGCCCTTTTAAATCAATAATTTGATTTGGCGTTAAATTGTATTTTTCTCGAATATGCGCCGGTGTATAATCCTCCATATCGGTAATACCTTTACGAGTTATACGAACCGTCGTTTTATCGGTAGCAAGCTGAGTTAAGTCTTTATCACCAGAAATAATTTGAACCTCATACTCCCCTTTTTCAGCCTCAAGAGCTAGTGTTCCAATAATATCATCGGCTTCATAATTCGTTAATTCATAACGGGCAATACCGTACGCATCTAATAGTTCACGAATGAACGGAAATTGCTCTGATAATTCAGGCGGTGTCTTTTGACGCCCACCCTTATATTCTTTATATGTACTGTGTCTGAAGGTTGTTTTCCCAGCATCAAATGCAACTAAAATATGAGTTGGATTTTCTTCTGAAATAATTTTATTGAGCATCATCGCAAAACCATAAATGGCATTTGTGTGGACGCCCTTGTCGTTATTTAACAATGGCAATGCAAAAAACGCCCGATAGGCAATACTGTTTCCATCTATTAAGATTAATTTTTTCTTCATGGCTACCTCCAGTATCCATCTATATTTTCTTTATTGAATAGCTTATTTAACTAAAATAATTATGTTTTATTTGTTTTTCCCGCCTAATTTAATTATCATAGCAGACGCAACCAACGAATACTTATTTCATGTTTTTTTGCCCTTCTGATAAAAAAACGTCACTTCTCCTTGTCCACTCTATTTTATCATGACTAGAGTTTGAAAGAAAAATGACGGTTCTTTTTGGGTATTGGGTTTTAAAGCCTTACGTTATCCCTTCATGATTACCATGCAATTCTATTGGGTAGTAGTTCTTACCGTTTCGATTGGAATTTAGGAAGGATAATCGTAAAGGTAGTACCCACATTCTTTTGACTTTGAATCGTGATCTCTCCGTTATGTGCCTCTACAATATGTTTAGCAATGGCCAGTCCAAGCCCCGTTCCTCCCGATTCCCGACTACGGTCTTTATCAACCCGATAAAACCTTTCAAATATTCGAGGAAATTCCTTTTCTTCTATTCCGATACCGGTATCCTCTATGGCAATATATACCTTATCAGAATCCTCATTCGCAATAATTCGTACTTTACCATTTGGAGGTGTATAGGATATCGCATTATTGACAAGGTTTATACAGACTTGTTTAAGCCGGAATGCATCTGCTTCACAAATAACCGGCTTGCTAAATTCCTGTAATTCAAAATCAATATGTTTCTTAGATGCTTTTTTCTCAAGCATGGTATAGGTGTCTGTCAGAACAGGAATAATATCAATTTCCTGTAAATCAAGTTGGAAGTCTTGTTGTTCGACTTTTGAAAGTTCCAGTAATTCTTTGATCAATGCCTGCAGCCTGTCACTTTCCTTTAGAATAATAGATAAGAAATGCTCTAAAGCCTGAGGATCATGCATAGCTCCATCAAGGAGAGTTTCCGAAAATCCTTTAATGGATGTAACAGGGGTATTTAATTCATGAGAGACATTGGCTACAAATTGTTTTCTTACAGATTCTAATTTTTTTAGTTCCGTAATATCATGAAAAACAAGTAAAATCCCTTTCCACTCATCTTTAGGTCCCATAATTGGCGCACCGTATACTTCAAAATTCTTCCGCTCAATTCCAATGGTCAAAACAATTTGTTTCTTTAACTTTTGCTCGGCCATAAAGATTTCTTCAATGATGGTATTTATTTCTTCATATTTAATCACTTTATAATAGAGTTCAGATAAGTAATCTTCCTCATCTACCTTGAAGAGATCCATATAGGCATGGTTAATCATACTGACGAACCCTTTTCCATCAATCAAAAGCAAGGCGCTCCCCATGTTTTCAATCAGTGTACTCAATCTGTCTTTTTGAATTTCATGAGCAATTTTCATTTCCTGAAGATTTCGAGCAACTATATTAATGGAATGACTAAGTATGCCAGTTTCATTATTTCTGCCCACGTATGAACGTGCCCGATAATTGCCTCTTGTTAATTCTAGAGCTGCCTTCACGGCACTTTCAATGGGGATGGCGAACTTCTTAATCAGCTGATAGACAAATAAGCCGATCATCACACAGGCAAATCCCAAACAGCCAATCAGTATAAACCACACTTTTGTATAGAGAATGGAATCTTCATTCACGGCCAAGATGAAATAGCCTATATCTCCATTGGTCATTTGAAATGCATCACCATAGTAATAGGATGGTCCTGTTTTGATTTCCGTTTTGGTCCCTATTTGTTTGTCTGTTTTTATATCTTCCATAAATGCAGATAGAGAAGCAGGTTCTCCCCATTCATTCCATCCTACTGGCTTCTCTGTCTTATAGAGTATATCCCCATCTCCCTCCATAACCAGGAATGAAGATTTCAAATGTTTGTTCAACTGTTCGAATTTCGTATCTAACGAATTGCCAACTTCTGTTTCATCCAAGTATAGGCTTAACAGTTGTCCTTCTTCCTTAAGATGGCTCAAAACAGACTTATCATAATAATAAAGAAACAACTTTCCAATTAATAAGCCAAAGCATAGAAGCAGGATAACCGTGACTGTTGCTATTTCTGCTGTTAGTTTAAGCTTAAATTTTTTCATCCTCTGGGTTCCTCAAGTTTATAGCCCAATCCGCGTACAGTTTTGATATAAAGAGGCTTTTTCGTCTCTTGCTCAATCTTTTCTCGCAGATGGCTAATATGCACATCCACAATTCTTGTATCACCAGCGAAATCATAATTCCATATCACATTAAGAAGCTGATCCCTTGTTAGCACTCTTGATTTATTTCTGGCCAGAAACTCTAACAGCTCAAATTCCTTCGGAGTGACCTCTAATAGCTCTTCCCTCAAATATGCTTCATATCTATCGGGATAAATCTTCAACTCTCCAATGGTTATGATATCTGCTTCTTGTTTCTCGACAGTATTTTCCCCCGTGGAGGATCCCATACCGGCTCTTCTGAGAAGGGCTTTTACACGCGCAACTACCTCTCGCGGGCTAAATGGTTTCGTCATATAATCGTCTGCACCCAGCTCAAGACCGAGCACTTTATCAAACTCTTCATCCTTAGCTGTTAACATAAGAATTGGCGTCATTATTTTATTTTGTCTTAAGATTTTACATACTTCTATGCCATCCAGTTTTGGCAGCATTAAATCCAAGATTATTATATCTGGCGACTCAGCCATAGCCATTCGTTTACCTGTTTCCCCATCCATTGCATGAAGTACCTGATAGCCAGCTTGTTCCAGATTATAAGTTAATAAAGTAATAATTGATTGTTCATCTTCTACTACAAGGACTTTTTTATTCATTGGCCCCTCCTGTAACTTTTTTCACCATACTATTCATTATATAGGAACAAACGATTTTGGGTAGTCTCTGGTATTTACACGAAATGATTGGATTATTTTAGTACACCTCTTCGTTCAGTATTCCCTTAAAATACAAAAAATCGGAGAATAGAATACCCCGATTTTTTAAATAGTATAAAATTAGGCAAGCACAGACATAACAGAACGCACTGCTTCTGCAGATTTATCAAGCGCTTTTTTTTCATCTTCCAGTAACTCAAGCTCAATCACTTTCTCAATACCGTTCGCACCCAGAATAGTAGGAACACCTAAATAAATTCCATTATATCCATATTCACCTTCCAAGTACGCAATGGCAGGGATTACTCGGCGCTGATCCTTCAATATGGCCTCAGCCATCTCAACAAGTGAAGCTGCCGGTGCATAGTATGCACTACCGTTACCCAAAAGGTTAACAATTTCTCCGCCGCCTTTTCTTGTACGTTCAACGATCTCCTCCAACCGTTCCTTTGGCAGGAGCGTTTCTAGCGGGATTCCACCGGCATAGGAATAGCGTATAAGAGGTACCATATCATCGCCATGTCCGCCCAATACAAACCCAGTTATATCCTTAACCGATAATTGTAATTCCTCAGCAATAAATGTACAGAATCGTGCTGTATCCAATACGCCTGATTGGCCAATCACACGATTTTTAGGGAAGCCGGTTTCCTTAAATACCGTATAGGTCATTGCATCAACTGGATTAGTAAGAACGATGATATAGCTATGAGGAGAATATTTTACAATTTCTTTTGCTACAGAACTCATAATCTTTTGGTTTGTCTGAACAAGGTCATCCCGGCTCATTCCTGGTTTACGTGCAATTCCAGCCGTAATGATAACCAAATCGGAATCTTTTGTATCTTCGTAGTTAGAAGTTCCCGATATGGATGCATCAAATCCCTGCACAGGTGCTGCTTCCGCCATATCCAAAGCTTTCCCTTTTGTTGAATTCTCCATTTGTGGAATATCAACCAGCACAATATCTCCTAATTCTTTTTGAGCTAAAAGAAAGGCTGTTGTTGCTCCTGTAAAACCACTGCCAATGACAGATATTTTTTTCCGTTTATAAGACATTCTTATTTACCCCCACTTTTAAAAGGAGCAATCCATTAATTGGATCACTCCCTTCATAAACTATTAATCCATATTTTTAATTAATTCATCAGCAAATTGTGAACATTTCACTTCACTCGCCCCATCCATTAAACGGGCAAAGTCATATGTAACCACTTTTGATTCAATCGTTTTTTCCATCGATTGAGTAATTAAGTTAGCAGCCTCATTCCATCCAAGGTGCTCAAGCATTAGTACACCTGAAAGGATGACGGAGGATGGATTTACTTTATCAAGACCAGCATATTTAGGTGCTGTACCATGTGTTGCTTCAAAAATGGCATGCCCTGTTATATAGTTAATGTTGGCGCCAGGTGCAATTCCGATTCCTCCAACCTGTGCTGCAAGAGCATCGGAAATATAATCTCCATTTAAGTTCATAGTAGCTACTACATCAAATTCCTTTGGTCTTGTTAAAATTTGTTGAAGGAAGATATCTGCAATAGAATCTTTCACAATAATTTTGCCGGCTGCTTCTGCATCTGCCTGAGCTTTGTTAGCCGCCTCTGTACCTTCAGCATCTTTAATGCGGTCATATTGTGCCCATGTGAACACTTGATCACTAAATTCTTCTTCAGCAACCTCATAACCCCAATTTTTGAATGCTCCTTCTGTATACTTCATTATATTACCTTTATGAACAAGGGTAAGTGATTTACGCCCTTCTTTAATTACATAGTTCAGCGCCGCTCTTACAAGACGTTTTGTTCCTTCTTCAGAAATCGGCTTGATGCCAAGTCCAGAAGTCTCAGGGAAGCGGATTTTAGACACTCCCATTTCTTCACGAAGGAAGGTTAATAGTTTTTTAACCTCATCAGATCCCTTTGCATACTCAATTCCTGCATAAATATCTTCTGTATTTTCCCGGAATATAACCATGTCTGTATCCTGTGGTCTTTTAACTGGTGAAGGAACACCATTAAAATAACGAACCGGACGCAGGCAAGTATATAAATCAAGTTCCTGGCGCAACGCTACGTTTAAGGATCTGATTCCTCCGCCAACCGGCGTTGTAAGCGGCCCTTTAATCGCAATCAGATAATCCTTAATGACGTCAAGCGTCTCTTTAGGCAGCCATTCTCCTGTCTGTTTAAATGCTTTTTCACCAGCCAATACTTCTTTCCAAATAATTTCTTTTTCCCCATTGTATGCTTTGTTTACTGCCGCTTCTAATACTCTGGACGCAGCTGCCCAAATATCCGGACCTGTTCCATCTCCTTCAATAAACGGAATAATTGCCTGGTTTGGTACTTGCAGTACTCCATCGACGACTGTGATTTTTTCTCCCATGCTCATTCAAATCCCCTCCAACATCAATATACAAGGTTAGTGAAACCTTTTAGTTTCAACTAACCTCTTCTCTAAATCTATAAATTTAAGTATAACTTTCAAAAAGTTTTTTAACAAACCATACTATTGGTAACTATCAGATTATTTTAGATATTTAATTTTAACGGGCCTCAATTGGGATATATTTTTGCATACCCGGTCCCACGTATTCAGCGCGCGGGCGAATCAATCGATTATTTTCATATTGCTCCAGAATATGGGCAATCCAGCCTGACATACGGCTGACCGCAAAAATCGGTGTAAATAAATCATGATCTATCCCAAGACTGTGGTATACAGAAGCAGAATAGAAATCAACATTTGGCGGGAGCGGCTTTTGTGAGGTAACCAACTCTTCAATTTTGGCAGACACTTCGTACCATTTTGGTTCGCCTGTTAGATTTGTCAGCTTTTGCGACATTTCACGAAGGTGCTTAGCTCGCGGATCTCCATGTCGGTAAACGCGGTGACCAAAGCCCATTATTTTTTCTTTATTTGATAATTTAGTATTTATATAGGCATCAACATTTTCAACAGACCCAATTTCAGTCAACATTTTCATAACCGCTTCATTGGCCCCCCCATGCAAAGGACCTTTTAAGGCACCAATTGCAGCTGTGACACCCGAATAGATATCTGAAAGGGTTGCCACGCATACACGGGCAGTAAATGTAGACGCATTCAATTCATGGTCAGCATGTAACACCAAAGCTTTGTTAAATGCTTCGATTTCAATCTGCTCTGGCTCTTTACCATTTAACATATAGAGAAAATTCTGTGCATATCCAAAATCTTTACGCGGTGCAATAGGTTCTTTTCCTTTACGAATACGTGAAAAAGCTGTCACAATAGATGGAACTTTAGCTTGCAGACGTACTGCTTTTCTAAAATTCGCTTCTTCATCCATAATATCGGCTTCTTCATCATATAATCCCAATAAAGATACAGCTGTTCTTAATGCACCCATTGGATGTACCTGATTAATCGGATACATTTTGAAATGTTCAATCAATTCATTAGGCAGTCCTGCATTTACAGCAAGTTGATTCTTCAAATCTTCCAATTCTAGCTTATTAGGTAATCTGCGATGCCATAACAAATAAATAACCTCTTCAAAACTTGCATTATCAGCCAAATCATCGATATCAAATCCTACATATGTCAATGTATCATCGATAATAGAACTGATTGAAGATGATGTAGCCACTATCCCCTCAAGACCTTTTGTAACTGACATGATTCATCTCTCCTTTGCTAGAAATCTCCCCTGTGTTCCTGATTTTCAGTTGATGAATTGGGTAATCTCTTCCCTGTAATGTATGTATTAAGCTTTCATCACATTTATATCTCTTACTTGTAAGTAAGCGTTATCATAAGAGCATAAAAATTACCCAGCTTCCCCCTCGATGAACGATTGCTCAGAATAACAATAGATTTCACATGAATTTTTTTACAAAAATGTGAAATCTATGTCTTGTTTTCAATTATAAACAATTATGTGGAATTTGTGAAATGAAAACGCCTTACAAAATTCTAAAAACATTCTTTTTTAAAGCTATCTAAATAAATTAATAAACTGCATAGCTAGATAAGCAATACCCGCTCCGATTAACGGTCCTACAGCAACTCCATTAAACAGACCGACAGCAAGGACTGTCCCAAAAACAAGCGCTACTGTTATATGTGGATCATCTACCAATAGCTGCAAACCATTCTTTGCAATTAATGCAACCGCAATTCCCGACAGCATGGCAATCCAGGCATATGGTGATTTCATGGCATCCGCTAATTGCTTAAATCCTATATTTCCGGTGGCAATTGGAACTAATACAGCAATCGTAATAATCGTAACCCCCCAATTAATTCCCTTCGCCTGAATTTGGCTGAAAAACTTACCATCTAAACCAACTAGTTTCATGACAATTAAAAAAAGTGCTGCAAACGTAAGAGAACTATTTTTTGCGACTAATCCTATAGCCAGTAATACTATTAAAAATATGTATGGACCATACATGTTGTCTCATCCTTCCTATTGAATAATATATCGATATAAAAGTCCTCAAAATATAAGTCAGACTATTTCAAAAAATGACTCTTGTGGCAATATATGAACTTCCCTTCGACTCTCGTAGATACTATAATTAAAATCAGATAGCTAAATAAAGGAGAACATTAATGAAACTTGAAAACCTTTATAAAGTTCTACGCTTTGTAATTGTTATTGTTGGGATATATCTAGCCTTCTATTTGCTGCTTCTTACAGCTAAATATACGTACCCTTTTATCATTGGCTTAGCATTTGCCTATCTACTTAAACCCTTTATCGGATTTTTAACGAATAAACTAAAACTACCAAGAGGCTTTTCAGTTATACTCTCTATCCTGGTTTCTGTTGCTATTATTGCAGGTTTAATTACTTTTCTTGTTTCTGAAGTGGTTGCCGGTATCACTTATTTGTCAGAAGTATTACCCGAACATTTAAATACAATGATTGTATTTACTCAAAATTACTTCACAAATCATATCCTTCCACTCTATGAAAGTATTATATCCTTTTTTAATACCCTCGATACCGGACAGCAGGATACCATTCTGTCTAATATTGAGCAAATAGGAAAAAATGCAGGCAATACTATTGGATCAATGCTTCAGTCATTTTTAGGGTTCATTCCTGTTTTAATCGGTTGGCTCCCAAGTGTGGGCACAGGAACGATCTTTACTTTGCTGGCCACCTTTTTCATTGCAAAGGACTGGGATAAATTACTTCATTATAGTGAAAAAGTTCTTCCAAATAAAGTAATGTACAATTTAAAGAATGTGCTTAAAGAATTGGAAAAAGCATTATTTGGATTTATAAGAGCGCAGCTCACTTTAATATCCATAACCGCGTTAATTGTACTTGTAGGTTTATTGATACTGCGGGTGAATTATGCCATTACAATCGCCCTTATTATCGGTTTTGTTGATTTATTACCTTATCTGGGTACTGGATTAGTATTTGTCCCATGGATCATTTATGAACTGATTATTGGCAACTTCGGACTGGCAATTGGACTTGGTATTTTATATACAGTGGTAATTGTCCAAAGGCAATTCATGGAACCGAAAATCCTTTCCACAAGCATTGGCCTTGATCCACTATCGACATTAGTATCTATATTCGTCGGATTTAAATTGATTGGCTTTTTAGGCTTTATTGTCGGGCCTATTGTCTTAGTCATCCTGCGCTCATTATATAAATTACATATCCTTCAAGATTTAAAAAACTATATAATGGGCCATAAACCTCCCATTAGTCCAAATTAAATGGAAGAGGCTGCACCTAACGATTTTTTGTCGCTAGAAGCAGCCCCCTTATTTATCGAATAATGGTAATCGTCTTCCGTGTTTTGCTCATATACTTTGTAAGCAATGTATAAAGGATTGGCTTAAATGCTTTCCTTGTATAGGGAATAAGCAATAGGAAACCAGCAAGATCACTAATAAAACCAGGTAGCAAAAGCAGGAAACCCCCGAACAGAATACAAATCCCATTAAATACTTCTTCACCTGGCATAAAACCTTTACTCATTTGTTCCTTTGCACGCCGAATAGTCTGAAGGCCTTGTTTTTTAGCCAGATATACTCCAATTATCCCAGTAAAAAAAATAAGGAAGACTGTCCAGCCAATTCCTAAATAGGAACCGAAAACCAACAACACAATAATTTCGATAATCGGTATAAGAATGAACAATATGGTTGAGAGTTTCATTCATAACCTCCTAATTGTTTGTATACGCTATTCCCTTTAGTTTAACTTATATCATGGGGTTTTAGATTTAAAAAAGAGCTGTTTAAATAGCAAACAGCTAAACAAACAGCTCCATTTTCATCATGCTTATTACAGAATTCCTGTATTACCTTCGTAAATACGACCACTGCGGCTATCTACTGTGATAACTTGGTTATCTGTGAATAGGCTTGTCGCATTTTCAACTCCAACAATAACTGGAATACCTTGGCTTAATCCTACAACAGCAGCATGGCTTGTTAACCCGCCTTCTACTGTTACCAATGCTGCGCATTTTTCAATCGCTGGCATCATGTCTTTATCAGTTGCATTTGTAACTAGGATAGATCCTTCTTTAACTTTAGCAATCGCTTCTTCCGCACTGTTTGCAATCACAACTCGACCGGAAGTAGATTTTCTGCCAATTCCTTGAGCACTCGCTAACACAGATCCAATTAGATGGATTTTCATAATATTTGTTGTACCAGATTCATTCACTGGTACACCAGCTGTGATAATAACCAACTCACCTGGTTTTACCATGTTTTGTTCTGTAGCTGCTTGTACCGCATTTTCAAGCATATCATCAGTTGTTGTTGTACTAGTACCTAAAATTGGGTAAACACCAGATACTAATGCCAATCGTCTCATAACTCTTTCATCAGAAGTGATGGCAATAATTGGCGTTTTAGGACGGTAACGAGAAATAACACGCGCCGTTGAGCCGCTTTGTGTTGGTGTAATAATAGCTGAAACATTTAGGTTTAAAGCTGTATGAGCTACAGATTGTCCAATCGCATCCGTCACACTATAATCATGATCTTTACTGCGAGCAGATAGGATTGCCTTATAATTTAAAGCAGTTTCTGCTTTACTTGCAATATTATGCATCGTTTGAACCGCTTCAACCGGATAATGGCCGGCAGCTGTTTCACCAGAAAGCATGATTGCATCTGTACCATCAAAGATTGCGTTCGCTACGTCACTTGCTTCCGCACGCGTCGGACGTGGGTTACGTTGCATAGAGTCAAGCATTTGTGTAGCCGTAATAACTGGTTTACCAAGTGTATTGCAGCGTTTGATTAAATCTTTTTGAACAAGAGGTACATCTTCAGCTGGAATTTCCACACCAAGATCTCCACGCGCTACCATTAGACCATCAGAAACCTGTAAGATTTCTTCAATGTTTTCTACGCCCTCATGATTTTCGATTTTAGGGATGATTTGGATATGACCAGCATTATGCTTTTCAAGTAATTCTCTGATCTCAAGAACGTCTGCACCTCTTCTAACAAAGGAAGCAGCAACGAAATCAACGTCTTCCTGAATACCGAAAACGATATCTTCAGCATCTTTTTGTGTAATCCCTGGTAATTTCACAGAAACTCCTGGTACGTTTACACCTTTTTTGTTTTTAATCATTCCAGTGTTAAGAACTTTTGTATAGATTTCCTTTTTAGCCTTATCCAAACCTGTTACTTCAAGACCAATTAAACCATCATCCACTAAGATTCTGGATCCTTCATGAACATCATCTATGAGACCTTCATAAGTAATTGAGAATTTCTCTGGAGTACCAAGTACTTCAGTCATAGAAATCGTGACGTCTTGACCAGCCACTAATTCAAATCCATCATTCTCCATATTATGTGTGCGAATTTCAGGACCTTTTGTATCAAGTAAAATCCCTACTGTTTTACCAGTTTCTTTAGCAGCTTGACGAATGGTTTGAATTCTTGCACGATGTTCTTCGTGGCTACCATGAGAAAAGTTAAGACGGGCAACGTTCATTCCTGCCTCCATTAATGCTTTTAACTTTTCTAATGACTCACTGGCTGGTCCAATCGTACATACGATTTTTGTTTTACGCATGTTGTATCCTCCTATTTACTATTTCTTAATTAAATTGAAAGCTCTTGAGATAATTCATACATTTTTTTGTCAATCGCATGAGGGATCTTTAACGCTTCAATTATGTCATAGTCGACTAATTTATTATTAACGATTCCTACTGCGCGACCGCCTTTTCCTTCAAGAAGCAATTCAACAGCATTTGCAGCCAACCTACTGGCTAATACGCGATCAGTCGCTGTTGGTGAACCCCCACGCTGAACATGTCCTAAAACAGTCACGCGCGTTTCATGGCCAGTACGTTTCTGGATTTCTTCACCAATTTCCATACCACTGCCAACACCTTCAGCAACAATAATAATACTATGTTTCTTTCCTCTATCATGCCCACGCTGTAGCTTATTAATGATATCAATCATATCATAGTTTTCTTCAGGGATAAGAATAGATTCCGCCCCACCGGCAAGTCCTGCCCATAATGCAAGATCTCCGGCATTTCTTCCCATAACCTCAATAACATATGTTCGTTCGTGTGAAGTAGCTGTATCTCTGATTTTATCAATAGAATCAATAACTGTGTTCAAGGCTGTATCAAATCCAATAGTGAAATCTGTTCCTGGAATATCATTATCAATCGTTCCAGGTACACCTATACATGGAAATCCATGCTCTGTTAATGCTTTGGCTCCACGATAAGACCCATCTCCACCTATAACGACAAGTCCTTCAATTCCAAATTTCTTTAATTGTTCAATTCCCTTTAATTGGACATCTCTTTCCTTAAATTCAGGACAACGAGCTGTATACAGCATCGTTCCACCTCTATGTATAATATCTCCTACTGATCCAATCTCAAGCTTTTTAATGTTCCCGTTCAGAAGGCCTTGATATCCGTTATAAATTCCATAAACCTCTACACCATGGAATATCGCTTTTCTTACAACGGCACGTACCGCAGCATTCATGCCTGGTGAATCTCCCCCACTTGTTAATACACCTATTCTTTTCATGATATCACCCCATGTTTAGTATTATCCTCATTGAGTATACATCTGTAATAGACAGACAGAAACACAAAATCACGAAATATAAGTTGTTACCTTTTTATCATAATCGCATCCTTATTCTATGATAACAAAATCCTTTCGTAAAGCCCCTTGTACCATGGAATTTTTTATGCAAACGCTACCATGTTGAATGTTTTTCATTATTTTCAAGGGAATTTTAAAAAAATGGACATTACGTGTATTTTTCCCCAAATTATAAAAAAAGAAACGTACATATATATGTACGTCTAATGATTTGTTACAAATGGAGTCGATAATTCGTACTTCCCTATATTTTTATATTTATCGTATCTTTTATTGACTAATTCCTCGCCGCTCATTTCTTTTAGAGAATCCAGCGACTTTCGTAAAATTTCATCTATCTTCTCTGCCTGGTCTTTAACCGAACGGTGGGCTCCGCCAAGCACTTCCGGTATAATTTCATCAATAATACCGAGCTCCTTCAAATCAGGTGCCGTAATCTTCATCGATTCTGCCGCTTTTTTTGCCATGGACGCATCTTTCCAGAGGATGGATGCAGCACCTTCAGGAGAAATGACGGAGTAGGTTGAATTCTCAAGCATATGTATATGATCGCCTACACCAAGTGCCAATGCTCCACCACTTCCGCCTTCACCAATTACAATACACACGATTGGTACTTTTAAACCAGCCATTTCGAATAAATTCCTAGCAATAGCCTCACTTTGTCCACGTTCTTCTGCCGCTTTACCCGGATAAGCTCCCTTTGTATCAATAAAACAAATTATAGGTCTTCCGAACTTTTCTGCCTGCTTCATCAATCGCAAAGCTTTTCTGTATCCTTCTGGATGAGGCATTCCAAAATTTCGGCGTATATTATCTTTTGTGTCTTTACCCCGCTGATGGCCAATTACGGTCACAGGCATTCCATGATACTTAGCTATACCACCTACTATTGCTTCATCGTCACCAAAAAGCCGATCCCCATGACACTCAAAGAATGACGTAAATAATTGTTCTATATAGTCGCAGGTCGTAGGCCGCATGGAATACCTGGCTATTTCAACACGATCCCAGGGTTTAATATTTTGATACAAATCTTTTTCCAATTGCGCCAGTCGTTCTTCCAGCTTTTCTATTTCTTCTGTAAAATCTCCGTCCGAATACGTAGTCATTTTCTTTAATTCATTTATTTTTTTTTGAAGATCCTGTATCGGTTTTTCAAATGACAATTCTCCCGGCATTATTGATCCCCTCCTGTTGTATGAATATCAATGATAGTAGCCAATGTATGCTTCATTTCACACCTGGGTACTACTGCATCTAATTGACCGTGTTTTAACAGGAATTCAGCCGTTTGAAAATCCTCCGGTAATTTTTCATGGATTGTTTGTTCGATAATACGACGACCCGCAAAGCCTATTAAAGCACCGGGTTCTGCAAGATTATAATCTCCAAGTGATGCGAAACTCGCTGACACTCCACCGGTTGTCGGATGAGTCATAACCGATATAATCAAGCCTTTCCGTTCACTAAAACGGTTTAAAGCCGCACTTGTTTTCGCCATTTGCATGAGACTTATAACTCCCTCTTGCATTCTGGCTCCACCAGAGGCAGTAAAGATAATAAATGGTACTTTTAATTCATCAGCTTTTTCAATGGCTCTTGTAATCTTTTCACCTACCACAGAACCCATACTGCCCATCCTAAACGTTGAATCCATTATGGCGACCACAGTGGTCTGACCACTAATTCGACCTACCCCTGTTACTACAGCTTCATTTTGATTTGTTTTCATTCGATCGCTATTTAACTTTTCTGTATAATTAGGGAAATTTAATGGATTTCCAGAAATCATCCCACGATCATACTCCTCAAATGAGCCTTCATCCAATAAGCTGTTTAAACGTTCAACTGCATTCATCGGGTGATGATACCCACATTTTGGGCAAACTTTATCATTCTTTACTATTTCTTTAGAGTATTTAATATTTTTACAGGAAGGGCATTTCGTCATAATTCCTTCTGGGACATCTTGTTTAGCTTGCTCTGAAGGAATAGTTGCATACTTCTTCTTTTTTGTGCGAGAAAACATGTCTTTCAACAAAACTCTCGATCCCCTTTCATATTGCAGTACATCAATGGCCCAGCAATACATCTGACTTTGATTACCAAACCACCCTGTCTATTATACCTGCCATCCCTTCAGATATATACAGACTATGGTAATAGTACAAACTACTTGCTTAATTTCCTTTTCTTATCTGCATGCAGAAAACGAAATGTCTCTGACATTCCTATCTATTCCAGCTTTCAAGCCATTCTCTAAAAAAGCAGAAGCAGTGAAAATAAATGGTACTTATTCAGTCTTTGATCATCTCGAATAACAAAAAAACCTTCCCCTCTCTCAATCTTTGGTCCTAGTATAGAGACTCATTGAGTGAAAAGATCTGTAAGGTTTATGATTTTGGCCCTATATAGTTTACAAAACGTACCTATATAAGGCCAATAACTCAGAGTTGTTTATTCACTTTTCGCATAACCCCTAATTTTTGTTTCATAAATTTCGAGTGCTTCATCTTTTTGACCATTTTCAAGTGCATTTGCTAAAATGATATATTGCTTTCGATCCTTAATAAGAAATTCATAACCAGATGCTTTGCAATAACTGTTTACCGTTTTCCATATTCGTTCCATCAATCGATTTTCAGTTAATCTGGCCAATCTAGAGAAGTAGGCCTCATCAGTAAATGTATTGTTTTTGGCCCAAGTATATAAATCTTTACTAGCCTCTGGATTTTTCCGATTAAATTCAGCCATTATTCGTATACAATCTTTTTCTAACAATACTTTCACTTCAATAAGATCTTTCTTCGTTTTACCTTCTAAAACAAAGAATGAGCCCAGTAATTCTACAAGCTTATGCTCTTGGAAATCATGGATAAACGTTCCTTCTCCTCTTCTCGTTTCAATCAGCCCTAAAAGCTCCAGTGCTCTCAAAGCTTCTCTTACTGAGGAACGGCCAACATTTAAACGATCAGACAGTTCCCGTTCAGAGGGAATTTTATCTCCTGAAACAAGATGATCTTCTTCAATCATTTTTTGCAGTTTGCGAACTATTTCTAGATATACTTTGGACTGTCCCTCAACTTGCTGCTGTTCCATCTGTCATCACTCACTTTTTCCAATAGAGGATAGTAATTCAGTCTTCTTTCTGATTTCTTCAGGGTCCACTTTTAATCTTGCAACCCCTGTTTCCATTGCCGCTTTTGCAACAGCTGCAGCTACTGCAGGCGCAACCCGTGGATCAAAAGGAGCCGGTATGACATAATCCGCATGCAATTCTTCATCTGCAATCAGACTGGCAATCGCCTCAACAGCTGCAACCTTCATCTTCTCATTAATATGAGTTGCCCTGACATCAAGAGCCCCTCTAAAGATTCCAGGGAAGGCTAAAACATTATTTACCTGGTTCGGAAAATCTGATCTTCCGGTTCCGACAACAGCAGCTCCCGCTTCTTTAGCCAAACTCGGCATGATTTCAGGTACTGGATTTGCCATTGCGAAAATGATTGGATCTGGGGCCATTGATTTAACCATTTCTGGTGTCAATGCGCCGGCAACCGATACACCTATAAAGACATCTGCATCTTGAATGACATCTTCCAGGCTTCCTTCTAAATGAGCTCTATTCGTATACTTAGCCACTTGTGCTTTAACCGTATTCATACCATATGGACGTTCTTCATAAATGGCTCCTTTGCTATCACACATAATTAAATCGCGTACACCAAAGTTATAAAGAAGTTTAATAATAGCTATACCGGCAGCCCCTGCACCGTTCGCTACCACTTTAATCTCAGACATTTTTTTATTGGATAGTTTCAAGGCATTAACCAAACCAGCCACCGTTACAATGGCTGTACCATGCTGATCGTCATGGAAAACGGGAATATTCGTTTCCTTTTTAAGTCTTTCTTCAATGACAAAACAGTTTGGAGCAGCAATATCTTCTAAATTGATCCCGCCAAAAGTAGGTTCAAGTAATTTTACTGTCTCTACAATTTTATCAACATCGTTCGTATTTAAACAAATCGGAAATGCATCCACTCCAGCAAATCCTTTAAAAAGTAATGCTTTTCCTTCCATTACCGGCAATGCTGCTTCCGGACCAATATTACCAAGTCCCAATACTGCTGTTCCATCTGATACAACAGCCACCATATTACCCTTAATAGTATATTCATATACTGCCTCAGGCTTATCATGAATAACTTTACATGGCTCGGCTACACCAGGAGAATATGCAAGACTTAAATCGTGTGCATCCCGCAATGGTACCTTGGCTACTGTTTCCAGTTTCCCTTTATTTACACGATGCATATGCAACGCTTCTTCTCTTAATGTCAATTACCTACACCCCTTTTTATGATATAAAGACAATTTCATCCATTTTTGGTCAGACCTGAAATTATATTGTAAATATATCACAATATTCAGTCTTGTACATAGTTAATCTTCTTTGATTAAAACATTTCCTTCCCCTATAATTCCTTCTAAATCCGTTAATAAGGCAGGTGTAGGATTAACCCAGTTTTCTCTGGACAACTGTATCGTTTTTGCCTCTTTTTCATAATAAACATATACTTTGGTGTTTCCTCGGTATCGATTTAAAATGTTTCGAATGGTGGTTAGTGTTTTACTCGTTTGAACATTCGGAGCAACCTTTATATATAAAGATTTAAACAGTTCCTTTATTTTAGGAGTATCATTCTCTAAATCATACAGATTTTGAATGACAAATTGTTTCTTGCCATTTCGCTCTTCCAGTTTTCCTTCCAGTAAAACTAAACTTCCTTCTTTTAAAATGGACGAGTATTGCTTGTACACATTTGGGAAAGCAACTGCCTCCATATCTCCCGTTTCGTCGCTAAGAACCAGGAATGCCATACTTTCGCCTTTTTTTGTACGTATTGATTTAACAGATTGTATATAAGCACCAATGAATCCTGTTGAGTTCAACGAAAACTTAGAAAGAGGTAGTGCACCTGCATTTTTCAATATCGGTCTGAACCCACTGATGGGATGGTCAGATAAGTATAAGCCAAGGACTTCTTTTTCTTTCTGTAATTTTTTATCCGTTGGCATCGAATCTACCACTATATATTTTGGCTTAATAAACATATCATCTGCATCAAAAAAGCCGCCTTCTTCCGAATCGGGACGAACCAACTCGGCATGTTCCAATGCCACGTCGATACTCGCGAGAATGCTGGCCCTGTCCATGTTAAACTCGTCAAATGCACCGGCATAACATAAATTTTCCAATATTTTTCTATTTATTATACGTGATGGAATACGTATACAGAAGTCAAATAAATCTTCGAATGGACCATTCTTTCGTGCCGCGACAATTTCTTTTAAGACAGATGCTCCAATTCCCTTCACAGCTGCTAAGCTATAGCGCACTCCTTCTTCTCCTTCAAGAATAAAAGGGAAATGGCTTTTATTGATTGAAGGTGGAAGAACAGCATACTCTTTCGATTTTAATTCCTGAACATACTGAGCTATTTTTTCATCGTTTCCAATCACGGATGTCATTAACCCTGCCATAAAGCTTGAAAAATAATTTGCTTTTAAATAGGCCAATTGATAAGCAATCAAGCTGTAGGCAACCGCGTGGCTTCTATTAAATCCATAGTTTGCAAACCGGACGATTAAGTCATAGACTTCATTAGCTATATGATGTTCATATCCTTTAGAAGTCGCCCCATTTACGAAATGAACTCTTTGTTCATCCAGCACATCTTTTTTCTTCTTACTCACAGCTCGTCTCAGTAAATCTGCTTCTCCTAAACTGAATCCGGCCATCGTGGAAGCAATCTGAATAATTTGCTCTTGATACACAATAATCCCGTAAGTAGATTTAAGAATCGTTTCTAATTCAGGAATCGGAAATGCGATGGGCTCATTTCCATGTTTTCGATTGATAAAGGTAGGGATATTATCCATTGGACCAGGTCTGTAGAGAGCATTAACTGCCACTAAATCTTCGAAGACAGTCGGTTTTAGTTTTTTGAGGACATTTTGCATGCCAGAGGATTCGAACTGAAAGATCCCTGAAGTTAATCCCCTGCTTAATAATTCAAATGTATTCGTATCATCCAATGGAATCTGATTTAATGTAATCTTTGTGCCTGATAACCGATTAATCTGTTTTACAATTTGATCAAGTAAGGTTAAATTTCGAAGTCCTAGAAAATCCATTTTTAAAAGGCCGATTTCTTCTAAAATCTCCATCGGGAATTGCGTCAAATAGACGCCCTCATGCCCCTCTTGAATCGGAATTAAATCCGTCAGCGGCTGATCGGTAATAATAACTCCCGCCGCATGTATGGAGGTATGCCTTGGCAGACCTTCCCATTTTCTTGCAATTTCATAGATTTGTTTGTGAAGAGCTGACTCGTTTATCCATGAACGGAAACGACTAGATTCAGATTCGGCGGTTTGTATGGTTAACCCGTTAATAGAAGGCAAGGAACGAGAAAGCATATCCAGCTCCTTCGTATTTAATCCACATACTCTGCCTGCATCCCGCAAAGCTGCCTTTGCTCCAAATGTACCAAATGTGATAATTTGCGCCACATGGATAGGTCCATATTTATTTGCTACGTAACGGATTATTTCTTCTCTGCGATTATCTGGAAAATCGATGTCAATATCAGGCATTGTCACCCTTTGCGGATTCAGAAATCTCTCAAATAAGAGGTTGTATTTGATCGGGTCTACATTAGTAATTCCAAGTACGTAGGCAACCATCGACCCTGCAGCCGATCCACGTCCTGGTCCAGTAAGAATTCCTTGTCTATTGGCATGATTCATAAAGTCCCAAACAATCAAGAAGTAATCACTGAATCCCATAGATGAAATAACAGACAATTCAAATTCCAACCGTTCATAATGCTTTTTATCTGGATTCGAATAACGTTTTGCGAATCCTTTCTTGCAAATTTCCGTCAAATACTGATGAGCTGACAAATCATTTGGAACTGGGAACTTTGGAAGTAACCTTTGATGGAATTCCAATGTTACTTGGCATTGTTCAGCTATATGAATCGTATTTTCGAGCGCCTCCACATCGGATGAATACCATTCCATCATTTCAGAATGACTAGCAAAATGCTTCTTTTCATCCATAGGCAATTCGACATAATTAAGTTCTTCTACTTTTAGATTGTTTTTCAAACAAGTTAAAGCCTGATAAGCCAGTGAGTCTTCCTCTTTCAAATAACAAATATGTTGAGTTGCGACAAGCTTGGTGTTTGTATGGTCAGCCAATCGCTTGATCAGCTCACGTCCCATATCGTCTGTATGGGATTTAGGTAATGTAAGATAGAAAGAATGATTGCCAAACAATTTTTTATATTTTAACAGGATCTTCTCTGCCTCACTGTCACGCTCTGTAAGCGCACTCTCAATTTCCCCTTCTCTACCAGGAGAAATGGCAATAAGACCTCTTGCATATCCTTTCAGCCATCTGAATGGTAATCCATTCGGTGACTTTGTTTGAATCGCACTCGATATTTTCATCAAGTTATGATATCCCTCATTATCCTTCGCTAGCAAAATAAGAGGGTAGCTTTTATGCTCTTCATCGTCAAATATATCTGCAGTCAAACCGATAATAGGCTTGATTCCTTGGGCCATGCATTCCTTGTAAAAAGACACGGCCCCATACATAACATTACGATCTGTTAGTGCTATACTGCTGAAACCATTATTCTTCGCCGAGGTAACAATATCTTTAATCGATAACGTACTCTCGAGAAGACTATAAGCGCTATATACATGAAGATGGATTAATGACATTCTTTTGTCACATCCTTAATTAACATTTTAGTAAGTAGGAGAAATTTTCTCTTATCTCTATTATAGAAGTCCAATGCCTAAAAAGAAAATATGTTCGGTGAAAGTTGGATAACTTTTTGGTCAAGTACATATTGATTATCCCGCCCTCATATATATGTAAAAAAAACAAAAAGGACGAGGATGATGAACCAAGCTTTTTTACCTGCTTTTATAAACAGTTTTTTTATATCATTTGGTGTTTTATTAGGCGGATCATTAATCGGAGGACTCGCTGCTTTTATAACCGGTCAACCACCCTTAACTCACGTATTCCGCCTTTCCGAAGGATTGAGAATTTGGGCTATTGTAGCAGCTATCGGCGGAACATTTGATGCAGTATATTCATTTGAACGAGGCATCTTTCACGGAGCAACCAAAGATTTATTCAAACAAATTTTGATAATTATATCCGCCCTTGGAGGTGCTCAGGCCGGCGCTCTCATTATCCAATGGCTGACACAGGAGCACTTGAATCCATGAGAATCCCACCGTATTATCGCAACCCCCTATGGCAGCGTTTTTTTGCAGGAATGATTATGGGAGCGATCATTAGCTGGGCTCTTTTTTTGTATATGTTTGGTGACCTGCAGGAAAAACAGATTCAGTTGATAGAAACACAACAGAATGCCATTAAAGAATTACACGATGAAGTGGAAATATGGCAAAATGAATATGAAATTTTGAATAAGAAAAATGAAAGTAAATTACTCGTACAGGATCTATCTGTCCGTATAACAAATTATAAAAAATATAGACTAGACCCGCTCAGTATCTTTGAAGTAGAGCAAAGCATCAAGAAAGATTTTGACAGTTTATTAGGCAAAGATTTGGAAAGCGTCAGCCGCGGAAAAGAGCTCCTTAAGAGAGCTGTCATTAATAAAAATATCAAAATAAACGGTAGAAACTACCAATTAGAAGTCAAAGAATTAATTATTTACACACATATCGAAATTGATCTATCGATAAAACAAATTTAAAAACAGCCAGGCACACCAATTGGGTACCTGGCTGTCAAACGTATTATTTAGGCTAAGTAGTCAGAGCAAACCTGTACGAGATCTTGAATGACATGATCCATATCGTCCCAATTGTAAATAGTAGCTCCAGATGCCATAGGATGGCCTCCTCCATTGTATTTCATGGCTACTCCATTAATGACAGGACCTTTCGATCTTAGGCGAACACGTATTTCCTCATTTTCTTCTATAAAGAATACCCATGCATTGATTCCCTTTACAGACCCTAATGTACTAACGAGCAAAGAAGCTTCGGACGGTTTTACACCGAATTGGTTCATCGTTTCCTGCTTAATAACGACTACACCTACTCCTGAATCCATTATTTTAAAGTTTTCAAATACATATCCATTCAGGCGGACGACCGCTTCATCTACATCATACATGCCATTATAAATGTCTGAGCGATCAAATCCATATTGTATTAGCTCACCTGCATACAGGAATGTTTTATCAGACGTGCTTGGATAAAGGAATCTTCCCGTGTCACCAACAATCCCTGCATATAATAAGCGTGCTGCTTCTTGATTCATATGTAAACCTTTGTCTTTTCCATACTCAAATAATTCATAAATCATTTCACTGCAAGAGCTGGCTGATGTATCTACCCATAAAAGATCTCCGTATGGATCCTCATTTGGATGATGGTCTATTTTAATGAGCATATCACCTTTCGTATAACGCTGATCACAGACCCTTGCCTGATTGGCTGTATCACATACAATGACCAAAGCCCCTTCATAAACTTCATCAGAAATCACATCAAGACGCTTTAAAAAATGGAGAGATTCCTCTTCTTGCCCAACCATAAAAACCTTTTTTTCCGGGAAAGAATATTTAATGATTTCACCTAATCCACATTGTGAACCATAAGCGTCAGGGTCCGGTCGGACATGCCTGTGCAGAATAATTGTTTCGTACTTTTTAATCGCCTCTATAATCCGTTCTTTCATCGCTATTCTCCTTTTTCTAATTGCTTATTTATGTATTCCATTCGACTGGCCTTCCTATATAAATAAAAATCCTATAAAGGTACAGAAATCCATAATTGGTACATTTTTTCAACTTCTTGTACAATATAGGAATACAAACCATTTGGAGGCACCAGCACATGAAAATATTCGTATTTTTAATTGTAATGTCTTTTTCTTTCTTTATTTACTATAAGACAAAGTATTTCAGAACCAAGCTGCCCATGCAAAGGGCCTATTTAACCGGGAAATCCTCAATTGCGTTAGGATTATTTGTAGCTCTATTTGGCCTTAATCAGCTATTCCTCTTTGATATGGCTGTTACCTATATCGTTGCTGCCATCTTCATCCTAGTAGGTGGAATGAGTGTTTATAACGGTATAAAAATGTATAAACATTATGCTCCCCTGGCTGAAGAGGAATATCAGGCAGCTATGAAATAAGGTATCACATTGAATTAATCTTTTAATAAGGAAAATTGCCTTTATAGCTCCTATAAAGGCAATTTTTTATATAACAGATTACGTTCTCTCTAATAATTGGCATGTCATCATCGCTTTTCCGACTAATTTGCCATCATTGAAGACTTCTATATCAACTTTTCCAAACTTCCTGCCGATCTCCAATACCTTTGGAACGATTTTCAGCTTGCTCTCAAGCTGCACAGGCTTAAGGAAATAAACCGTCATATTTTCAACAACCAACTCACCACGTTTATATCCACGCATGACTCTATTTGTCGCTTCAATGACCATTGCCGTAAATACGCCATACGATATAGTCCCTAAGTGGTTAGTCATTTGCGGCGTCACTTCACACTGATAAATATCCTCACCTTGAACTACTGTCATTTGATTCGCTATAACATCGTCAATTGTTTCTCCAACCTGCGGCTGGCGCTGACTCATTTGCAGTGCCTTCAGAACATCTTGTCTGCTTATGATTCCAATTAACAGATTACGATTATCCACGACTGGCAGTAATTCAATACCTTCCCAAACCATCATATGAGCGGCTGAAGCTACACTTGTCTTTTCCCCTACAAAAATTGGATCTTTAGTCATCACCTTTTCAATCTGCACGGAAGCTTCCTGTCCAAGAATATCCCTGGATGTGACCATTCCCTGTAAACGAAGATTTTCATCGACTACCGGGAACCGGCTGTGTTTTGTTGTTCTATTCAGCTCTGTCCAACGTTCTATTGTGTTGCCCACTTTCAGTACTTCTGTTTGCTCAATTGGAATAAGAATATCTTCAACAAGTAATATTTCCTTTTTGATAAGCTGATCATAAATTGCCCTATTAATCATAGTGGCAACCGTAAAGGTATCATAAGAAGTAGAAATCACGGGCATTTGTAACTCATCAGCCAGCTTTTTAACAGATTCTACCGTATCAAACCCACCGGTAATGAGAACAGCTGCTCCTGCTGTTAACGCAAGTTCGTGCGCCTTAACACGGTTCCCGACAATTAGAAGATTGCCCGCCTCTGTGTAACGCATCATCGCATCCAGTTCCATAGCACCGATGACAAATTTATTCAGTGTTTTATGAAGCCCCGTTCTGCCTCCAAGTACCTGACCCTCCACTATATTGACTACCTCAGCAAATGTCAGTTTCTCTATGTTTTCTTTTTTCTTTCGTTCAATACGAATGGTTCCAACTCTTTCAATCGTACTGACATACCCTTGATTTTCTGCCTCTTTAATTGCTCGATAGGCGGTACCCTCACTAACGGTCAGTGCTTTTGCAATTTGCCGTACCGAAATTTTTTGACCGATTGGAAGTTCATCAATATATGCTAGTATTTGTTCATGCTTAGTAGCCAAGCTATTCACCCTTTTTCGTTATCCATTATTACTATTATAATGGGAAACGCTCCATTCAATCAATGTAACCTTTTATATTGCTTGGAAATAAGGGGTTTTTTTGCATTTTTTGCCTGTACGGTTGTCCGTTTTTCCCCCTCTCTATAAAGAATAGCTGATAGATTCCCACCCAATACACTAAATGCCAGTACAAGCCATGCGGATGAAAAAAGACTTTCTTCCATACTCCCTTCAAATGATAAATAGGGAAGCGCCCATATCATCATGGCTAAACTGCTTACCAAACAGATTCCATAACGGATTTTCATTGATTAATCCCTCCTATAGAATAAATATATGAATAAACGAAAAAAAAAGAAGCACACATAAAGCTCTAAGATCATACAGGAAACTAATTTGAAATATGAAGGATTTTGGATATGTCTTTAAAGGAAAATAGCCATACCATTACAATCAAAAAGGTATTGGATTTACATCCAATACCTTTTTAGCTCCTATCATTTTGTCTCTTTATAATTCAATAGACTCTCCCGGATTTAACACCTGAACAAGATTCTTTTCACATAAGGATGCAAAATAATAGGGATCCTGCTTAATAGGAGGAAACGTATTATAGTGGATAGGAACTACTTGTTTAGGATGAAGAAATTCTGCAGCCAAGGCAGCATCCTCAGGTCCCATAGTAAAATTGTCTCCGATCGGTAAGAAGGCCAAATCAATAGGATGACGATCCCCAATCAGCTTCATATCTGAAAACAGCCCTGTATCTCCAGCATGGTAAACTGTTTTTCCTTCCGCAGTAATCAATAGTCCAGCAGGCATTCCGCCGTAAATCAATTGGCCATTTTCCTCGAATCCCGTTCCATGAAAAGCTTGGGTCAGTTTAACTCTGCCAAAATCAAAGTCATAAGCTCCTCCAATGGACATGCCATGTGTTTTTACACCTTTCCATCCCAGGTATGTACTTAATTCAAAATTACAAATAACAAGTGCATCATGTTTTTTTGCCAACTGGACAGTATCACCCAAATGATCATCATGTCCATGGGTAATTAAAATATAATCTGGTTTTACATCCTCCACTGTTAAATCCGTCAATTCATTTCCCGTTATAAACGGATCAATCAGCAATTGCTTCCCTTTTGTTTCAATTTTCACAACGGAATGTCCATGATAGGATACCTTCATTTCATTCAGTCCTTTCTGTATTTTCCAAGTAAAATACCCTCTTTTTTTAGTTTTCTAACAATTTACTTTATATCATATAATTGATACGCTACTGACATAGTAACATTTAAAAAAATTAAATGGAGGGACATTATGAGCAACCTAAACCAACTGGCAAATTGGCTGACTGAAAAACAGGCAGATGCTGCTTTTATTACATCTACAGAAAACGTATTTTATCTGAGCGGGTTCTATAGCGACCCTCATGAACGTTTATTGGCTGTACTCGCCTTTCCTACTGAAGAACCTATTTTAATTTGCCCCCAAATGGAAGTGCCAGATGCAAAACAAGCTGGCTGGCGCTATGAAGTACTCGGAATATCTGATACACAAAATCCTTGGGAAATGATTAAGGAAACATTAAAAAAACGAAATATTAACATTCAAACACTAGCAGTTGAAAAAGAACATTTAACAATGGAACGTCTTGAAGGACTTAATTCCATTTTAAATCATCCTACATACTTATCAGCGGAAGAAAAAATGCGCCAACTGCGAATGATTAAAAGTCCATCTGAGTTAAAAATCATTAAAGAAGCTTGTCGCCTTGCTGATTATGCCGTGAAAATTGGAACGGAAGAAATTGCAGAAGGTAAAACAGAAATGGAAATACTGGCTGCATTAGAGTATCAATTAAAAAAGGAAGGCGTATCGGAAATGTCCTTTGCTACAATGGTACTGACTGGTGAAAATGCCGCTTCTCCTCACGGAGTTCCAGGACAAACTAAAGTCAAAAAAGGCGACTTGGTCCTCTTTGACTTAGGTGTAGTCGTAGATGGATATTGTTCTGATATCACACGCACAGTTGCTTACGGGCAAATAAATGATGTTCAGAAGGAAATCTACAACACTGTACTCGAAGCCCAAATTGCTGCTGTTGAAGCCTGCCGACCTGGTAAAACCTGCGCCGAAATCGATTTAACAGCCCGTAATATTATAAGAAACAAAGGCTATGGTGACTATTTCCCTCACCGTCTTGGTCATGGACTAGGTATCAGTGTGCATGAATATCCTTCCCTAACCGAAATAAACAACCTGCCTCTTCAGGAAGGAATGGTCTTTACAATCGAACCTGGTATATACGTTCCTGGGAAAGCCGGTGTACGGATCGAAGATGACTTGTATGTGACTGAAAACGGCGTGGAAATACTTACTAAATTCCCGAAAGAATTAGTTACTCTATAATAATCCCCAAACAGCGAGAAACCCTCGCTGTTTTTTATTTTATGAAAGATAGAATCATATACACAGGGTAAGAAACTTTTCAATCACAATCACCCTAATAATTATTTTAAAATAATTATCTCTGCAAATAGAACATCTGATTTTGTATTATTTTCAGAAATTCCACTTCTTTTCAAAATATGTTCATATAATTTTCCGACTTTTCGTGTAATTTGTAGTATAATATAAATATACTTAAAGGAGGAGATTAATATGGCAATATCCTATAATAATATCCTTGTGGCAGTTGACGGTTCACAGGAAGCAGAATGGGCGTTTAAAAAAGCAATTGACGTGGCTAAAAGAAATGATGCCAGGTTAGTATTAGCTCATGTTGTCGACAACCGTACCTTTGCTGCAGTTGAGGCGTACAGCATTTCCATTTCCGAGAGTGCTGAACAATATGCAAAAGACCTTTTAGAAGAATATAAACAAATGGCACTTGATGCCGGCGTAAGAGATGTAGCCATTAGTATTGAATTTGGCTCTCCAAAAGTGAAAATTCCTAAAGATATCGCGAAATCATTTAATGTGGACCTAATTATATGTGGTGCTACTGGTTTAAATGCTGTTGAGCGTTTCTTTATCGGAAGTGTGTCCGAACACATTATTCGCTATGCAAAATGCGATGTAATGGTTATTCGTTCCGACGAAAAACCTGCTGAACAAAAAGTAGCAGAGTAACCCAATATAAACATCCAGAAATCCCATGTCTTTTACACATGGGATTTCTTTTCGTATGAATGGATACGATTCAAACAAATCTTTTGAACTACATGAATATATATTTGAAGATGTGGAGGGTGTAACTGGATGGCTGTTTGATGATACACCACCACAACTTTTTAAAAAAAGGGGTTCGTCTGTTAAAAAACTTATCTTAGCCGGGAGGCACTGTAATGGTTAGAAGCAAGAGGGAATTTAGATTTCGCGAAGCCATTTTCACGGGTTTATTTGTCGGTACTATACTTACCATTGCTGGATTTTTAATTGAATGGGAGAAACCAATATATGCCGGCCTTTTTGCTGGCATTACGGCTCTCATAGGTGGGAAGGTAGCTGGTATGATTTTTAGGGATAGGAATTCAAAATAGGAGGAGCGGTATCATTTTGCTTCCTATTTTCCGAAAAAAAGAGCGGATAGCCCGCTCCTCATTTCCTATTTTACATGTCCCTGCAGAAGAAATCCTAAATAGCTCCCTTACCTTTGTGAGTCCTACTCCCAAAAGTATGTTTAATAGCTTTTCGGCCTCCTGCCGGATTAACTATTAATCAAATATACTCTTAGCTTGATCAATAGCCATTCTCACCTGGTTAAAACCTGTTCCACCTGCGCTGTTTCTTCTTCTCACAGCCTCTTCCGGTTTCAATGCTTCATATACATCTTCTTCGATAAGATCAGATGCTTCTTTAAGAGTTTCGAGTGGAATATCGAGCAGGTAATATCCTTTTTGTATACAAAAAAGGACTAATTTACCGACGATTTCATGAGCCTCACGAAAGGGGATTCCCTTTGTAGCTAAATAATCAGCCAGTTCGGTCGCATTTGAAAAATCATTGTAAACCGCTTCCTTCATCACATCGGTATGAACCTTCATGGTCTCGATCATTCCATTAAAAATCTTCAAAGATCCTTTTACCGTTATGACAGTATCGAACATCCCTTCCTTATCCTCTTGCATATCCTTGTTGTAAGCAAGCGGCAAGCCTTTTAAGAGTGTTAATAAGCCAAACGTATTTCCATATACACGGCCTGTTTTCCCCCGAATCAGCTCAGCCATATCTGGATTTTTCTTTTGAGGCATAATGCTCGAGCCTGTTGAAAAAGTATCATCTAACTCGATAAAATGAAACTCCTGACTGGACCATAATATAATTTCCTCGCTGAATCTGGACAGATGCATCATGATTAAGGAGGCATTATTCAGAAATTCTGCGATAAAGTCACGATCACTTACCGCATCCAAACTATTTTTATATATTCCGTCAAACCCCATTAACTCAGCAGTCAGTTCACGATCAATCGGAAATGTGGTACCTGCCAGAGCACCTGCACCAAGTGGAGAGAGATTAATTCTCTTTAAGCTGTCCTGCAAACGATCCTTATCACGCTGAAGCATCCAAAAATACGCCATAAAATGATGACCTAATGAAATTGGCTGAGCTCTTTGCAAATGAGTATATCCCGGAACAAGTGTCTCAATATGTTTCTCAGCTACCTGAACCAGCGTTTTTTGGAATTCCGTAATTTCATCAATGATTTCTGAGACCTGGGCTCGTAAATATAAATGCATATCAGTTGCTACCTGATCATTACGGCTTCTGGCCGTATGCAATTTTCCTCCAACCGGTCCAATTTCATCTATAAGTAATTTCTCTAAATTTAAGTGGATATCTTCATATTCTACCGAAAAAGATAGCTCTCCTTTTTCCGCCTTTGCTTTTAAAGAGTTCAGCCCATTCTTAATTAACTGAACCTCTTCTTCTACTAGAATTCCACAGGCACCAAGCATCGTCACATGGGCGAGGCTTCCTTCAAGGTCTTCCATCACTAATTCCTGGTCAAAAGAGATGGAGGCGCCAAAGGTATCAATCCATTCTTCGGCCGTTTTCGTAAATCTGCCTCCCCAGAGTTTTTTCACACGGACACCTTCTTTTGCATATGAACCTGGCTGTTCACTTTTGTAGGTAATCCCCATAAATTGATAAAGCCAACCGCACTTCCGTGGTCAAATTCATCCGCTGAGGTATAGGTTGCCAGATTTTCATTATAAAGAGAGTAATCAGATTTCCGACCCTCTACAATGGCATGCCCTTTAAATAATTTAACGCGAACGACACCCGTTACAAAGCTTTGAGATTGTTTCAAAAAGGCAATCAGAGAATCTTTCAGCGGCGAGAACCATAGCCCTTCATAAATAAGCTCTGTTAATTTCTTTTCAATGACCGGCTTAAAGTGTGCCAGTTCTTTTACCATTGTTAAATCTTCAAGTTCCTTATGCGCTTTAATTAATGTCAGGGCACCTGGACATTCATATATTTCTCTTGATTTAATTCCAACCAGCCGATTTTCCACATGATCAATTCTGCCAACGCCATGTTTACCGGCTAGATGATTAAGATTTAGAATCAGTGTGGATAATGGATATTCTATGCCATTTAAGGCAATAGGTACTCCTTCTTTAAATGTGATCTCTACCATATCAGGAGTATCAGGTGTATGTTCAAGAGCTTCAGTTAAATCATATGCGCCTTCCGGAGGAGCTGCCCAAGGATCTTCAAGAACACCGCATTCATTACTGCGTCCCCATAAATTTTGATCAATTGAATAGGGACTATCCAAATTAATCGGAATTGGTATATTGTTTTGTTTAGCATATTCAATTTCCTCTTCACGAGACCAGCCCCATTCCCTGACAGGAGCAAATACTTTTAAATTTGGATTTAAAGCTTGAATAGACACTTCGAAACGTACCTGGTCATTCCCTTTACCAGTACAGCCATGTGCAACAGCGACGGCATTCTCCTTTTCCGCTACTTCTACCAGCTTTTTAGCGATTAACGGTCTTGATAAAGCTGATATTAAAGGATATTTGCCTTCATACATCGCATGAGCCTGAAGAGCGATCAAGGCAAAATCATTCGCGAATTCTTCCTTTGCATCTATAACATAAGAAGTACAAGCACCAACCTTAATTGCTTTCTCTTTTATAAAATCTAAATCTTTACCTTCTCCTACGTCCAGGCAGCATGCCACAACGTCATATCCCTTTTGTTTTAACCAGGAAATAGCAACCGATGTATCTAATCCCCCTGAATAGGCAAGAACTACTTTATCTTTATTCATGAACGTTCCCCTCCGATGTATATTTATTCAATAAATAATATTTTTATGCATTAGAATATGTTATTCACTTTACCAACAATATGTTACTTTTTCAAGTGTTAACTGAAAATTTATTTTTACCTGAATTGTTTATCGGCAATTTTAATCTTTATAAAAAAGAAATTAGTATATAACTGCCCAATTGTGTAAACTATTTTTATGAACTAAATGTTGAGGGGGAGAGTTACGATGGACGATTTTTTTATTTACAATGAACGTCTCGGAATACCGATTCCTAGCTTAAAACAAGACTTTTCTGTTTACTCATTAGGGGTGCAAGATGCTATTTTTATTCATTGGGAACAGATTAGAGGAACAATTCCGGAACGTATAGCAGAATTGGAAAGAATGATTAATCATAAATTAAATCTCTTAAATGATGAGGACGATTTTGAAGCAGCGTGTACCCTTAATTATGAAATTGCTGAACATGCTTCAATCATTAATGATTTATGGATTTGGTACCGAACCAATCAAAATATAACAGGTAAGACGCATTTATAATGAAACTATTCACTCAAAAAAACCGCCCTTAATTTAGGACGGCTTCTACTTATTTTATTCATATATTATGCAATTCTATCTTTGCTAGAAGAGTTTCACACTTTGTTGATATGTAACTCTAATCAAGAAAGGCTCTCTTTCTCACTTAAATATCGGTATTTATAAAATTTATCAGCGAAATCTGTCACTCTTTTAGTTAAACGGTAATTTGCACCCGATCCAATTGCCGCACTGATAACCGGGAATCCCTTGAAGACTTTTTTCCTGAAGAAATATATAGCCATAACCTTCATCATTTGTTTAATAGGCTGGTCAAACCAAAATACATTACTCATCTCTTCCTCCCCTTCATAAAAATAAGATGGAGGGTGTTTCAAATCTTCCATTAAGTTTTCCCAAAAGTACTTTTGCATCCGATCAGGCATTGTACCTGCATGGAATACCTTTAATGAAAGCATAATTTCATAAGGTGTATTCATTTCAAAACCATATGAAATACCAACCAGCTGAATGCTTCTTAAGTTGATCACCATTTGAGCTGGCAAATCTGCTGCCAGAACCAGGCCGCCATTAATAGCCGAAAAGCCCCCCTGAATAAAAGAATATAGCCGATGTTTGGCCACTTGCTGTTCAGCAATATAGGAGAGCTGATCAATGGAAAGATCCTTTAAGTCACTCAATGTAGATATGTTTTCATTAAAAATACGTGCATTTGTGACGATTCGATTTCGTGCATCCGTCTGAAATTGAGACTCATGAATCATGGCATGAAGATGAAATAGCCAATTATCCATTTTAGAGAAAAGTTCCTGTTGTGTACTTTCCGGCAACAGCCTGAACATATTCTCAATCCAACGATCATAATAGGTTTCAAAATCAGTTGGTTCACTCGCTTTCATCTCTGCTTCCCATTCTTTTAAATCCATCCAAATTTCCTGATCTCGTTTAGTAAACGCCAAATGATCACCTCTTTAAATGGTCTATTATAAAAAGTATATCACAAATCGTCCCTTTTCCTTCATTGCCTAAATGCTTGCAGTAGTGATGCTGTTTTAGAATGATCATAAAGTCCCAATTTAAGACTGTAGTTCAGTGTTTGATTATTTAAAATCTTATCTGCAGTTTCTTTGTTTGCGCTTCCCTCTTCTATTCAGTCAAGTGTCACCAATTTGACTGAATAGAAGAGGGAAAGCCAAAGATGATATGGAAGAGTATATTCAAAAGCTTATAAGAAGAAAGACGAAATGAAGAACCCAGATGAATGAAGATATTCCTAATTTTACTGTATATAAATTTGAAAATTCCTTAAAATAAATAAGGAATTCAGACTATGGCCTAAAAAGACCATTTCTGAATTCCTTTTCCATTAGCTTCAAAGGAGAATCACTATTCGTAATTTCCCTTTTCAGCCAGTTATTAATGTGTTAAACGTACTACATCACGGGCAATCATTACTTCTTCATCTGTTGGGATGATGATAACTTTAACCGGTGAATATGGATGATTCACAAATTGCTCTTTTCCACGTACATTGTTTAAAGCTGGATCCCAATATACGCCCATGAATTCCAAGCCTTTTAATACACGTGCACGGATTTCAGAACTATTTTCTCCGATACCTGCAGTGAAAATGATTGCGTCTACACCATTCATTTTTGCTGCATAGGAACCGATATATTTGTGAATACCGTCGGCAAATTTAGATATAGCCAATTCAGCACGCTCGTTACCTTCTTCAGCAGCTTGTTCAATATCACGTAAATCGCTGGAGAAACCGGACACACCAAGCATACCGGATTTTTTATTAAGAATATTGATTACATCATCAGCTGTTTTTCCTGTTTTAGCCATTAAGAATGGAATTAAGGCAGGATCTAAGCTTCCGGATCTTGTTCCCATTGTTAAACCTTCTAATGGAGTGAATCCCATTGTTGTATCGATTGATTTTCCGCCTTCAATTGCTGTAATACTTGCTCCATTTCCTAAGTGGCAAGAGATTAAGCGCAATTGCTCAAGAGGACGTTTTAATAACTCTGCTGCACGCTCAGATACATATTTATGAGAAGTTCCGTGGAAACCATATTTACGGATTCCGTAATCTTTATAATAGTCATATGGTAAGCTGTATAGATAAGAGCTTTCAGGCATTGTTTGGTGGAATGCTGTATCGAAAACAGCAACTGCTGGTACGTTTGGTAATACTTCACGGAAAGCTCTGATACCAGTTGCGTTCGCACGATTGTGAAGTGGCGCTAATTCAGCCAAGTCTTCAATTTGCTCTAAAACTTCGTCCGTAATAACGGCAGAATCCTTAAAGATTTCTCCACCATGTACGATTCTGTGTCCAATTCCTTCAATCTCTTCAAGAGAATTGATGATTTTATATTCAGTAAGCTTTTCAAGCAAAAGCTTTACGGCAACAGAATGGTCAGGTATTTCTGTAACCATCGTTTTCTTTTCTCCATTTACCGTAATTGTAAAAATGGAGTCTTGAAGTCCGATTCTTTCTACAATCCCTTTTGTGATTACAGTTTCCTCAGGCATCTCAAATAATTGAAATTTTAAAGAGGAACTTCCTGCATTAATCGCGATTATTTTTGACATATATTCTCTGCTCCTTACATTTGTGAATAGACATAGATGTTACACGGTAACTGATTATTTATAGGTTCTCGATTCCAATTAAAACATTGAAACAGCGTTCTCGCAAGCCGAAATTCATTTGTTACCGTTTTCACAATAATATTATTTTATTTCAACTATTCTAACTTGTCAAAAAAATTAATGATGGTAAATGGTTGACTTTATTTACTTTTCTTCTTCTATCCATGCATCAATTTTCTTTAACATGGAAGCTGTCGCTTCTCGATCAGATAGTTTTGGCATATTGACGAGCAATACCTGTTTTGGTGCTTTTATATCATTCCCTTTTTTCTGCAGGATAAGAATACTTTTCGACGATTGCTTCGATTGGAATAAACTTTCAGGCAACTGGATCATTCCCTGAATAAATCCCTCTTCGCTAATAAATTGATGGAGCGCTTTAGCCTCTGACGTGTTGAAAAGATCGTTAGGAACTAAAAAGAATAAATAGGCCCCATCTTTGGAGTACATAAAGCTTTGTTCAATTAATAAATGATGAGCATAGGACATTCCATTTTCTGATTTCAATTTAAAATCAGCTGCTCGTTGATCGTTTGGATAATAACCGATAGGCAAATCACAAACAATTGCATCAGCAGGATTAATAAATAATGGTTGTAAGCTATCCTGATGCAAAAATTGGATAGGGTGCCCAATTAGATTAGCTCCGCAGTAGGCCAACCTTATTAACGTATCATCTACTTCAACACCTGTAGCATCTACTTCTTTTTTATCTAGTGTATTTAAAACAGAGAACAGAAGGTTGCCTGTTCCAACTGCCAAATCTGTTATGGATAATGATGCTTGTTTTTTTGTGAACTTTTCAAGCAGGTAAGCAAACAAGAATCCCAATGCATCTGGAGTCATTTGATGATTGGCCTGAACATTCGTTCTCATGGATTTCAACACGGCCAATTGCCAGCCTTTCCGGATATCCTCTTTACTAAATTGTTCTAAAGGCTTATCCTGATAGCTATTCTTCAATCGTTTGACTGCCAGTTCACTTAATTCCTCCTGAAGTACAGCATTATGGAACCAATTTTCACCTGTTTCCGCGATTGCTTCCATTTCAGTAATCCCAAGTTCGTCTTGTATTATCTTTGCAGTTGATGTTATTAATTCGTATATAGTTTCAACATTTGTTGTGATCATTATCATTTCCTCCAGCTTTTGCACATTTACTTTCCCCATTGTAGTATTACGTTTCCTAAAGAACAAGTCTAATCATTCATTAAACAAAGAAGACTGATCAATCGGCAAAAAAACGCCCCTTAATGTTAGAATATCTGTCTAACTTCAAGGGGCAGTTCATTGCTTCTATTTTAAAATTTATTTTGCTGTTTTTGCCGCTTCCAATGCCGCTTCATATTGCGGATGAGTAGTGCCTTCCGGAACATACTCCGCATAAGTTATTTTATTAGCGCTGTCGATAACGAAGACAGAACGTGCTAACAAACGTAATTCTTTCATCAATACTCCATATGCTTCTCCAAAAGAAGCATCACGGTGATCAGAAACAGTCATTACATTTTCCAAACCTGCTGCTGCACACCAGCGTTTTTGAGCAAAAGGAAGATCCATACTTACTGTCAATACTACAACATCTTCTAATTTTGCTGCCTCTTCATTGAATTTTCTAGTTTGCGCGTCACAAACGCCTGTATCCAAAGATGGTACGACACTAATAATTCTAATTTTCCCGTCTGTATCCTTTAAGGTTACCGGGGATAAGTCATTTGCCAACACTGTAAAATCTGGTGCAGAATCACCTACTTTTATTTCTTTACCCACTAAAGTAACCGGATTCCCTTTAAATGTTACTGTTGCCATACTAATTCCTCCTTAAATCCCGATATTTTCTCTTCCTTCTTAAGTATAGAGATATTCAGACTTTTTGTAAAAAAATAACCACATTCTATTAAGAAATGTGGTTACATTAAATTAATTCTGATGAATAATCACATGAAACTGTTCCCAGCATCATCGGAAGAAGGATTCGATGAAGACTGATTGGAGTCATTTTTTTTATTGTTATCCCCCATCTTCGAAATCATCGATCCCACTTTGTCCATCGCAACCGGAGCAGACTCCAGTATTTTCTCGATTAGATGAGTGCTTTCATTTAGATGAAGCATTTTTACCCCTTGTGCATTAACAATCAGAAAAGCAATCGGTGTAATGGAAACCCCGCCTGCGCTTCCCCCGCCAAATGGATGACGATGCCCTTCGCCTCCAGCTCCCTGGCTGCCCCCACTGATATGATAGTCGCTGCCTCCGGCTGCATAGCCAAACCCAACCTTCGACACTGTCATAATCACACTGCCATCAGGAGTTTCTACGGGATCACCGATAATCGTATTAACATCAATCATACTTTTTAAATTTTCCATTGCTGAATTCATTAGGCCTTCAATTGGATGATTGGACATTTTAAAACCTCCTGCATTTTTTGCATTAGTATTTTTCATTTTCTTAGCAATAAACGTGCCAGCTTCCAACCTGCATGTATAGTTTTCGCCATTCGCAGCTGAGCTATGCATTCTATTTTAGTTTCAAATGGTTTCTTGACCGAAAAATGCGGAATAATATCAATTTTAGGATGTACCATTAATAAAAAATATTCGCTGATGATGGCGATCATCCCACCAGATAGGCTCCATAATGCACCGGTTGCCAGTGCTGTAGTGGATGCCTCTCCAGTACCGTAATGAATGTCCATTTGTAAATCTGTTATTTGTATTTTTGAAGTGATTCTTTTTGTAGCTAGTTGATAGCCTTTCAATTGTGAGAGCATATCCTTTAAATGTTGAAATGCAGCTTGAACATCCTCCATAGATAAGGATTCATTAGTAAAGGATGTTTGCTTATGTTGGCGATAGGTACTTTCTTGGTAAGAGGAAGGTTCGTATTTTTCATCAGGCAGCTGTATCTCTTTAGAATAACTAATTAGCCCTTTCCATAATCGAATTTTAATAATAGCCCTGTCTTTTTCCTGATTGTGATAATAGTTAATATGTATCGTTACTTTCGATAATAAAAAGATGGATATAAGGATTAGCACAACCAAACCAATCAGTAATAAAAGCTTCATCGTTTATATCCCTCCCAATACGTTATCAAACATGCAGTATGGTCAAGAATGACAGCTTTTAAACGTCCCTCCCTCTATTTTTTCACTCAGGCAGCAAAAAAGACCCCCTTTATAAAAAAAGGAGTCTCAGATTGTAGACATAAGGAATTCAATTCATTTGCGTATGTTTAGGCTACATTCTAAGTCATCACTTTGGTAAATAATAGCTATCTAATATTATAGAAAACAGAAGATTTCCGTCTTATACCTTGGGAACTCCTTATAACGCAGTGACCTATTTTCTGCAGAATGGGCGAGACTCCTGCGGGAAAAACAAGCGTATCAAGACCCCAGCGCAGAGCGCGAGGAGGCTTGATGCTTGCCCGCGGAAAGCGAACCCATTCTGTAGAAAATAGCGTTAACCGATGAGAACTCTGAAAACAAAAGACTGCAGACAAGGTCCTCTAAGATCTGGACTTTGTCTACAGTCTGAGACCCTTTCTTAAAAGTGAGGAGTCTTTTAAATCTTACTGTTATTTATTACGCGCTTCTAACACAACCACCGTATCACTGAACATATCATGAAAGCCCTGCTTTTTAGGATTGAAGGCAATAACGATATAACCAAGCATAAGCACTGCGGAGATATATCGGCCAATCCATTCTCTAAAGATTATCGTTTTCCAATCTAAAGGCGTTCCAACCAGCGACACCACCTTTAAACCCATAACCATTTTCCCAAGAGTTTGGGCTAAAAATTTAGAAGTTAGAATAAAATAACCAAAAAATACAATAGAATCAACAATGGTATAGGCTGAGAAGATACCCGTATCATCCATAGAAATATCAAGCAACCTGAAAATCGGATTAATAAATAGTCGACTTATACTGCCTATTACAATAAGATCGATGAGATAGGCCCAAAATCTCATCCAAAAACCCGCACGTTGATGATTTAGAACAGAGTCAGGAGGCTGTATCTGTTCGTCTAAAGTCAGTTCTTCTTGATAATCTTCCATTTTCCACCCTCCTTAATTCGCAGAATATAAATACATCATCCGTGGCGATTGATTTTCAGTCATTAACCCTTTAATCGTGCTTACCTCATCATTAGTGCCTACCCATTGTTGCATTTTCATCGAAAATAATGAGCCCAAGCTCTCTGATCCGACTAAACGAACCACTTGGGCCCCTTTTAAATTCTCATTCTTTTTCATATCGGAAATAGCATCTTCCAAATACCCAAGCTCATCAACTAAATTAATCTCCATCGCTTGACGGCCATCATATATACGTCCGTCAGCAATTTTTCTTACTTCATCCTCAGGCATGCTTCGACCATCCGCAATGACCTTCACAAATTGATCATAGGAGCTGGTTACCATCGACTGGAGAATTTCCTTCTCATCCTCCGTCACTTCTCTGAACGGATTCATTAAATCCTTAAACTTCCCGCTTTTAATAGTGACCATGTCAATTCCATACTTTTCAGCTAATCCCTCGAAGTTATAGCTTTGCATGATGACTCCAAGTGAACCTGTCATTGTTTCAGGACTCGCAAATATCTTATCGGCTGGTGTTGAAATATAATACCCGCCAGATGCAGCCTGCGCACCCATTGATACATAAATCGGTTTCTTTGTTTCCTTTTTAATTTGCCTTAATTTATTATGTATTTCTGCACTTTCCACAACACCGCCACCCGGGCTGTTCACTCGTAAAATAATACCTTTCACCTGATCATTGTCCTTAATGGCATTCAATCGTTCCATAAAGGATCGGTGATTATAGGCTGCAGTTGCAAAATAACCTTCTTCTTCACCCGTATCCTGAATGACTCCTTCTACATCCATAACAACGATTTGACTGTTGACATCCCCTTCTTCAATGATATCCTCCTCAAATAAAGTATCCTCAAATAGGCCTGTCATAGCAGACTCTTCACTAGAAAGTGATGAGATCGTATTCATAAGAACCGATACAAAAAATATCACTGCGGCTATTCCTAATGCCAACCATCTTTTTTTACTCATACTTTTTGTCCCCCAATCTTACATAAGTAGTTTAAATGTTCATATTATTCATGATAAAATTATTATATCACCAAATTGGGTAAAATTAGTATTTGAAATACCCAAACCTACAAGGAGGGAACAAGATGGGCGAGCGCAGAAATATTTTCTTTTATTACAAAGAGGGGCAAGAAATGTTAGAAAGAATCAACACGTTAAAAGAAAACATAGTTAACTATGGGTTTACGACCGTTGATGAACATAAAGATGCCAATATCATTGTCAGTATTGGAGACGATGGTACGTTTCTTCAGGCAGTACGAAAAACAGGTTTTAGAGAGGACTGCTTGTATGCAGGCATTTCACTGAATAAACAATTAAATATGTATTGTGATTTTTATATTAATGATACTGAAAGTATGGTAGAAGCAGTCACCAAGCCCATCATTGAGGTGAGAAAATATCCTACAATTGAAGTAGCCATCGATAATGAAATTAGTTTTGAATGCTTAAATGAATGTACCTTCCGTTCGGCATTAATCAAAACACTTGCTATAGATGTCAAAATTGATGATATCTTCTTCGAGACATTCCGTGGTGATGGAATGATTATTTCTACACCTACAGGAAGTACAGCCTACAACAAGTCAGTTAATGGCGCAGTTGTCGACCCATTGCTTGACTGTATGCAGGTGAGTGAAATTGCATCAATGAATAATAATCATTATCGTACTCTTGGTTCTTCTTTTATTTTGGGGCCGCATCGTACTCTCTCCCTTCAAGTAAAAGATATTGAAAACGATTACCCGATTATTGGGATGGATAATGAAGCCATGAGTATCCAGGCGATCGATCGATTAGATTTTAAATTAAGTGGAAAATATATTAAAACCGTTAAGTTAAGGCATAATTCTTTTTGGGAAAAAGTACAAAGAACATTTCTATAAAGCAAAAAAGGATGATTCTTTTACGGATCATCCTTTTTAATAAAATTATTGCAGTTTAGATAGCTCGGTTTCCATGTTTCTTAACTGGATGCGCATGATTTTACCGCTGATTGTTTTGGGTAATTCCTCAACAAAGGCAATCTTCCTTGGATATTTATAAGGAGCAGTCAGTTGTTTCACATGGTCTTGGAGGTCCTTAATTAATTGAGGACGATCGGGATCCACCCCTTTCTGCAAAACAATGAACGCTTTTACCACTTGTCCTCTTACATCATCCGGGCTGCCTATAACAGCACATTCTTTCACATCAGGATGCTTAACCAATGCATCCTCTACCTCAAATGGTCCGATTGTATAGCCCGAACTGATGATAATATCATCACGTCGCCCTTCAAACCAAAAATACCCATCTTCATCTTTTTTTGCCTTGTCTCCAGTAATATAAAAATCCCCTCTAAACTGCATGGCTGTACGTTCAGGATCCTTATAGTACTGTTTGAATAATGCTGGGGTTTTAATATGGACCGCTATATCACCAACTTCTCCAGTTTGACAAATTCGTCCCTCATCATCAATGATTTCAACTATATTTCCCGGAGTGGGTTTTCCCATGGATCCCGGCTTTATATCCATCCCCTTCATGACACCAACAAGAAGCGTATTCTCTGTTTGTCCATATCCATCACGAACCGTAACTCCAAAATATTTTTGAAATGTATCTATTACCTCTCTATTTAGCGGTTCTCCTGCAGAGACAGCGCTGTGTAAGCTACTTAAACTATATCGGTCGAGGCTGTCTACCTTTGCCATTAATCGATATTCCGTAGGCGTACAGCACAAAACCGTTATTCTATGCTGATCAATTAATTGTAAATATGTTTCTGCTTCAAATTTACCATGATAAATAAAGCCTGTAGCTCCCGAACCAAGGACTGATAAGAATGGACTCCAAATCCACTTTTGCCAACCAGGCCCTGCTGTAGCCCATACAACATCCTCTTCTCCGATTGACAGCCAATTTGATGCCGCGGTCCTAAGATGTGCATATGCCCAGCCATGAGTATGTATGACTCCTTTGGGGTGCCCCGTGGTACCAGATGTATAGGATAAAAAAGCAATCTGATCTCTGCTTGTTTTTACTAGTTCTAACTCCTCAGAAGCATGTCCCATTCGTTCATCCAACTGAATCCAGCCTTCTTCATCACCATTAATGACAAATGACTTAAGAGATTCCTTCGCTAGTATATCTGTGAATAAAGAGGTATAGGGGCTATGAACAATGACTGCCTTGGCTTCCGAATGGGTCCTTCGATAAACAAGATCCTGTTTTCGAAGCATTTCTGAACATGGTATGACCACTGCCCCAATTTTCAGTACCGCCAAATAAGTTACATAGGCTTCAATTAAGCGAGGGATCATAACCAACACTTTATCTCCCTCCCTTATCCCTTCCTCCATCAAAATGTGACCAACTTTATTTACTTTTTTAATTAATTCCCCATACGTAATTTGTTGCTTTTTCCCAGACTCATCCTCCCAAATTAAAGCTGTTCTGGAGCCATCCTTTTTATATTTCTCCACTTCACTGACTAAATTATATTGTTCCGGTGCGATCAGGCTGTGATTTTCCATCTCCCTTTCCTCCTCTAAACAAATAATGGTAATCATTTTCCATTATACATCCATTTACAATAAATGAGTCAGAAAATTCAAAATGATGTCCCGCTCGGAAGAATTTATCATCCCAAGTTTAAAGAGTGGGCAAGAATGGCCACAAAAAAAGAAAGCGGATTTAAAATCCGCTTTCTGTAGCCATATTATTTAATTATCTGGAGAATCCTCCACCCAATTGTTGCTCAGCCATTTGAACAAGACGTTTAGTGATCTCTCCACCAACAGAACCGTTAGCACGAGATGTTGTTTCTGCTCCAAGTTGTACTCCAAACTCAGAAGCGATTTCGTATTTCATTTGATCAAGAGCTTGTTCAACTCCTGGTACCAAAAGATTGTTTGAGTTGTTAGACATGTGTTTTTCACCTCCTTGTGATAATAGAGTGTGTAAAAACACATATCTTCATTCCAGATTTAGAATGGTAATTGTTCACAAATAATTCTAGAATAAATCCTCTGTTTCTGACTTCTCCTTTTGACCTGTGAATATCAACATTTCCGTATTCTCAAGCGCCTCACTAATCAGTGGATCAAAGTCGACAAAGCTTTCGTAATGACCGACTTTTTCTCTTTTTGGCTTTGTTTTTGGGTTAGAAGGTGTAAATACTGTACAGCAATCCTCATAAGGACGTATCGAAATATCATGAGTTTCAATTTTTTCTGCAATCTCAATAATATCCGTTTTATCCATTGCAATAAGCGGTCTAAGAATCGGGGTATTTGTCACCTCGTTTATAGTATACATACTTTCCATCGTTTGGCTGGCAACCTGCCCCAGACTTTCACCCGTTACAATCGCAAGCCCATTTTGTTTCTCCCTGATAGCATCTGTGATTTTTAACATCAATCTGCGTGTTGTTGTCATTGTATAGTTATCGGGTATTTGTTTTTGAATCAACTTTTGAATTTCAGTAAATGGGACAACATGTAAGACCATTCGACCATTTACTTCTGCCAGCTTATTAGCCAGATCAATTACCTTTTGCTTTGAGCGCTCGCTTGTGAAAGGAGGACTGTAAAAGTGCACACATTCAATCTCCACTCCCCTCTTCATGGTCAAATAACCAGCGACAGGGCTATCAATTCCTCCAGAAAGCATAAGCATAGCTGAACCGCTGCTTCCAACTGGCAAACCACCAGCACCAATGATTTTTTCACCAGTGATATAAGCGGCATCTTTTCTGACTTCCACTCTCAATTTCAAATCAGGATTGTGGACATCAACCTTTAGTCCGTCTACATGCTGTAAACAATAGCCCCCCACTAATCCATTTAAATCATATGTTGAATATGGAAATGTTTTATCAGCACGTTTAGCATCAATTTTAAATGTACGGATTTCCCTGGTTAAATGATTGATATAAAATAAGGCAGATTCCTGAATTGCAGAAATTTCTTTTTCTACTTTCAGTGCCGGACTTACGGAGGAAATTCCATATATTTTTTTAACAATATCCAAAATCGGCAGGTAATCTGCACCTTGTAAGTGAATATACATTCTCTCATGCTGTGCCTCAATACGAACTTCGGGATAATCTACCAATGCATTTTTTATATTTTTACGTAACTTAGCAATAAAGCCTTTACGGTTTCTTTTCTTTAATGTAATCTCACCGTAGCGGATTACGATATGATCAAATTTTATCATTTCTTTCTTACCTCACTTAACATTTGGATGGCTCTTTCAATTTCTTTAAGCGCTTTGTCTATTTCTTCGAGCGAATGATCATAGTCCAAACTGATTCTTATAGAACTACTGGCTATTTGCTCATTTTTTCCCATAGCAAGAAGTGTTTGGCTAACCGTTTTTTTCTTCGATGAACACGCACTATTTGTGGATACATAGATCCCAAACTCCTCCAAAGTATGAACGAAGGTTTCTGATTTAAGTCCAGGAATGGAAAAATTAATAATATGCGGAGCTGCATGTTCTATAGGTGAATTAATAACAACATTCTCCATACAGGATAGACCCTGCAGGATCCGGGAACGCCATTCGTTCATTCTAACAATGCCTTCCTTGCTCTTTTCTTTTACCATTCTCATGGCTTTAGCTAACGATACAGCACCAGCCAAGCTTTCCGTGCCACTGCGCAGCCCTCTTTCCTGGTTGCCCCCTGACATTAAGGGTGAAAGTGTAACTCCTTCTCTTGCATAAAGAATTCCTGTTCCTTTCAGTCCATGGAATTTATGTCCTGATAAAGAAAATAAATCAATATAAGCATCACGTAATGATAGTTCAACCTTGCCAAATCCCTGAACTCCATCTACATGATAATGTATTTTAGGATAATTCTTTAGGAGATCCCCAATTTCATAAATAGGTTGTATAGTGCCTACTTCATTATTAACATGCATAACCGACACCAAAATGGTATCTTCACGTATGGCTTCCTTTACTTGTTCCAATTCCACTCTGCCATCTTGATTGACAGGCAGATAGGTTACCTCATATCCGATTTTCTTTAACTGTTCGAACGGGTTTTTTACGGAAGGATGTTCAACGGAGGAAGTAATAATATGCTTCCCTCTATTTTGATAATTTTCAGCTATCCCTTTAATAGCTAAATTATTGCTTTCAGTCCCTCCTGAAGTAAAGATAATTTCAGTACCCTTAACTCCCAGAAGACTCGCAACCTGCTCTCTTGCCTGTGTCAGCAGCTTTTCAGACTTACTTCCGAAACCATGCAAAGAGGAAGGATTACCCCAATAGTCTTCTGAAACTTTTTTAAAGGAATCAATAACTTCCTTATAGGGTTTTGTTGTTGCGCTATTATCTAAATAAATCATGCTTTTTCCCCTTCCTATCAATAAGAAAATGTAGCATATCCCGTCCTGTTTATAAAGTAATTTTCTCTATTGGCTACATCTTATGCCGAAATAACAAAGTAAAAGACCAGACTGGTAAGTCCAGACTGGTCTATACATTGCTATGTTCAAGATACTCTTGAATTTTTTTTAATGAACCAGGTTCTACTTTCTCAATTGCTTCAGCAGCTTGCTCCAGGGCATCCTGGTATTGATAATTGCGGAATTGCTTTTCTGCTTCCGTCAGTGCAACAGCGACTGTTGGGTATTGTCTCCTATATCGGTTTCCATATTGGATCACCTTCTCAGCCATCAGCACTTGTTCAGTTAATTCAACAGTAGCCTCCTGAACACGACTAACCGCTACACTTGCAATATCAAGATGGTGCATGACCGCATTCATATTCAATGGCTTTTCTTCTAATTTCCCCATAACTTCCGCAATACTTTCTTTTGCTTGCACGACCATTAATTCATAGGATGTCGGCATTCCAGGAATATTGCTTGATTTAATGATCCTTAAAGATTCAGCCATGCTTTTTTGCAGCTTTCTGATCAATTCTCTTGATTCCATTTCATCCTTGCGAAGAGTATTCAATTTCTCTTCAAATTCCTTTTGTAAGCCTTCCAGTGTTTCCAATTTGGATTCTAGCTCGATGATGTCCTCTTTCAATGCTGTATAAGCGGTCTCTTTTTCATATATTTTTTCTTTGAGCATTTCCCATTTTGATTTTAAGGTAATCAGCGTTTTGTCGATATTAGATCGCGCTTCCAGCTCTTTTTCAGGCATTTGATAAATTTGTTTAACCAAATTAGTCTCTTCATCAAGCCTATCTAGCTGATCAATGGATTGATCCAGTTTTTGCTGATACAAATCTTTAACGGATAACACATACTGACGGGCCATAACCTCTTTTTCCAGAAGGTCATAATAAGATTGAATGGACTCATTTAATTCTTCAATCCCCTTTGCGGCTTCTTCAATATTGGCGTCCGCAATGTAAGTTCTGTATTTCTCCAAATCCTGTTCCATTTTTTCAATTTCCGTCTCAAAATACATATGACCCAGTGGGTATCCTTGCTCACACATTTCCGTGTATCCCATTTTGAGTTCATGTAAAAGTCCTGGTATATGTATTTGGCAATGACCAATTAAATCAGGGATAACATCTAATTTCTCTTTTAGATTTTGTAATTTCGCCTGGATTCCAAGCACCTGCTCTCTGGCTTCAAGATAATCGCCTGAATCTGTCTGATTCGTGAATATTTGAAAATCATGAGCGAGTTTTTCAAATTCCTCTTCAAGCTTTTCCGCTGCTTCTCCAAAACTATGACGATGTGCCAATAGTCGTTTCTTTTCTTCACGGTAAGCCATTAAAAGCTCTTCTACCAGCTTTTTATTTTGTTCCTCACTGCCCACAAGTTCATTCAATTCATGAAGCATAGCCGAGAGTGTAATCTCTATTTCATCAATAACGTGCTCAATTTGTCTTTGAACTTGTACTGACTTATTGAACCGGTACTTGTCCGCATATTCCTCTGCATCAAAAAGCAAAGTTTCAACCTCGGCAAGTCGATCCGTTTGGATAACATCCCACTCATTGCGCCATCTTTCAAACATTCTTTCTGTTTGCCCAGTCATATTCAAGCTTTTTACTCGGGCTAGTTCTTCGGCGATTGGCCTGTTCATGATGTCTATTTTTTTATCTGCAAGTCGATCTATTTCTCTGTAGTGCTTCTTCCTTGCCAATATTCCAACAATAAAAGCAATGAAGATAATCACCAGTATCCCTATCACATACTTCATATGAAGCCTCCTATTCAAAACGAGACAAATAATATATAAATAAGTTCATATCAATGATTTAATGATAACATGGTATAAAGTATTTTTAACTAATAAAATCTACTTTTTCTACAAAAAATTGTCCATTGCTCTCTTTTAGTGTCCAGAAATGATAAGGAATTAAAAAAATATGTCGAAAAGGAGGCCTTTTATATGAGGATAAAGGACGGACATGTACATACCCCATATTGCCCACACGGAACAGATGAACCTATTTCTGCTTATATCGAAAAAGCAATTGACCTAGGGTATGAAGAAATTACCTTTACAGAACACGCTCCTTTACCTAAAGGATTCATCGATCCGGCACCTACACGTGATAGTGCCATCCAAATGGAAGAGTTATTCACATATATAGAGGAAATAAAGCGCTATAAACAGAAGTATGAAGCGAAGATTACCATTAATATCGGGCTGGAAATGGACTACATAGAAGGCTGGGAAAGTGAAACAAAAAAATTTCTTAATGAAATTGGTCCTTATTTGGACGATTCCATCCTATCTGTTCATTTTTTAAAGAATCAAAACCAATGGTTCTGCCTGGATTACAGCGAGATAGAATTTGGTACGATGATTAAACAGTATCAGTCTGTCGATTTATTATATAAAGCCTATTACCAAACCCTTCAAAAATCGATTATAAGTGATTTGGGCCCATTTAAGCCTAAACGGATTGGCCATATTTCTTTGATAACAAAGTTCCAGAAAAAGTTCCCAAGCAAAGAGAATATAGAGTCCTATTTACTGCCGATCCTTTCATTAATAAAAGAACAAGGGTATGAACTGGATGTAAATACTGCAGGTCTTTTTAAACCCTTATGTGGTGAAATATATCCCCCCATCCCTTTTATTCAAACAGCGATAAACATGGGGATTCCTCTCTGTTATGGGTCTGACGCTCACCACCCAATGGATCTTGGGAGAGGATTAGATACACTAGATCCTAAAATCTTTGACTTACGATAAATCGTTGAGCATCCGATCAGCTAGGAACCGGACAATTGCGGTCCTCAAATAAACAGTCTTTAAGAAAACGTTCAATTTCTATTTGATAGGTGTTTATAAAGTATAATTCGTTCGGGAATAGTTGCCAAACCTCAATGAAATACTGGGCCTGAATAAAGGGTTCATTCAGCAAAGCTTTTAGCTTCATAACGAACATAGACGAATTAACCTTTTTTAATTCACCGCTATCCATTCCGGCATCAAGAAATAAATTAATATAGAATTTTTCTTTCGATAAATACGTGGTATATATTTCTCTGTTCAAACTTGAGTCTACTGAAATTTCTCTTAATACAAGACGAGTTAACAAGTACTTATCTCTGTAATATCGCAAACAAAATTTGGTATACTTTAAGATACATTCTCTGGGACCAATTATAGGAAGTTGCTCAGCTATACTCTCAATTCCTTTCGTATAACCTTCAAAAAAATCTGTAAAGCAATATTCCAAAAGTCCTTGTTTATGCTGAAAATGGTACGCAATATTAGCTGAATTACCTCCAGCACGACGGGCAATGTCCCGGATTGAAGTGGCCGAGTAGCCCTTCATATAGAATAAATAGACAGCCGCTTCAAAAATATCATCTTTTTTAGTAGATAATTTATCCATAAATTCATTTCTCCCTTTGATGATCATTTTATTAAGAATGTTGGATAATAAAAACTGTCTTTACATGCCAAACAGGTCTTTCACCGGATTTCCCTTATATGAACTAGTTCTTCTTTTAGGGGACTTATCCTTCAATAACTTATCGACAAAAAAACCAATACTGACTATGGTTAGATGTTATTCTCAAGAGGGATGACAAGGAAAGGAGAATGATGATGTTTCAAGCCGAAAAATATACAAAACCAAAATCACAAAACTATCAATTGGTCGTAAAACAACTTAAAGCACTAATTGAAGGGGAAACAAATTTAATAGCCAATTTGAGCAATGCATCCGCCTTATTGAATCAATTTTTAGATGATGTAAACTGGGTAGGGTTCTATCTTTATGAGGAGGAGCAGCTTATTCTTGGTCCATTTCAAGGTCTACCAGCCTGCATACGAATTCCTTTAGGTCGAGGAGTTTGCGGAACAGCAGCTGAAAATAAAGAGATACTCAGAGTCATGGATGTTCATCAATTTCCCGGACACATTGCCTGTGATGCTGCGTCTCAGTCAGAAATAGTGCTGCCAATACTGAAAGATGGCCGTCTTATCGGTGTACTCGATATAGACAGTCCATCAAAGAACCGCTTTGATGAAGAAGATGAAATTGGTTTAAAGCTATTTGTTGATACACTAGTTCAATCCATCTAATAAACAAAAGGGCTAAGCTCCGTTTTCCGGCTTAGCCCTTTTTCTATCAACTGGAAACAACTACTTGATTTTTACCCGATCTTTTAGCTGAATACAGGGCGTCATCTGCCCGTTGGAAAAGAGTTTTAATTGTATTATTTGTATTCTGATTGGATTCCCAATAGGATACTCCACATGAGATGGTAACCGGGGGATTGGTTTCTTTCCTTACTGTTTCAACTAGCCTCTCCGCAACCGCCTCTCCCGTACTTCTCGTTGCTTTCGGAAGGAAAATGGCTAACTCTTCTCCTCCCCATCGAGTACCTATATCCGTTTCTCTAATACTATTTTTAATTAAATCTGCCACCTGAATAAGGACTTCATCCCCCGTTTGATGTCCATATGTATCATTTGTCAGTTTGAAGTCATCGATATCAATTAATATAAAAGTTCCTTCAGTTTCAGAATGAATTAATTCAAGCATTCTTTCTTCAAGATAATTTCTCGAATATAGACCTGTTAAATAATCTGTGATCACCATCTTTTCTAGTTTTTCTCTTAAAATAGAGTTAACAAAAGCCATAGAAGAATGATGAATTAAAGATTGCATTAATTTAAACATATCAAATGTAAAATGATACGGGGTTCGATGAAGGACGATGCAAAATCCATCCATTTTCCCACTATGAATCATCGGAAAAGCCATTAGTGATTTATAGTAGCCATCCTGCCCGACTTTATCGGAATCCATGTCCCCAATATACAAAGCTTCTCGATCTTGTTCCAAGCTGGCTTTAACATATTGAACATAGTATTTAGATGCGTCTTCATTGAAAAAAGGTGAACTTCCTGGCACAAGTTTTGCCTGTCTATTATTAATCATAAAAAAGCCAACTTCATCCGCCAGAAAAGATTTGTTAATTTGTTTTTTCATATAACTAACGGTTTCACTAAGTCTTAAATTAGAATTAAGACGATGAGATGTTTCATTAATTAAACGTAAATCGGCAATTAAACGTTTCGACTGCTCATATAATTGAGCGTTTTCAAGTGCTCCTCCTGCTGTATTAGCTAATAGTGAGATAAATTCAATCTCATTATCCGGGAAGATAACTGTTTCTGGTGTAATGACCTGTAAAACACCATAGACTCCCTGCTTCCCTAATAAAGGAGCATACAAAACAGAATTATTCATTTCTATTGCATCCTCAATTTGAACACAGCCAGAAACGTAAGCCTGCATGGCTGATAAATTCTCCCCGTCCATTTCAAGACTTTTGATCGGAAGATTTAATGTATGATCACTATCCTGTGACATTAATAAATAATACACAAAAGAGGGGTATACTTCACGCAGCGTTTCAATTACCTCAACCAAAACGGAATGCATATTCATTGAGGAATGAAACTCAGTTGTAATCCTTTGCAAGAGCTTATACCGTTTCTCTTCTTTTTTTCTATTTGAAATATCGATTGCTTTATAAAGCAATTCTCCTATTACATTCTTCAGTTCAGAAAAATCAATTCTAGTTTCACTTCTTATCTCTCTATTTTCAGAAAGAACGACAAACAGTCCCAGTAATTCGCCATTGTAATATAAGGGAATACCAAGAGCATTTGAGGTATTATTTAAGGATAAACACGCTTCCTCGCACAATTCTTTTCGCGATGAATTCAGCACTGTATCAAGCGCTATTTTGTTAGCAAATTGATTTTGACGACCCGTCACTGAAGCTACCTTTTCCAAGTAAACCCTTTCTTTCCATGGGTCGTTAAAATAACACGCGATCTCATCCACCATTAGCAATTCCAGCAAGAAGTCTACCATTTTATTTGTAAATCTTCCTAAAAAGAGATCATTATCATCTTCAATCATACAGTCTACAAATATGCTTTTTATTTTTAATTCCCAATTCAGACTCAATTGATTATCTACCATCACATTAATCAACACCTGTGGTTATCTTTCATCCCATGATTCCATGGAATTAGATAGATTTTTTAAAACTAATACTTTATACCTATTTTACCAATATATGCTAAAATAAGCACTACTTTCTTTCAATAATAATGACTTTTTTTATTTTACCTTTGGAGAGTACATTGATTTGTATCATTCCCAATCCAGAGAATCCCTTGACTTATGTTCCAATTAGTTATACAATACTCTTTGTGTAAAATATCGCAGCTTATGTTCACATCTTTATGTGTTCATTTCATTCCTCTAACAAGAGGTGTATCTTGTAACCCGCTGCTGCTAGGGCGAAGGTACATGAAAATGAAATGGCAGTAATGTTTGTAAACAGCGGTTTTTATTTTACAAAAATAAAAACATTCAAGGAGGAGTCCTCTTATGGCTCGTTATACAGGTCCAAGCTGGAAATTATCCCGTCGTTTAGGTATTTCCCTAAGCGGTACAGGTAAAGAATTAGAAAAGCGTCCTTACGCTCCAGGACAACACGGTCCTAACCAACGCAAAAAGCTTTCCGAATACGGTTTGCAATTGCAAGAAAAACAAAAACTTCGTCACATGTACGGTGTGAACGAACGTCAATTCCGCACAATCTTTGATCGTGCTGCTAAATTACCTGGTAAACAAGGTGAAAACTTCATGGTTCTTCTTGATTCTCGCCTTGATAACATCGTTTACCGTTTAGGTTTAGCTCGTACTCGTCGTCAAGCTCGTCAGCTTGTAAACCACGGACACATCTTGGTTGATGGACGTCGCGTTGACATCCCATCTTACCGTTTAGCTCCTGGTCAAGTTATCGGCGTACGTGAAAAATCCCGTAACCTTGATATCATCAAGGAAGCAATCGAAGTTAACAACTTCGTTCCTGATTACCTAACTTTCGACGCTGAAAAGTTAGAAGGTACTTTCACTCGCTTACCAGAGCGTTCTGAATTACCAGCTGAAATTAACGAAGCTCTTATCGTTGAGTTCTACTCTCGTTAATTAATACGCTTAGTAAATAGCGTATATAAAAACCCTAGAAACCTTATGGTTCTAGGGTTTTTATTTGTTTTCTATTTTTAAATACCCTCAATAATTCTCCAAATAGTTGGTTAAGCTAAAAATTGTGGATAAACGCTGGATTTTAATTTTATATAAAAACAATATTAAATTAATAAATCCTTATAAAAAAAGCATTAGAATTTCTTCTAATGCTTTTCATAGTTTTTTCTTCAATATTAATTATGGAGTTCCTTTTGCATCTTGCTACGAATTTATCAGGAGCTAATTTTTTTGTTTATTACTTATTTTAGCGTAAGATAGTCTAACGATAATTCAAAAGTTGCTGTATCTTCTGGAAGGTACGTTAGTTCAACTTTTTGTTTTGTTCCTGGTGTGAAATTTTCAAGATAAATAGAATCATTACCAACTACGATACCATCGCTATCTTTAAATTGTACATCATAATGAAGTGATTCAAATTCAAAATTAGATGTATTCTCAACAATTGCAGTATACATAAGATCACCATATTCATCTGTTGTTTTCTTGAATACGATTTCTTGTCTAAGTTCCTCTGCATAGCTATTAGCTTCGTTTTCATTCTCGATCACGGTTGCTTGTTGCTTGAAGTCTTTATACGTTTGTTGAAATTCTTCTTCAATTATTACATTATATTCATCAACTAATTTTATAAGTGCAGGTTTTCTCAGTTTTTCTGATTTCTCTCCATACTCCAATTGTAACTCCCAATCATCTGTTTTAAACATTTCGATTTGATATTTAGCACCTTCAACATACTGATTGCCTAATTCTTTTAACTCTTTATCTTCAACATTAGAGAGGCTTTTCTCTATCGTCTCCAATTCTTTTTCTAAAATCTTAACATTTTTTTCATAATATTTTTCATCTTTTTCAGAATCATCTAGCTTATCCTGTTCTGCCCATCTATCGTTAATAGCTTTACTAAATTCCTCGACAAATACATCATCAGGAGATGTTTTATCTTCAGCTTTATCAGACTGATTAGAACATCCTAATACACTGATTACCATTACTAGTGCGAGTAATAAACTAAAAAGTTTGTTCATTTTCTTCTCCTCCGCTAAATTTTAATCATCTTTATTTTATTTCCCGAATAACATTATTTCAATATAATGTTTTAATTTCCATTTCTTTATTCATTTATCATTTCTTAGCTTACTTGAACGTTGAAAAACCTCTTAATAATAGTTATTTCCTGGAATTCACGCTTATAAGAATTAATGAAAACTAAGAAAAATTAGTAGAAGTAGATGTCTTTAATATAGTATTTTTTACAAAAGCTCTATTAAAGGATACTGTTGATTTTTAAAGTAAAAAAAAAGAGAACTCCATAGTATTTTGGAGTTCCCTACTATTCTTCTCTTCTTCGATAGTTCCTAAAAAAACTGATGTACCCTTTTTCTCTTCTCTTTTTTACAAAGTAGCTGCCATTGGTTTATGTTCAGGTAGAGGTTTGGCTTGCAACACAGCATAAGAAACTGCGCTTACTTCCTTATATCTTCGTCGCATAAAAAAAAGAGCTGATACCACAGCCCATCATTAAGAGAAAAGCATTTATTAGTTTAAACGTTCATCCTTTTTTTGATCAACGTATCTGTTTGCTTGGTAATCTTTTAATGCCTTCCGTGCAAAAAATACTGCCTAAAATCCCGACCAAAACGCTAGATGAAAGGATTTTTAATACATAATAAATACCAGTACCTGCGATAAAATCTAGAATCAAATATTTTTTAATTGTTGAAGCTTTAATGGTATAGAAAATAAATTGATTTTGTGTCTTCACTTAGTTATCACACCCAAATCATTTTTCCTAAGATATGATTAAATAAGATTGTCTTATTCCGTTATCCTGCCCTCTCTATAAAACAAAAAGGAGATGATCAACAGCCCATGATAAAAAATGCAACCTCCGTTAATAACACCCCTTATTTGTTTTTAATGACATAATGGAGTTCTGCAAACTGATTAAAATTTCTCACCCTCTTCAATGTAAGGTCTACTTGATAATCCCCCTCTTTAAATAACAGAATACCACTGCCAAGTATAGTTGGTGCAAGCGTTATGATGAGTTCATCCACCAATTTTTCTTTCATGAAATCATGTAATAATTCTCCCCCACCGACAATCCATATGTTCTTGCCATCTTGTTTTTTAAGTTTATCAATAAATTTAGTTACATCTTCATTAATAAATTTCACATCTTTGGTATCCTTCATTGAAGACCTTGTAAATACATAGCACTCTTTATCTTTATATGGATATTCCTCTAGATCTTGTTTCATAAGCCAGTCATAAGTCCGTTTACCAAGTAAAACGGTATCGACTTTTTCATAAAACTCAGTGAATCCATTATCACCTTCACCTTCAACATTGAATAGCCATTCAAGAGAATCATCCTTTGTGGCGATATATCCATCTAAACTAGAAGCAATAAATAACACTAAATTTCTTTTTTGACTCATAGACCCACCTCCAAAACAAAAATCACATTCGTTTCTATACTTATTAAGTATATTCTCAGCACTGTATCCTTCTGCTCCCCTACCACTCTAAGAAGTTCAACAGGAGAGGTATAAATCCTCCACAAAGACGTTAAGAAAACCTTTATCTTGTTCCCTACAATAAAAGGGCTGTCAGATAGACAGCCCTCTTTGATTCATTCTTAAACGTATTGGATCAGTGTATATTTCTTTTTACCGCGGCGAATTACCGTAAATTGTCCTTCTAATTTATCAGCCTCTGTCATCGTATGAGTAAGGTCTGTGACTCTTTCTCCGTTGATGTAGATAGCACCATTTGTGATATCCTCACGCGCCTGACGTTTAGAGGAAGAAATTTTTGCATTTACAAGTAAATCTACCAATAATAATTCTTCATTGCTGCTAACTTCAAAACTCGGAACATCCTTGAAGCCTTGGCGAATTTCTTCTACAGATAGTTGTTTAATATCCCCGCTGAATAATGCCTTAGAGATATTGATGGCTTGTTGTAAAGCTTCTTCCCCATGTACAAGCTTAGTTACTTCTTCAGCAAGCGCCTTTTGAGCCGCACGTTTTTCCGGAGCTTCAGCAACTTCTTTCTCCAGCGCTTCAATTTCTTCTTTGCTTAAGAATGTAAAGTATTTAATGTATTTAATAACATCACGATCATCTGTATTAATCCAGAATTGGTAGAACTCATAAGGAGACGTTTTCTCACGATCTAACCATATCGCTCCGCCTTCTGTTTTACCAAATTTAGTCCCGTCTGATTTCGTAACAAGTGGAACTGTTAAACCAAATGCTTTTGCATCTTCCTTCGTTTTACGAATCAATTCCAGTCCTGCCGTAATATTTCCCCACTGGTCACTTCCACCGATTTGCAAACGGCAACCTTGTGTTTCGTATAACTTAAGGAAATCAAGAGATTGCATAATCATGTAGCTAAATTCGGTAAATGAAATACCTGATTCAATACGAGATTGTACTGAATCTTTTGCAAGCATGTAGTTAAGACCAAAGTTTTTACCAATATCCCTTAGGAAGGTAATTAAGTTCATATTGCCAATCCAGTCATAGTTATTGGCCATGATTGCTTTATTCTCGCCAGTTTCAAAATCAAGGAAACGGGAAAGTTGATCTTTGATGCGTGCAGTCCATTGATGAACAACATCCTCCGTGTTTAACGTACGCTCTGCCTTTTTACCACTCGGATCTCCAATCATTCCTGTTGCTCCGCCAACTAATGGGATTGGCTGGTGCCCAGCTAACTGGAAGCGTCTCAGGATTAAAATAGGCAGCAAATGGCCTATGTGCAAGCTATCCGCGGTTGGATCGAAACCGGCATATAATTTAACGCTTTCTTCCTGTAATAATTTTTCCAAACCCTCTTCATCAGTAAATTGATTTACCAGACCTCTGAAACGCAAATCATCTAAAATATTCATCATTCTCCACCTCTTACTATTTAAAATAATATAAAAAAACGCCCCTTCATTAAAATGAAGGGACGATTAACTATCGCGGTACCACCCAACTTGCGAAACATGACAACTGTCTCGCCGCTTATCCTTTTAACGGAAAGGTTCCGGCATTCGCTACACAGCTTTATACAAAGCTTTCCCGAATGCTGCTCGAGGAGGTAATTCATTATTCCGCTTGTACCGGTTTACACCAACCACCGGCTCTCTATAACATTGGCGGACTAACTACTGAGATCCTGTCAAACGCATCAACTATAAATTATAGGTTATGCTTTTTTTACCATAATAGCAAGCTACTTGTCAAACCCAATAATTGTATTGTTTGTTATTAGAATGAAACTATACCTACCAAAACCATAGCTTGTGCTATAATGTATGTGATTTGTTGGGAGAGTGAATAAATGAAAGATATATTTATAAAACTTAAAGAAAGGCTTGCACCATTGTATGACTACATAACCAAGCCAGCTGTAAAGCGAAATGCACGTATATCCTATCATGTTATTTGGAATTATGTGTTGATCTTCCTGATTGTTTCTATGATTGGGATTGCTTTTGCAGGCGGCGTTGGGGCCGGTTACTTTGCATCAATGGTAAAGGATGAACCGATCCGAAGTAAAGAGCAGCTCGTATCGAGTATGTCCAATTATGAAGAAACATCTGAGATTTATTTTGCAGGCAATGTATATATGGGAAAGATGCGGTCAGATTTAGAGCGCGAAGAAGTTAAACTAGAAAATGTTTCTGATCATGTCAAAAAAGCATTAATTTCTACAGAGGATACCTATTTTTATGAGCATGAAGGTGTGGTACCTAAAGCCATTATTCGAGCTTTACTACAAGAAGTGACCAATTCTTCTGTCCAATCAGGAGGAAGCACACTAACACAGCAATTAATTAAACAGCAAATATTAACAAATGAGGTTTCCTTTGATCGTAAAGCTAAGGAAATTCTGTTGGCACTACGTCTTGAGAAATTCATGAAGAAAGATGAAATTCTAGAATCCTATCTTAATATTTCGCCATTTGGCCGTAATTCCTCTGGCCGTAATATTGCCGGTGTCCAAGCGGCAGCGGACGGTATTTTTGGCGTAAATGCGAAAGATTTAACTCTGCCGCAAGCAGCCTTTATTGCAGGATTGCCAAAAAATCCATACCTTTATACACCATTTACTCAATCTGGTGAATTGAAGGAAGACCTTACTCCTGGTATTAACCGTATGAAAACTGTTCTGAAAAGAATGTATACAAATGATGCCATTACAAAAGAAGAGTATGAAACTGCATTAAAATATGATATTACGAAAGACTTTGCCAAAAAACAGGCATACCCTACTGAAAAATACCCATTCTTAACCTATGAAGTAGAAAAAAGAGCAATTGAAATTATGATGCCGATATTGGCAAAGCAAGATGGTCTTTCAAATAAAGATTTAGAAAAAGACGACAATCTTTATAAGCAATATTACACGTTAGCCGATCAAGCGATTCGACAAAATGGCTATCAAATCCATACAACTATTAATAAAAAAATGTATGACAATATGAAACAGGTCACTGAGAGTTTCCCATATTATCAGGGTACTAGACAAGTGACCAAGAAGAATCCCGATACTGGAGAAACCTATATAGAGAATGAACCAATTGAAGTTGGCGCCATGTTGATTGAAAACACTACCGGAAAAATTCTCAGCTTCGTTGGAGGCCGTGATTTTGAACGCGAGCAACTAAACCATGCTACATCAGCTATTCGTTCCAATGGATCTACGATGAAACCATTGCTTGTTTACGCGCCAGCCATGGAATATGGAGTCTCTTATCCTGGTAAAACCTTGGTCAATGCGCCTGTAAGTATTCGTGGTTGGAGTCCAGGAAACTATGCTGGCGGCGGAATTACTGGTATCTCCACTGCACGTGAAGCATTAAAACGATCCTATAATATACCGGCAGCGGTGCAATACGCTGAAATCATTAATCGCAACCCGGTAACCTATCTTGAAAAAATGGGCTTCAGCTCCTTAGAAAAGGCGGATTATACAAACCTTGCCATGTCATTAGGGGCATTAACCAGAGGGGTAACCGTAGAAGAGAATACGAATGCCTACGCTACATTTGCAAATGGCGGACAATTCGTAGATAGCTATATGATTGATAAAATAGTAGATTCGAATGGAAAAACCATTTATCAACATAAAGCGGCGAAGACAGAAGTCTTTAGTCCACAAACAGCCTATTTAACAATTGATATGATGAGAGATGTCATCAGCTCCGGTACAGCAGCCGGCTTAAATAGTAAATTGAAGTTTTCAGCCGATTGGGCCGGCAAAACAGGTACGAGTCAGGATTACAAGGATGCTTGGATGGTCGCAACCAATCCGAATGTAACATTTGGCGTTTGGATGGGATACGATTCTAATGGCTCTGTAGATACATCAGGTATGAGCTATTCAAAACGAAATCAATCCTTATGGGCACAGTTAATCAATTCTGCTTATGATGTTGAGCCTAATTTAATCGGAACTTCAAAACGGCACCAAATGCCAGGTGGAATTGTAACCAGATCCTATTGTACGCTGACTGGGTCGTTAGCTTCCAAGTCCTGTGCAGATGCCGGACTCGCAAAATCTGATTATTTTAATGCCAAGTATCTTCCTTCCTCTGGTATCGGCAACCTGCCGACATCAAGTGAGAAATATGTATTCATTAATGGGAAGAAATATGTAGCACTCGATTCTACACCACAGGAATTTACTGAAACTGGTCTTGTTGTCAATGCTGACTTTTCTGGCGTTACAGGTGCAAAATACCTTATTGATAAATCAAGTATGACGCCAAAAGGGTCTGATTTTGAAAATATGATCGTTAGTGGTTCGAAAATGAATGATAATGGAAAAGCTCCTGGAGCACCATCAGTTACTTCAAAAGAGAATGTCATTAGCTGGAGTTCTCCTGGAGATTCTGATATAGTCGGCTACCGTGTATACGCAAATGGCAGCAAAGTGGCCAGTATCAAAGGGAATGACTCGCTCAGCTATAAAACGGATGGTAAAGGAAAGTATTACATTACTGCAGTGGATATAGCAGGTAAAGAATCTGCCCCATCCTCCATGATTGAATATAAAGCAGAGCCTAAAGCTAAAGAAGTCAAAAAAGATACGTCAACAGATAAGAAAGAAACTACAAAAATAACAGATAAAAAAGAAACAAATGACAAGAAAGAAACTACAGATAAGAAAGAGCCAAAAGTGAACGAAGAAACAGAACCTGCTGAAGAGCCAGTACCTGCTGAAGAGCCAGTACCTGTGGAAAATTCAGAAGAAGAAGAATAAAATTAGAGGCTGTTCCATGTCGATTTAACCAGACTTGGAACAGCCTTTTTCTATATTCTAAGATAATCGTATAATAAAAATTGTTACTTTTAGATTTTTTGGTTGTGTAGGAGAATATTTACAGGTAAAATATGTAAATAGTTCGATTGGAGGATAATGATATGCAGATAAAAAGTTTTATCGTGACTTTTGGGTCGTTTATAGTGACAACCATCCTACTTTATTTTCTTGGACATCTGTTTATTATATCTTGGTTACAGATGCAATATGAATACAGAAATGTTTCAAATGAGTTCTATCTTTCAATAGGGTCATTCGTACCCATCCTTATCGGTTTAATAACAAGCTTTATGGCTGAAAAGTTATATACATACAGGTATACAAATACAAGATAGTAAATCTACATCAAATTTTTACACATGATTTCCCCTGGTAATTCATCGATCGTACAAACCATATTCGCTTCTAAATCCAAAGCTAATTTAAATTTTTCTCGAAGGGATATTAGTTGGGTCGATAATTGCTTTTAGTTTCTTCAATTTTGATTTCTTAGCTTTTTCGATTAATGTTTTGGCAATTCCCGTTCCATAGCCTAAACTCCAATATTTTGGCAATATTCTATATCCAATTTCAGCTTCTTTAAGCCATTCTTCTACATGACTCAGTCCAATAAATTCACCAACATTGTCAAAGATTTTATATGTACCAAAGTTTTCGTTTTTATATTTCTCATTACACTCTACTAACTTATGAAAATTTACTTGAGCTTCCTCAAAAGAAATCGAATGTTCTGTTATTTGAGCCATAACCTTCTCATTTCATACAAGGCTATAATAATCCTCAAAAAAAGATTTCTTGAAACTTTACCAGTTTAATATTCATTATCTTTTTCCCTATAATTAAAAATATATAGGCTGAGGCTTAATAGAAAATAAAAAGAGGTGTTCATAAGGTCATCGAAACCTTATAAACACCCTTGTTTTTAATCTTCCATTGTTGATAAGTCACCTGTAGGCAATTCAAGCTCCCAGGCTTTTAATACCCTTCGCATAATTTTACCGCTGCGTGTTTTTGGCAGCTTGTCCTTGAACTCAATCTCTCTTGGTGAAGCATGAGCAGCAAGCCCTTGTTTAACAAATAGCCTAATTTCTTCTTTTAGTTCATCCGAAGGCTCGTATCCTGATCTAAGGGCAATAAACGCTTTAATGATTTCCCCTCGTACTGGATCCGGTTTTCCGATTACTCCGGCTTCAGCAACAGCCGGATGTTCAACCAATTTGCTTTCAACCTCAAATGGTCCTACCCGTTCTCCAGAAGTCATAATAACATCATCAATTCTTCCTTGGAACCAAAAGTAGCCATCTTCATCCATATAAGCAGAGTCCCCTGAGACATACCATCCAGATGGCATAAAATAGGATTCATATTTTTGTTGGTTATTCCAGATTTGCCTCATCATAGATGGCCATCCTTTTTTAACCGCTAAATTACCCATTCGGTAAGGCGGCAACTCATTCCCTTGGTCGTCCACAATCGCAGCCTCTACTCCAGGTACCGGTTTCCCCATAGAGCCAGGTTTTATCTCCATACAAGGGTAATTACAAATCAGCTGTGCTCCAGTTTCTGTCATCCACCATGTATCGTGAATCCGTTTTGAGAATACTTTTTGCCCCCATTTAATAACTTCAGGGTTTAAAGGCTCCCCAACACTGAGTACATGACGAAGACTCGATAAATCATATTGTTTTACAATCTCATCCCCAGCTCCCATCAACATACGAAATGCGGTTGGAGCACTGTACCAAACGGTCACATGGAAATCCTCAATTGTTTGATACCAGGCTTCAGGACTGAATCGGCCACCTGTTACAACGGAAGAAGCTCCATTCAGCCACGGTGCAAATATTCCGTAAGCCGTCCCTGTAACCCAACCTGGGTCTGCTGTACACCAATAAACATCCTCTTCTTTTAAATCAAGAACCCATTGCCCCGTTTTCAGATGTTGAATCATGGCATTATGAGCATGCAGAACGCCCTTTGGCTTTCCTGTAGAACCGGACGTATAATGGAGAATCAAACCATCTTCACGATCCACCCATTCTATCTCTAATTTTTTTGAAGCTTTTTCATATTTATCGTTAAAATCAATATATTTACCATTCTCTTCAACTTTATCGCCAACTACAAAAATATGTTTTAAATTTGGCAATTCATCTGCAGGTATTCTGGAGACTAATTCAGGAGTTGTGACAATTACACTTGCCTCACTGTCTTCTAGGCGGTCTTTAACCGCTCCTTCCATGAATGCTTCAAATAGAGGTCCAACAATAGCTCCTAATTTAATAGCACCAAGAACAATAAAATACAATTCTGGTGATCTTGGCATAAAAATAAATACCCTGTCACCTTTTTTTACATGGCCGGATTCCTTCAGTACATTTCCTGCCTTATTCGATAAATCTTTCATATCACTATATGTATACTTCTCATAGCGATTAGGGTCTTTATAATATAATGCTACCTTATTGCGCCTGAAATTTTCAGTGTGTCTATCAATACATTCGTATGCTGCATTCACTTTTCCCGTGGTATGCCAAGAGAATTCCTGTTCTACATCCTTCCAGTCAAATGATCTATAAGTTTCCTCATAGTTCGCTAAATTATAATCCCCTTTTTCAACAGAAAGCGCTTCCAGTTTCATAATTATTCCCCCCTGATCAAAGATAATATAGTGATAGTATAGTATAAAATCCATTTTATCTCAATTTTTAAAATATTTAATAACTTACACCAATATGTTACAATTTTGTTAATTGTAGTGTCTTTTAAGAAAATACAATCTTTCATCAGAAAATAGCCCAAAGAGGTTTCTTAATTTCCACTACTGATGACGTAAAAAGTTCATAACATGAATCGTTTACAGATTTTAAAGTACTGTATAATAGCTTTAAAATGTGACCTGGGTGGTGTATGAATGGAGCATAAAAAAACATATTATTCGAAAGAATTTAAAACGCCTCGTGGGCCGCTTGTTATTGAGGGTCCAGTCTCTCATAATCAATTGGAGGATCTTCATTTTCATGAAGGCCTTGTAGCCTTTAGAATTCCCGAAAAACAACATAAGGCTTTAATCCAAATTAGCAGCCTTCCTGAAGGCCGAATTATTATCGCAAGGGATCGTGATGAGATTATTGGATACGTTACCTATTTATATCCTGACCCTCTTGAGCGATGGTCAGAGGGGAAAATGGAAGATCTGATTGAACTGGGCGCTATTGAAGTCATCCGTGAATATCGCGGCTGTTCAGTTGGAAAAAATCTACTTCGGGTAGCTATGATGGATGAGTGGATGGAAAATTATATTATTATTACAACAGAATATTATTGGCATTGGGATTTAAAAGGAAGCGGCTTAAATGTATGGGAATACCGGAAAATGATGGAGAGAATGATGAGTGCGGGTGGATTGGAATGGTATGCTACCGATGACCCTGAAATTTGCTCTCATCCGGCTAATTGTTTAATGGCCAGAATCGGAAAAAATGTAGATAAAGAAAGCATTCAAAGATTCGATCAATTAAGATTCATGAATCGGTATATGTATTAACACACACCATTTATTGATCTTAAGGGGGGATACTAGTGATTATTGAAGATATCATGATCAAAGATGTAATTACACTACAGAATAACGCCACACTCCAGCAGGCAATTGACCTGGTAAAACAAAAAAAAATCAGGCATATACCTATTGTAGATGATGCACAGCAATTAATCGGCCTTTTATGTGATGTAGATATCCGCTCTGCAACTCCATCTATCTATCATTTAGATGAATACAAGGAGGATCTTTTAAAACCAGTAAGCGATATCATGATTACCGATGTCTATACCGCACATCCACTTGATTTTGTTGAAGAAATTGCCTTTGTATTTTATGAGCAAAAGATATCCTGTATGCCCGTAATCAAGGAGAATAAATTAGTTGGAATCGTTACGGAAACTGATCTTCTGCACACGTATGTAGAACTGACAGGTGCCAATCAGCCTGCCTCCCAAATAGAAGTAAAAGTCACCAATACACCCGGAACCCTCAGTGAAATTGCGGAAGTTATTAAAGGGCAAAATTCAAATGTGAATAGCATTTTTATTTATCCGTATAATGAAGACCCTGCTTTTAAAGTTCTGGTCCTGAGAATTCAAACAATGAATCCTCTTAAAATCGTTCAAGGGCTAAAATCGGCCGGATATGAGGTATTGTGGCCGAATATTCCGGAGAACAACCTATGAAGGAAGCTTCATTTATTTATTCATCCGATTTACTTTCCTATAAATTTAATGATGAACATCCTTTCAACCAAAAACGTCTGCAAATAACAGTGGATTTATTAAAAAAGATGGATGCCCTTAAAGAAGAAGATTGTATCAAACCAAGAATGGCTACTGATGAAGAGTTAAGTCTAGTGCATGATCTGGAATACATCAATTCTGTTAAATTAGCTGGCCAAGGTAAACTAGATTCTGATAAAGCATTAAATTATGGGATTGGCACTGAAGATACACCTATATTTCCCGGAATGCATGAGGCAAGTGCCTGGCTTGTTGGAGGTACATTGTCTGCCGTTGATGAAGTAATGGAAGGCCGTGCCCAGCATGCTTTGAATCTAGGCGGCGGTTTGCACCATGGGTTTAGAGGTAAAGCCTCTGGATTTTGTATTTATAATGACAGCTCTGTTGCTATTAAGTATATGCAGAAAAAATATAACGCAAGAGTACTTTATGTCGATACGGATGCCCATCATGGAGACGGGGTTCAATGGACTTTTTATGATGATCCTTCTGTTTGCACCCTTTCTATTCATGAAACCGGGCGTTACTTATTCCCGGGAACCGGTAATATTACTGAGCGGGGGAATGGTAAAGGGTATGGCTATTCATTTAATATCCCTCTTGATGCCTTTACAGAAGATGAATCCTGGCTCGATTGTTATGAGAAATCCTTTCAGGCTGTTATTGAATTTTTCCGACCAGACGTTATTCTAACGCAAAATGGTGCGGATGCCCATTACTATGATCCTTTAACACATCTATCTGCCACTACAGCTATTTATCAATATATACCTATGCTGGCCCATAAGCTTGCGCACCAATACTGCCAAGGAAAATGGATTGCAGTTGGAGGCGGAGGTTATGATATATGGAGAGTAGTACCCCGTGCATGGTCCTTAATTTGGCTTGAAATGACCAATAACCCTAATCGTTCAGGTCAGTTGCCAAAGGAATGGAATAATCATTGGTCAGCTTTAGCACCTGTGGCATTACCAAGTACATGGGAAGATCCACCTGATATGTATAAGCCTATTCCTCGGAAAGCTGAAATCACAGAAAAGAATGCGAAGACCTTGGACAAGGCACTTTACACCATCTCATAACCTTTATTGATACGGCAAATCATTAGGTTTACTTTATAGGATAAACCACGGACAAACTTTCATTACTTAACTAAAGCTTATAAAACTGGTCACAAGCATCATGCTACACACACCAAAAGATGAGGACTAAAATACCATGTATACAAACCACTATATTAAATAAAGCTGAACCATTTGTAGGAAAATTCACAAAATGGCTCAGCTTTTTTTTATTTTTATTTTGTTGAGTCTCTTTCTTCAATTCTGTATGGTAGAATCACAGTGGATTCATCCACCTCTTCCTTGTTCATTAACTTTGTCAACAAACGCATTGAAACAGCACCAATATCATATAAAGGCTGAACAACTGTGGTTAGACGCGGACGCACCATTAAAGATAATCTCGTATTGTCAGAGCTTATTACTTCAAGATCATCCGGTATAGAGATTCCTCTATCCTGTGCTGCATGGATGATACCAAGAGCAGCTTCATCTGAAATGACAAAAATAGCGGTCGGCTTATCTTCTAATTCCATTAATTGGTTTAAAGCTTCAATACCATCATCATATGTTGAGTCTGTTTCCACTACATACTCCTCATTGTATGGAAGATTAGCTGCTTCTAATGCTTTACGGTATCCCGGCAACATTTTTTTCTCTATAATTGCATTCTGTAAAGGACCTGATACCATCGCAATTTTCTTATGTCCTTTTTCAGCAAAGGATGTTATGACATCTACTACTGCTTGTTCATAATCAATATTAACAGATGGAATTTGAGCTGAATCTTCAATTGTTCCAGCCAATACAATCGGAACGGACGATCTTTTAAACTCTTCAATGTGTTGATCCGTAATATTGGAACTCATAAAGACAAGTCCATCCACCTGTTTCCCCAGCATGGTTTGAATCAAATGCATTTCTTTATCTTCATTTGAATCAGAATTGCTTAAAATAATATTATATTTATACATGGTGGCAATATCTTCTATGCCCCTTGCCAGCTCCGCATAAAAAATACTGGAGATATCCGGAATAATAACCCCAACTGTTGTTGTTTTTTTACTTGCCAGTCCACGTGCCACGGCATTTGGTCTGTAGCCAAGTCTTTCAATTACTTCATTTACTTTTTTACGTGTTGCCGGTTTCACATTTGGATTACCGTTGACAACCCGTGATACAGTAGCCATAGAGACACTAGCCTCCCGCGCTACATCATAAATTGTAATATTCATTTTTTACACCGCCCAACTCTCTCTTATCTTACCCTAATAGTATTGAATTAAGTACCATTTAGTATGTTATTATAATACTCTACCCTCTAAATTCGTGCAAATAAACACTTTATTAATATTCTTACTATTGTATACATAACTGAACATGTATTTTAATTTTATTCACCGAGGCTGATCCTTCTTTTCTTTGCAAGACTGTATCTGCCTAAACATCATTATACAACTCACACCTAGAATGGATCTCTCTTAGATTTATTCAAAAGATGAATTCCCCAATCTTTTTATGTAATGATAGATGAATGAAAAAGAGCTGCTAGGGTAAGCAGCTCTTTTTATTATACTCTAATACCGGTATTTTGAGTGAATTGCTTTATCTCTTTTACAAAGGTATCAAACTGGTCGAAGTCCATTTGTTGTGCTGAATCAGACAGGGCAACCGCCGGATCTGGATGAACTTCGGCCATAACGCCATCTGCTCCGATTGCCAAAGCAGCCTTAGCTGCCGGAATTAACAAATCCCTACGTCCTGTAGAATGCGTTACATCCACCAATACAGGTAAATGAGTTTCTTTTTTTAGAATAGGTACCGCTGAGATATCCAGTGTATTTCTTGTAGCCTTTTCATATGTCCGAATACCGCGTTCACACAATATAATATTACCATTTCCCTGTGCCATTATATATTCAGCTGCATTAATAAACTCTTCAATCGTTGCTGCCAGCCCTCTTTTTAGCAGAACGGGTTTATTAACCGCTCCCGCCGCTTTAAGTAATTCAAAGTTTTGCATATTGCGTGCACCGATTTGGATGACATCAATATACTTAACCGCAGTCTCAATATCTGCTGGGTTTACGATCTCGCTTATGACAGCCAGGTCGAATTCATCAGCGACCCTTTTCAGGATTTTCAATCCTTCTTCTCCTAAGCCCTGGAAATCATAAGGTGATGTTCGTGGTTTATATGCTCCGCCTCGAAGTAATTTATATCCTTTATCCTTAACAGCTTTTGCCACTGTCGCTACTTGTTCATAAGATTCTACCGCACAAGGGCCAAATACAAAAGATGCTTGTCCATTACCAACCTTCTCACCCTTTATATCAATAATCGTATCTTCTGGATGTTTCTTACGGGAAACAAGCAGCGCTTTACGATGGTCGTCCTCCTGTAATTCAAGGCTTGCTTTAAAAATCTCTTTAAATATATGTTCAATCGTTGATTTTTCAAACGGTCCATCGTTATTTTGGATAAGTGTATTAAGCATTTCTCTTTCTCTGACAGGATCGAAACGATATTGGCTTTGTTTCCCTTTTAATTCACCAATTTGTTGTACAACTTTTCCTCTTTCGTTAATAAGCTGTAATAATTGTAGATTTAAATTATCCAATTGATCTCTTAATTCATTCAATTCCTTATTACTCAATATCACTCATCCTCTCTGTTCTGCTTCCCGAGTTTTAGCATGGCTCGTAACAAATTATAAAAATTTCGAACCCGCTTAGTAAAATATTTTACATTTCAGTATATAATTGAAACTATTATAACGGATTAAAACCAAGTTGTCACTATTAAACCTTTAACCATAAACCGCTTTTAAGTATTAAAGCGTAAAAGGAGAGACGAATCCTTGACTAAAAAAATCTTTGCTCTCGATATTGGAACGCGCTCAGTCGTAGGAATTATATTAGAAATACGCCTGGATAAATATGTGGTTACAGAAGTATTAATAAGAGAACATACCGAACGTGCCATGCTGGATGGACAAATTCATGATGTCATCGCTGTCTCCAACGTTATACTCGATATTAAGCTTACATTAGAGAAAAAGCACGGCCCTCTTACTAAAGTATGCGTAGCAGCGGCAGGACGTGCTTTACGCACAGAGATTGGGAGATCTTCTATAAACATAACAGGCAAGCCTATTCTTTCTGCCGATGACCGTATCCATCTTGAATTAGCTGCTGTACAACAAGCCCAATTTAAGGTGGCTGAAAAAGAAGATATCCTAAATAATTTTCATTATTACTGTGTAGGCTATTCCGTCCTTCACTATTATCTTGATGGACAAGAGATTGGTAATTTACTTGATCAAAAAGGGGACTTGGCCGAGGCAGAAATTATTGCTACTTTCCTCCCCAGGGTGGTTGTTGAATCCTTATTTGCCGCTTTGAAAAGAGTTAATCTTGAACTCGAAGCCCTTACTCTAGAACCAATTGCCGCTATTCATGTTCTTATACCTCCTTCTATGAGAAGACTGAACGTTTGCCTCGTTGACATTGGAGCCGGAACATCTGATATAGCAATCACGGATGATCGAACCATCATCGCTTACGGAATGGTCCCGGTCGCAGGAGATGAAATAACAGAAGAGATTAGCGATACGTATTTACTTGATTTTCCAAAGGCAGAAGAGGTCAAGCGATCCATTACTGAAAATGAATGGATTAACATTCAGGATATTCTCGGTTTTGAATCGGAGATACCAAAGGAAGATATGATTACAGCCATCTATCCTGCCATTGAAAAGTTAGCAGATTCCATTAGTCAGGAAATTTTACGTTTGAATAATGCCAAGCCTCCTCAAGCTGTTATGCTGATTGGTGGAGGTAGCTTAACACCTCGTTTACCCGATATTCTGGCAGAGAAATTAAACCTGCCTGCCAATAGAGTCGCTCTGCGTGGAATAGACGCTATTAACCATTTAGAATTGGAGACTGAACTTAAAAAGGGACCTGAGTTGGTTACCCCGATTGGAATTGCCATTTCTTCAGAAGTAAATCCTATTCATTATGTCTCTGTTGAGGTTAATGGTATTCCTGTTCGTTTATTTGATTTAAAACAACTGACCATAGGAGATGCCTTGCTAGCGGCAGGACTGCAGCTAACAAAGCTTTACGGGAAACCTGGGGATCCAAAGGTCGTAAGTATTAACGGCAGAAATATTACGATACCAGGTAGTCACGGCGAACCACCTCTAATTAAAAAAAATAAGGGATACTGTCCATTGGATGCTGCATTAACTCCGGGAGATCAATTATGGATAGAAAAAGGGAAAGATGGCACAGAAACCTCTGTTAGTTTAAGTGAATTACTTGATGAACTGCCTAGCAGAAAAATTTTTATAAATGAACAAGAATACGATATACCGTGCTCCTTATTCATTAACGGATTTCCTGCTGTTGGCCATGAGGAAGTACACGATGGGGATCAGATTCTATTTAAAATGCCGGATACCGTACAAGAGGCATTGAAGTTTGCTGGATTGGATTCTATATTGGATGAACTTATGTCGTTCCACCTATTTATCAATGGCCAACAAGAAAGCTTCCCTTCATTATCAGGTTCCGTCTATGTTAACGGCAAGGCTGTGTCGTTTACTCATCGGATATCCGATCGTGATCATCTTACCTTAATCCGCAGAAATCCGGTAACGGTCAAAGATTTAATAGCTGTCTATCATACCGATGCGGGAAATCAGATCTCTGTAACTTTTAATAATCAACCACTTACTTTAACTAATAAATCCTATACGGTATATAGAGGAGATACGATCTTAAGTGAAACAGATATTCTTTTAAATCGAGAGTCCATACAAATAAAACGCGAAAAAGTATCCTCTTTTATTTTTCAAGATCTTTTTAAATACATTGAAGTAGAATTACCAAAGGAAAATCCGGGTGGTTTTCATCTTATGCGCAATAAACAGGAAGTTACGTTTTACGATGAAATTCGTAACGGAGATCAATTGGAAATTGTCTGGTTCCATACAAGTCCATCAACAATAAATAAACCGGTAAGGAACTAAACTCCTTACCGGTTTTCTAATTAGATATACTCTTTAATTGCTTGTTCCAGATTTTCAGCTGTAATTCTTCCATGAGAAGTATTCCACACTGCCTCACTATTTTTAAACAAAATAGCTTGGGGTGATTCATGCTTGATCCCTGTCAAATCTCGGACATACTCAGATAGTGGTTTGGCTTCCTGCACAGCCAGATAGGCTGTTTCAATAGCAGGATGTTCTTCAACAAAATGTGAATATTCATCAAAGGCTGCTCCACTGATGGGACAGGTAAGGCTATGTTTCAGAAGCAGAAAAACATTATTCTCCAAAAGTTGCTGAAATTCCTCTTGGTTATCAATCTTTTTCATCATTCTTCACCCCATTTTCGTTTATCCTCTGAAACCAAGGTTATTTTTTATTTGTGTTATTTTTAGAATTGGCTGATGCATTCCCTTTATTGCCGTTTAATTTAGTTGAATTGGATCCAACATTAACTTTTACAGTATTATTTGAACTGTCAGATGGTGTTTTACCAGAGGACGTATTCCCACTGGCTGTTGAATTGAATCCAGTTTTTTCAGATGCATATGTTTCTTCTTTGGCCGTATTTTTACTATCTACGGTTTCTTCTCCCACATACACATCATCTGGAGAATCTACAACCACATTACTTTCTCCCGTTTTATCCGTAGGATTTTCTTCTGTATCTGAAGATTGGCTGTCACTATCCTCGTTTGTAGTGTTACCAAATTTTTTCCTAACTGCCTCTGTTATTGGTGCACCTTTTTCTTTCGCTACAGAAATCCATTCTGTCCCTTTTTCAGTTGCCGTTTGTTTAAGCGCAATCCCTTTTTCAGTTGCCGTTTGTTTTAAAGCAGTTCCTTTTTCCATCAAAGGAGCGCCTTTTTCCATTAATGCATTGCCTTGTTCAGTTAAATCACTGCGAAGCTCTTTACCCGATTTAGGTGCTAAAAATAATGCTGTAGCTGCTCCCACAAGTCCTCCAACAATAGCTCCTACTACAAAATCTTTTGTAGACATTCCATTATCTTGATTCATGTTATCGATTTTATTATTCATTCTTAAACATCTCCTTTTTTTATGGTTGATTAAGATTGAGAACGTTGATATCTGGTTTCTTGTGTTGGCAATGTAACATCTGTATGAACTTCTGATGTAGAATATACTTCTGTTTTCTGTTCAGCTTTATGTTTTTTCCACTTATTCACAAGCTCGATGCATACATTTCCCCATTGCACTACCTGATTGATTTTTTCGTTATTTTGACTTGCAGCTAATTGAACGCGGTTTGTAACCTGATCAATAGTTTGATTTACTCGCTGGATTGAACCTCCCACACCTTTCACAGCATCTACCACTGTATTAAGTTCCTCTGATTTATGCTGAATATCTTCTGCCAGAGCGTTGGTTTTATGTAGCAACAACGTTGTCTCTGTTGTAATACCCTGCATTTGGGTTTCCAAGCCTGTCAGCGTACTGGAAACGCTCTCCATTGTTGTTTTAAGGGATTCTAAAGTTCTTGAAAGATAAATAACCAGTACAAGGAACGCTATGGCAATCACAGCCACACTTAAATATAAGATAATTTCCATCGTCTTCACTCCATCTCTGAATTATAATTAGTTTTTACCCTTTATTGCTTTATTTAAACTATATAGTAATTTATTCTCCCCTACAATATTCCTTCTTTCTTAATATTTTCAGTAAAGTAAGATACAATATAATAAGATTGTAGTTGAAGTTTGAGAGGAGAATTATATGAGGGATCCCAGAATTCAGCAATTAGCTCATAATTTAATTAACTATTCAGTAAAGTTGCAAAAGGGAGAAAAAGTGCTTATAGAGAATTTCGGTATCCAACCAGAATTAGTAAAAGCACTGGTACAAGAATCATATCAAGCAGGTGGATACCCTTTCGTCTCCACAAAGGACCAAACCATAGAAAGACAGCTTTTATTGGGTGCTACAGAGGAGCACTATAGCCTAATCGCAGAATTCGAAGCACAGGTTATGAACAAAATGGATGCTTACATTGGTCTGCGTGCAGGTGATAATATTTCTGAACATTCTGATGTTCCAGCTGAAAAAATGAAAATTTATGGTCAAACCGTTCAAAATCAGGTACATAGAGATATTCGGGTACCGAAAACTAAATGGGTAGTCCTTCGTTATCCGACTAATTCGATGGCACAACTAGCCAAAATGAGCACAGAAGGCTTTGAAGATTTTTATTTTAATGTATGTAACTTGGATTACGCTAAAATGTCTAAAGCGATGGACAGCCTGGTAGATTTGATGAATCAAACTGATAAAGTACGCATTATTGGTCCAGGTACTGATTTGCATTTTTCCATTAAAGACATCCCAGCTATTAAATGTGCAGGTGAACGCAATATTCCAGATGGAGAAGTATATACCGCCCCTGTACGCGATTCTGTAAATGGAACCATTACGTATAATACACCGTCTCCGTACCAAGGCTTTACATATGAAAATGTATGCTTAACATTTGAAAACGGAAAAATTGTTAACGCCACAGCTAATGATACGGAGAGAATTAACAAAATTTTCAATAGTGATGAAGGTGCACGTTATATCGGCGAATTTGCAATAGGCGTTAATCCCTATATTACGATACCAATGCAGGACATTCTATTTGATGAAAAAATCGATGGCAGCTTCCACTTCACACCGGGTCAAAGCTATGAAGAAGCACCAAATGGAAACCACTCCAGCATCCATTGGGATTTAGTGAATATCCAGCGTAAAGATTATGGAGGCGGCGAAATTTATTTCGATGATCGATTGATTAGAAAAGATGGCAGATTCGTCATCCCAGAATTAGAAAAACTAAATCCTGAAAATCTAAAATAAACAAAAAACCCTTCAAGTTCGTTATCTTGAAGGGTTTTATTAATGCATTTATTTTGTTATAAGATTTTCATAGGCAGCCTGCACTTTTTGAATATCTCCGGCACCCATAAATAGTAACACACCATCTTGATGATTTTTCAAGATAGATGGGTCCTCTTCCTGAATAATCTCAGCACCGTCCACCTTATTACAAAGATCTTTCACGGTTAGCTTTCCATTCAGCTCTCTTGCTGACCCAAAAATTTCACATAAGTATACTTTATCAGCTTCTTTTAAGCTTTCAGCAAAATCATCTAAAAACTTTTGAGTTCTGGAGAAAGTATGTGGCTGGAATACAGCTACAATTTCACGATTTGGATATTTTTGTCGAGCTGAATCAATGGTTGCCTTAATTTCTGTCGGGTGATGGGCATAATCATCAATTAAAATTTGCTGATCAACTTGCTTTTCAGAAAAACGTCTTTTAACGCCTGTAAACGACATTAAACGTTCCTTGATGATTTCTACATCAATGTCCTCATACTGACAAAGTGCAATCACAGCAAGAGCATTTAAAACGGTATGACGACCAAACATTGGAATCGTAAATGTCTCATAATAATTATTTCTTACATGTACATCAAATGTTGTCCCAGCCTCTGACGTAACAATATTTTTAGCCTGAAAATCATTTTCTTCATTAAACCCGTAAAAAATGACTGGTACTTTCGCCTGGATTTTTTGTAACTGCTCATCATCGCCACAAGCAATAATCCCTTTGTTTACTTGTAGTGCCATCTCTTGAAAGGCAGAGAATACATCTTCCAGGTTCGCAAAGTAATCCGGATGATCAAAATCAATATTGGTCATGATCGCATAGTCAGGCTCATAGGATAAGAAGTGTCGACGATATTCGCAAGCTTCAAAAACAAAGTACTTAGAATTTGCCTTTCCCTTGCCTGTTCCATCACCAATTAAAAATGATGTCGGCTCAGCTCCGCTGATAACATGAGACATTAAGCCTGTAGTCGATGTTTTTCCATGTGCACCTGTGATGGCTATGCTCACGAACTGTTTAAGAAAATCTCCAAGAAAACGTGGATAGCGAATGACTGGCAAGCCGAGTTCTAAAGCTTGAACAATCTCATCATGACTGTCAGGAAATGCATTGCCCGCTATAATCGTCATGCCTGGCTTAATATTCTCTTTATTAAATGGCAATATGTTTATGCCGGCATTTTCAAGCGCAATTTGAGTAAAAAAACGTTTTTCATAATCAGAACCCTGTACTTGATATCCCATATCATGCAGGATTTGGGCTAACGCGCTCATCCCGGATCCTTTTATGCCTACGAAGTGATAAACTGTCATAGAATGAACCTCCAACAAACGTCAATGCTGTATAACAGTATATGACGGTCTCTTTTTTTTGCTATTTGCAATTTGCCTGCTTTGCCTTTTTAGGCTTTACTAAATAGTATTTGTAGTTAAAGCAGTAAAATAACTGTTGAAACGAACAACAAGTATACATTTCATTAGTTAAAAACATAACCTGTATGATTATAAACCTATATATCAGTTTCGTACAATTTTTATCTCTATTTTTTCTTATATATAGTATGGCCTTTTTTGGCAAATACTCACAATTAAATTATTATACAATACTTTCTTCCTATTTTAAAAAGGAGAGTGAGATTCATGTATAGCTTCTAAATCAGATTCTGATATGAGTACATCACGTGGTTTGCTTCCTTTTGATTCGGATAGAATTCCTTCTCTCTCGAGCATATCAATTAGCCTCGCTGCCCTGTTATACCCTATCCTAAAACGCCTTTGCAGGCTGGATATCGATGCTCCACCCATCTCAACTGCAAATTCGCACACTTCGTAATAAAGTTCATCCTTTTCTTCTATATGTTCACTTGTTTTCACCAATTCATTCGGCTCAAACATGTAGGATGGTTTTGCCTGATTACTTACATGTTTCACGACATTCTCAATTTCATCATCCGTTACAAAGGTTCCTTGCAGTCGGACTGCTTTAGAAGTGCCATTTTCTAAGAATAGCATATCGCCTCGGCCCAGCAATTTTTCGGCTCCGCTTTGGTCAAGAATTGTCCGTGAATCGACCTGAGAAGAAACTGAAAAAGCTATTCTCGTAGGAATATTTGCTTTTATCAAGCCTGTAATAACGTCTACGGACGGCCGTTGTGTCGCCACCAGTAAATGAATTCCGCATGCCCTTGCCTTTTGTGCAATTCGGCAGATCGCTTCCTCCACGTCAGCTGGAGACATCATCATTAAATCAGCCAGTTCATCAATCACGATTACTAAATACGGAAGCTTATGCTCCATTTGCCCGGATGCCAGCACCTTTTCATTATATCGGACAATATCTCTGGCACCTGAATGGGCAAACAGCTCATATCTCCGATCCATCTCTTCCACCGCCCATTTCAGGGCCGCAGTTGCAGCTTTTACATCCGTAATAACCGGCGCTGCCAGATGAGGAATATTATTATATGGCGCAAGTTCCACCATTTTCGGATCAATCAATAAAAGTCTGACATCAGATGGATGCGATTTATATAATAAACTAATTAAAACTGAATTAATAAAGACACTTTTTCCGGATCCCGTAGAACCTGCGACTAAACCATGAGGCATTTTCTTTAAATCCGTCGCAATTGCATTACCGGAAATATCTAATCCAACTGCAACCGTAAGTGGAGAAGAATTTTCGATAAATGATTTTTCCTCTAAAACCTCACGCAAATAAACAGGTCTTGTATTTATATTTGGAATTTCAATCCCAATCATTCTTTTTCCAGGAATCGGTGCTTCTATACGGATATCTTTCGCAGCCAGGCTTAATTTTAAATCATCATTTAAATTGGTGATTTTGCTGACTTTAACACCTGGCTCTGGCTGGACTTCAAATCGTGTGACAGAAGGACCTTGAGAATAGGTGAATACTCTGGCCTTCACATTGAACTGTTCAAGTGTATCATCAAGCAATTGAGCTTGTTCAGCAAGCCAGTCTGCATCTTCCTCAATATCCACCCTTGGATTTAATATGGATATATGTGGATATTCATAATTAGTCAGTTTTTTTTTAGGAGACTCCTTAATCTCTGTCTCTTTTTCCGTATTTGTTTTTGGATAGCTAGTAGCAGCTCTATGATTTTTATCATTCTTAAGCATTAATACATTAAAAGGGATGTGCTTTCTACGCTCTTTAATGCGTTTTTCCCTTTCTATCCTGCGTCTTTCTTCTTCATCCATAACAATAGCCGGCTCTTCTACTGTACTATTTTGTTCTGAATGTGTAATTTCATCAGAAAGACTTTCACTATTCTCCAGTGGGTTAGAGCTGCCTGAATCATTGATTTGATTCATTGACGGTTCTTTAAATGGAGTTATGGATTCTGTCACAATCGATTCATTTAGGCCTTCATAGCCAGGCTCCTCGTCCTGTCTATCAACCGGACTGACATTCTGTTTATTTTCCTCAAAGGGGATAATTTCCATGTTTATTTCATTTTTTACTCTTTCCAGCTGATCTTCTTCATTATCCATTCTAATTTCAGAAGAAAGTTGACTGATACCAGTATCTGGCTGTTTATCATTTTCTCTGAGAGATTGTTCTGTTTTCTCCGTCATGGAATTAATTTCTTCTACATTTTCAACTACACTAATCTCTGAAGACTGAATGGAGATATTCTTTTCTGATTCCTCCAAATCGTATTCCAGCTTTTCAACATCAATTGGTTCCTTAGCATCATTCTGGTGATTAAGCTGTATGGATTGGATCTCCTCCTGCTCTTCCATCTCTAGATCAGTATCCAACGTCGCAAAATCCTCTACCAAGATTTCTTCGTTAGAAATCTCTTCTTCATGGATTGCTTTATCTTCTAATGCATAATCAGCGTTGACAAACACTTCATTCATTTCTTCTATAATTTGATCCTCGCCTACTGATCCCCACTCCATTTCACTCGTGGCAGCAACCTCTCCAGGTTTTACTGGAATGGAAATGATAGATTCTGGATTCTTTTCATTCTTCATCTCTATAGAATTTAACCCTTTATCACCATCTTGGTTAGATGTATATGAGTTAACAGTGTTGTTATCTACAGAACTCTGTACCTGCTCAGGATTTTGCGTTATATCATCCTGTACCGTCTTTTCAATTGGACGCTCTGGCTTTTCCTGCAAAGGGCTCTCTTTCTTACCATGCATTTTAGCAAGTACGGAATCCAATGTCGTTTCGGATGGCAATTCATATTCGACCGCTTTATGGTTTTTAGTCCCCGACTGCCTATTTTGAAAACCATAGATTGGCGATGGAATTTCTGTTCGTCTAAAAGGTATCTTATTCTGCATGATTTTGTTTTGTTTCGGTTCTGGCTTTTCGATGACGGCTTTTTTATAAGGCATCTTCACAGAGGGAACAACCGGAGACTTTACAGACTCCCTCACAAACCTTTCCTTCTTATCGCCCAATTCTTTTTGCTTCTTTTTTTGTTCTTTTAATTTTAGTAACTCTTCATCTGAGATTAATGGAAATTTGAAATTATTCTTTGGATATTTATATTGGATTTTAGCTTCAATATCAATTTGTTTTTGTGTTTTTTTTCCTTGTTTAGGTTTAGGTACTTTTTGAATGGTTTCAGGGCTATTAGGAGGTTCTACTTCCTCCTCTACATCCTCATAGAACCAATCAACAATTTTTTTGAAAAAGCTCATAGCCTTCCTCACACTTTCTATTGTTGTTATAAATTACTATTACAGGTTTCTATTTTATCAAAAAATTAGCGCAGTTAAGACACAATCCTTTTAATTGGTATCAATTTCCTAAAAAATTATTGATCTTCCTTTGGCCTGTTTTTTGCTAAAATAAAAATTGGCTCTAGTTCGCCATTCTCATAAAGGAACGGAAGAGCAGTAACCGGGACATTTCCATTTGTGAAAAAGTGCATATTCATTTGTGCCAGAATGTCATATCCTGCATCATTTTGTATGTCTGCAATAATTAAAACATCCTGATGTGGAATAGCCACTGCCATAGTACCTTTCATTTCTTCCTTCCATTTTTTCATTTGCGAATCGATAAGCACTCTCGAAGCATCATAGCCATCGTTATGGTTTATAAAGTAAAAGTCATTTCCACGCACACTGTCTTTTTTAGAGTTAATCGGCAGTGATCTTACATTAAACATAGCCATTGAACGAATAGACTCCTGATCCCATCCTTCTTTACTCATTAGCTCTGCATCAATTAACCTATACGTATTACCCAAATCTAAAGCATAATAAACCCTTGTTTCTGCTGTATGCTCATCCGTGATAAAAGGTATATTTTCACGAGACTCCAAAGGAAATGAGGTTGAACGGATAACTGGGTAAATCAATTTCTCCTTACCCTTTAATGTTTGTTCAGTCCCCATCACTTTCGTTGATTCTTTTATATAATAAAGTACCTCATCAATTGCTTTTTGACCGGATTGTTCATATTTGGATACAAGCGGTGATAACGCAATAGTTATTCCCTTGCCAGTCTCTTTATTTTCAATTCTTAATTCCTCATTATCACGATTATAGGTAAAGCTTAAACCTCTACCAGCTAAACTTTCCATGAGGCGAGTTTTCATTTTAATAGTTGTCATTTTCATAGGGATTCCTCCTTACCATTACTATAGCCTAAATAAACGCTGGCTGCTAAAAAAAAAGCCCCCATATAGGGGGGGAGTATAATAGTTTATCATAATGATGCAATGAAATCTTCAATTTGTTCCTGTGTTTTACGATCTTTATTTACATATCGTCCAAGCTCTTTTCCATTATCAAAAGCTATGAAGCTTGGTATCCCAAACACATCCAACTTAATGCATAGGTCAAGAAATTTATCTCGATCTACGTAAATAAAGGTATATTCTTGATGTGCAGTCTCAATATCTCCTATAAATGGTTCAATGAATCTGCAGTCCGGGCACCAATTCGCAGAAAATAAGAGCATCACTTTCCCGTTTGACATCAATTCATTATAATGCTCCATACTTTCTAATTTCTTCATATTCATCGTCATCCTTTCCATTTCCTCTTGTATAAATTATCATACCCAAATAGGCAAAGGATTTCTATTCTAAGGTTATATTTTTCGTTTCCTTACCAAGAATTAATACCGACATCATCCCAATAATGATAGAAATACTAAAAAGGAGAAAGATTTTTTCAATGGATGTATTGGAGGCCAGTAAGTTCCCAACTGCGAGCGGTCCAAGAATACCACCTATTCTCCCCACCGCCGCCGCCATACCTGTGCCAGTACCTCGTATAATAGTCGGATATTGTTCTGGCGAATAGGCATATAGCGCTCCCCATGCTCCCAGGTTAAAAAATGATAGCAAGCAACCTGAGATCATTAAGGCAGTTAAAGTTTCTGCACTGCCGAAGAAATAAGCACTTACAGCTGTACCGAACAAATAGGTTACCAATACAAATTTCCGTCCGATTTTTTCAATGAACCAGGCAGCTGTAAAATAACCAGGTAACTGCGACAAGGTCATAAGGACAACGTATTGGAAACTTTTTATCAGGGTAAACCCTTTTAAGACCATAACACTCGGAAGCCACAGAAACATCCCATAATAAGAAAATACGACACAGAACCAAAGAATCCATAGCATAAGAGTCTTTATAGCGTATTCTTTATTCCACAATGTCTTAAGTGAATTTACAACAGACATTCTCTTCTTTTCCTTCACCAGTTGAAACTTCTCAGAGTCAGGAAGGTGTATCCTTAAATAAATGGCATATAAAGCCGGAATCGCACTGATTAATAAGGCAATTTGCCAGCCATACGTTGGTATGACAAAGTAAGATATAAGTGCAGCGACGAGCCAGCCTACCGCCCAAAAACTTTCGAGCAGCACGACAATTCGTCCTCTTTTGCTTTCCGGTACACTTTCTGAGACTAAAGTGGACGCTACCGGTAATTCTCCGCCCAGCCCCATTCCAATGATGAATCTAAAAATCAGAAAAATCGACAAGCTTGTTGTCAATGCTGAAAAACCGCTTCCCAACGAAAATAATAATAACGTAATAATTAAAACATTCTTTCGTCCAATTCGATCAGCCCAAATGCCGAACACTAGAGCCCCTACTGCCATTCCTATTGAATTCACGCTGCCAATCCAGCCCATTTGTTCTGAATTTAAATTCCATTCTTTTTGTAGTGCGGCAATAATGAATGAAAGCATTCCTACATCCATAGCATCAAAAAGCCAAGCCATCCCTGCGATTCCTAGCAATTTACGTTCCTTGATCTTCCCTTTCTCCATTCCGTTATCCTCCCTAAAACACCTTATTTACCATAAGTTGTTAAATTATATCTCTATTCTGAAGATTAACTCCTGTCATGACACCTGTCAATACCAATATATCTCATAGAAGAGCAGAAGTTATTGCAATCTATATAATTTTTTATAAACATCGCTCATTCTCACATTTCAAGTAATCGCTTTCTTTGATAAGATGAATAAAAGTACGAAAGTTGAAAGGAGTATAAACATGACATTAACCATTTATCTTGCGGGAGAAATCCATAGCTCCTGGAGAAAAGAAATCAAAGAGAAGGCGGCAGAGAAGCAACTTCCAATTCTTTTTAAAGGACCTAATGAAAATCATGACCTCTCAGATGAAATCGGAGAAAAAATACTAGGTACACAACCCAATTCTATTTTCAAAGATCAGGCAGCTTCCTCTATTAATAATTTAAGGACAGAGCTTTGGATCAACAAGGCTGATCTAGTGATTGCCTTATTTGGAGAGAAGTATAAACAATGGAATACTGCAATGGATGCAAGTATGGCTATCACCTTAGGCAAGCCGCTGATCCTTATTAGACCAGAATCTCTTCACCACCCTCTTAAAGAACTTTCCAGAAAAGCAAATGTTACAGTCACAGACGTGGATCAAGCTATTTCAATACTTGAATATATCCTTGAGGAATAAAAATAAGGAAAGACCGCCATTTGATCTAATTCGGCGGTCTTCTACTGTTTCTACAGGTTTTAAGTAGTTAGCTATGGTATGATTCTAGTAAAATCATATGTAAGGTGAGAAATCCTCATGAAAAAAAGTCTTTTTTCCCTATTGGTATTTATTATTTTGGCCCTCTTCTCTACCAAAATAAAGGAACATAATGAAGTTCTACAGTTATCAGAAAATGAGAAGTACTAATAAAGCTAGTCATGTAGCTATCTTCTTTGTTCTTTTACTTGATATTCATATTGACCAACCAATAATTCAATAATATGCTCAAACATTCGATCTCTTTTAATGCGGCCATTTGAGAAGATGCCTACTGCTCCTTCTGACTTTCGGATATCCTGTTTCTTGGTATATTCATCCATCACTGGTCCAAGCTCTCTACCTGAATATAGCTCATCAGCTATTTCATCAGGCAATTTAATTCGTGCGCCTCCACTTACAAAACTTTTAGTCTCATTTGTGACAAGAGCACCCCAATTGCAAATAAACAACCCATATGGAGTTTTCACCACTCCACCTTCAAGTCCCAGTCCAAAATCCGCCTGTGTTTCTCTCATGGCATTTTTGGCCCTATTTAGTGCACCCTCTATCGTTTCTTCATCTGAAAAGGGCTGCTCACTTACTTCAGATGGTACTTCGATGGAAATAAGCTCAGCTGATAATTCCCGGCCAGCTAATTCTCCAGCTTTTATTTTCGCCGGATTTTTAGTACCAATCGCAATTTTAACCATATAAATCTGCAATCCTCCCTTAAAAAAGAAGGCAGATGGTTGCCTCTGCCTTCTCTTTCGAACCTTTTATTAACCGTTTTGTTTGATTGTTTCAACTGTTGTTTTATCACAACTCTTAACTAATTTAACCATTAGTTCCTTAGCTGCGGCATAGTCATCTACATGCAAAATAGATGCATGAGTATGAATATAGCGTGAACATACACCTATAACAGCACTTGGTATACCACGATTTGTAATATGTACTTGCCCTGCATCTGTTCCACCGTTCGGAGCTACAAAATATTGATAGGGGATTTGGTTGGATTCAGCGGTATCCAATATAAATTCTCTCATCCCTTTATGCATAACCATGGTGCGGTCATAGATTCTCAGTAACGGGCCTTTTCCAAGATAGCCAAAAACAGATTTGCTGCCTGACATATCATTGGCAGGGCTGGCATCACATGCAAAGAAAATATCTGGATCAATCATAGTTGCTGAAGTTCCGGCGCCACGTGTACCAACTTCCTCCATGACGGTTGCACCGCTGTAGAGTATATTAGGTAACGTCTCATTTTGAAGCTCCTCTAGTAATTCGATTGCCAATCCACATCCATACCGATTATCCCATGCTTTGGCAAGGATTTTTTTAGGATTCGCCATCGGAGTGAATTTACTGTACGGAATAATTTGCTGACCCGGTCTCACTCCCATTGCGAGTGCATCCTCTTTATCGTCTGCACCAATATCAATCAGCATATTACCAATTTCCATCGGTTTGGATCTTTGAGCATCACTCAGCAAATGCGGCGGGATTGAACTGACCACTCCAATAATAGGTCCTGATTCTGTATATACCTCTACTCTTTGAGCCAGTAAAACCTGCCCCCACCAACCGCCGAGAGTTTGAAAACGCAGCAAACCTTCAGGAGTGATAGATGTCACCATAAACCCAACTTCATCCATATGTCCCGCTACCATAATTTTTGGTCCTTGTTCATCTCCGCGTTTAACTCCAAAGATACTGCCAAGGCCATCCTGGATGATTTCACTTGTGTATTTCGATAATTCCTTTTTCATAAAGGCTCGTACTTCATGTTCAAATCCAGGTGCTCCCGGAAGTTCGGTAAGAGTTTTAAATAAATCTAAAGTAGACTGCTTCATATATGGATCCCCTTTACCCTATTATTTTCATTTATATATATTCCATTCTACAAAACCGTACTACTAAATACCATAGAGAGGGTTGTACCTGGTTAAAAGATAGCATCATTTAAGCTTAAAATGTATAATGAATGGGAATAGATTAACCAAGCAAAAATGTAAGATCAAAGCTATTACCGATTTGATTGGAGGAATATAAATGAATTGGAAAACATTTATTTCAGGTGTTGCAGCCGGTTTTGCAGCTGGTTATGTCGTTAAGGAATTAACAAATCAAAGCAATATGGCTTCGCCTGAAAAGATTTTGTCTACTATTAAAAGTACGCTTGGTCAGGACGGAGAAACAATTAGAGGTTCCTGGATTATGATGAAACCTGAAAAGTATACAAAAAACGAATTAGAATATGATGTATACAAAGGTGGACTTACGAAGCAAGAAGGTATTGATTCTACACAGTATGAATTTATAGCTGATGCTACAACAGGTACGATCATTGATTTTTATGAACAAGTTAGATAAAAGGACAAAAATACCCCGCTTCCATTCAACCGAATGAAAGCGAGGTATTTTTTTAGCGATTTCGCTTGCGTTTTACTTTTTCTACGATTTCTTTTCCGGTGATATCCCATTTGATTGCACGGTACATATAATCATGATAAAAAGTGAACCAGGCTTGATTTTGAATCCCTTGTTTAATCCATTTCTCTTTAGCAAAAATAGAGTCCATCGGATAATCATCATAAGCTAAAACCCATAGAGGGTTCTGATGAGCATGAGTCGGCATAAGATCGCCCATGTGAATCAATTGCTCATTCCCATCTTCAAATACGATAATACTATGGCCATCGCTATGTCCGCCTGTATGGATCATCCGCAGCCCTTCTGTGATCTGTACTTCCTTTTCAAATGGTTGGACTTGAGAAACAATCGGCTTCCAGTTTTCTTCCCAGTACGTATTACGAGAACGTATATTGGGATTTTTCATTTCATCCCATTCAATTGTTGACGTATAGATCATGGCATTGGAAAATAAACTGACCAATTGGCCATCCTGTAAACCGGTCAAGCCACCTGCATGATCAAAATGCATATGAGTCATCAAAATGGCATCGATATCCTCGTAAGTCATTCCAAGAATATTCAAGGATTCTTCAAGCTTAGACTCTTCAGTGACACCATAATTCCTAATTTGTTTGTCTGTTAGTTTTCCTTTTCCAAGACCGGCTTCAATTAAGTAATTTTTATGTTCTGTCTGCACTAAGATGGGGTCTGTCCTTAACTCTATTTGATTTAAATCATTAACAGGATAACGTCTTGACCACAATGGTTTGGGAACCACTCCAAACATGGCTCCACCATCCATATGTGTATCTCCGCCATTTAACCACGTTAATGTAAACTTACCAAATCGTAAAGTCTCCAAACCCTTAGCCCCCTTAATTATTATGACTGGACAGATCTTACTTACATGGTACCTGTCGTTACACGATTAATAGGATACTTCACAACGGTAGATTGGATTACCTTTTGCCGAGAATTTCTGTTCATACTCCGTCATGATATTGCCTTCCATATCGCTATTGTGTAAATCCAGACTAACCTCATTTAATGTCATTCCATATTGAGAAAAGCTTACAAGAGAATATTCGAATAATCCTCTGTTATCTGTCTTAAAATGAATTTCGCCATGTTCAGGTAAAATTCCTTTATAAAGATCAAGGAATGTCTTATACGTTAATCTTCTCTTCGCATGACGTTTCTTCGGCCATGGATCAGAGAAATTCAAATAAACACGAGAAACTTCCCCCTCCTCGAAAATATCTGGAAGTTCTTGCGCGTTCACATTCAGCAGTTTCACATTCGGAAGATTAGATTCTAACAATCGGTCAAGCGCCGTTACAATGACACGCTCTGCCAATTCAATCCCAATATAATTAATATTTGGATTTTGTGCTGCCATGCCATTTATAAATTGCCCTTTACCAGTACCTACTTCTATATGAATGGGATTATTATTCCCAAATACCTCATTCCAAGAACCCTTTTTTGTAGCTGGCTCCTGAATGCAATAATAAGGATTGGCCATAAGCTTATCCTTAGCCCATGGTTTATAACGTTGTCTCAATTTCGTGCACCTCCGCTAAAATACGTAAAAAAAGAGTAGCATAACATTTTATAAAATACCACTCTTCTTTTAAACAAAATAAAAACCGGCCTATGCCGGTTAACCTATGAATAAATTTTGTTAAACCTTCACAACCTAAAAATGAATATGAAGAGAAGGGTTGTGGATAATTTGCCTTTATCACAAAATCATCATTGGATGTTAGTAAAAGATATTTTAAATAATCATCAAGAGGATTGCTGCGGTTCACAATCTGAATGCGAACAGCTGGAGAGAACCGTTAAGTCTCTAATGATTCAATCCGGACTTGATGAAAATACAAAAAACGTCCTTGATGAAATCTACCAGTACAGCCAAAGCGGCATCCATGCCGCAAACCTGGAAAGTCATATAGAAGCACATCAGCAACAACTCTCAGGTTGGGTTCATGATATTGATCAATATTCCTGAGCAAATTTCAAATATTCGATATACCGGTTCATTTCATGCAACCGGTTTTTTCGTTTATGTAAAACGATATTTTGAATAGTCTGCGCCAGTACATACCATTTCATTCTTAGTTTAAGGTCTGCAGTGAGTTGCAATCCGTATTTGGAAAGCCACTCCATCCAATTCTCCTGTTTCACATAAGAATACAAAAGCATACCAATATCCATGGCTGGATCTGCAATGATTGCGCCATCCCAATCAATCAAATATAACTCCCCCTTGTCGTTTAAGAGGATATTATTATGATTAATATCACCATGGCATACAACTTGCTGATCGTTGTTGACATCCTGTATATGTTTTTCCATAAACTCAATTATATTTTGAATACTTGGATGATCTCCTAATTCCTTATCAAGGGAGTTTTTTACGGAATTTAGGATTTGTGTAGGCGTTTGGGCTGTTTTACCGAGGCGCTCGAGCATGTTTAATAAAGGTTTGGATAGATGGATTTTCTGAAGTAATTCAGCTACAGCCTCTTCACTCATTTCAGTCGGGAGTAATTCCCTTCCATTCATCCATTCCTGAGCAGTAATCACATCTCCATTTTCAAGCCTCTTGGTCCAAATCAGTTTTGGTACTATTCCTTCAGCTGAAAGTACAGCTAAGAAAGGAGATGAATTCCTTTTTAAAAATAACTTTTGTTCATCATGCCTGGCAACAAACGCTTCACCTGTTGCCCCTCCAGCAGAGGTTATCTCCCACTCTCGCCCTAAATAATCCATGGTATTCACCTTCAATAATCTTTTCTTTTTCTGGCACAGTTTTATATAAAAATAAAAAAGACAGCCATTGACTGCTTTTCTCCAATAGCCATCTTCTTAAATTTTAGTAGGTTTGGGATACATTCGTCAAGTGTTCCTGTCCATTATTCCTGAACAAATACATAAGTTCGCAATGGTTCAAGGGTATATTCTCTTACGCTATCCCCGATGATCCTGTCTCCTTGCTCATTATCACAGCTATCACAGAGAATATCCCATTCGATATCACCAGGTAGTGTAATCGTTGTTTCTGATTCAGCATGATGGAAAATAACCAATATATTTTTCCACTTTCCATAATCTCCAACATTCTCATACATCAGCGTATGGCAATTTGTACTAATATCCACCATTTTTGTATGGCGCTCTAATTCTTCGCGTGTTCGGAAGCGAAATGCACCATGACTTTTCCGAATTTGTATTAAACATTTTAAATAAGTAATCGTTTCATCATGCTCTTCTCTTAGATCCCAATTTAATTCATTAATCCAATCGGGTGAACAGTAACTATTTTCGATACCATGCTTAGTTCTAAAGAACTCCTGTCCGCTATGCAAAAAGGGGATTCCTTGAGAAAGCAAAACAATACTCGTCGCAAACCGATGACGCCGCTGTCTGATTTCATTTGATTCTATACCATTGGCCAGCTGGAGTCGGTCCCATAACGTGTGATTATCATGAGATTCCACATAATTGACGGATTGTGTAGGCATTAATGGATATTCAGAGCTTTTATTGGTTACAAGCTGAAAGAAGTCACTTGGCTCAACTTTTTTACCGGAAATGTAGCCCACATCTTTTAAATCAAAATTACTTCCTTTAATGGTATCTCTAAAACGGTCATTGAAAAATCCTATTCCTCTTAATTTTGAAGCATTGGCAATCGTTGATTTTTTTTCAGCTGGAAGCGCAGTATGTAAATCCCAGCCTTCACCCAAAAGGATTGCATCCGGTTTAACTTCCCTGACAACCTGTTCGATTTCTTTCATGGTGTCGATGTCAATTAAACCCATTAAATCAAAGCGGAATCCATCTACCTGGAAATATTCCAACCAGTATTTCACAGAAGAAACAATGAATTTACGCACCATAAACCTTTCTGAAGCCACATCATTTCCACAACCACTGCCATTTGCAGGCATTCCGTTTGCATCATAACGGAAATAGTAGCCTGGAACTATTTTTTCGAAATTAGATAATTCTTTTTCGAACATATGATTATATACAACATCCAAAATGACACCAAGACCATTTTTATGGAGACTTTTAATCAGTGCCTTTAATTCCTCTATTCGATTGAATGGCAGATGCGGATTAGTACTGTAAATCCCTACCGGTGAATTAAAGTGACGGGGATTATAGCCCCAGTTATACTCCTTACCAATGATAGTCTCATCCATACCAGAGAAATCATTAACTGGTAAAAGTTCAATATGAGTCACTCCAAGTTCTTTCAAATAACTAATCCCGGTTGAATACCCTTTATTTGTTTTCGTATTTTCCTCAGTAAACGCTAAGAATTTCCCTTTAGCATTCATCCCGCTATTTTGATGATGAGAAAAGTCACGTACATGCGTTTCATAGATGATTGCATCCACATGGCTTTCTAAAGGTGTAATCTGATAGGAATGTCTTTCAATCTGTTCCGGGTCTATAATGGCACTGTATTGGCCATTTACAGATACAGCTTTTGAATAAGGATCGGTTGCCTCTCTCCAAATGTGATTGACACGCACGAGATAGGTATAAAAATAGTCCTTTAAGTCATTATGAATGGTTAGTGACCATACACCGCGGTCACCGCGCTGCATAGATACTGTCCCTTTTTCTGCACCAAAATCATTGATTAGCTTAACCTTTACATTGGTAGCCGTCGGTGCCCAAAGTTTAAAAACTGTCTTTTCTTTTGTATAGACAGCCCCTAAATCATCTCCATCATATTGATAATATTCATCAAATTCCGGGGTTCTGATTACAGCCCCCGTACGGAGGCTAAAAGCCATGCCTTTATCGTCCTCTATTTGATACTCTTCACCGAGCGGTATTTCAAAAGGAGCATTACATACATATTTTATGTAATGCTCTATTTTAATGACTTCCTCAACTTGTAATGCCCCAATTTTCTGACCTTCGAAATAGATAGTAAATACGGGAGTTTCGTTATTGCGATAATTTAGTGGAATTAATATCGTAATCCGATTTAATGCGTCCAAAAAAGCTGAAAACCTATCTGAATACACAATGTTCACTCTCCTATAGCTGCAATATTTACTTTGTGATGATGCATATCAACGATTATCTCGTTATTGCCAATATAATCGCCGTCTGCATGGATAGGTGCTGGTTTGTCAGATGAAAGTTTAATTTGTTTCCCTTTCAACTCCTGTACTCCTCTTATTTTTAAATGGCCGCCCCATAATACCGTCACGAACATCGAAATAAGTTTTATCTTGGAAATATTATGTACGATTATAATATGAAAAAGCCCGTCATCTGGTTTCGAGTTTGGTGAAATCTTTATCCCGCCTCCGAAATAGGGCTGATTGGATATCGTAACAAGCCAAACATTAGTGAAAGTCAGGTCCTTGCCATCTAATGAAAGAGAAACATTAGATGGTTTATAGGTTAACCATTTAAAGAAAAAGAAATATAAATAAACAAGCTTCCCAGCACCAATTTTATTAAAGTAATATTTAGATTTTGACTCATTTACAGCTTTTGTAACAGCTGCATCCAATCCAATACCCAAACTATTAACAAAGTAACCCTTTTTGTCAGTTTTATAAGATCCGAGATCAATAGGATTCGTTTTATTACTATTTTGATATAGATTTAGCCATGCTTTTACAGGATCCTTATCAATATTGTAGCCCCTTGAAAAATCATTACCGGATCCTGCTGGAATATAAGATAATCTGGCATTCTTATACTCTACAGCTCCATTAATGACTTCATGAATCGTCCCGTCTCCCCCTACTGCAACGATTAAAGCATCACTTTTTTTCTCCAAAATTCCCTTTGTCATTTCACTAGCATGCCCTTCATATTCCGTATACCTAAATTGATAATTGATATTTTTCTCATCTAAATCTTTCTGTACCTTTTTCCAGATTTTCAAGCTTCCCCTATTCTTCGCGGCAGGATTTATAATGAAATGAAACGTTTCACTATTCATTAAAGCTTCCCTATAAACCGCTCTCTCTATCAATCCCTTCCACCTCCTCTTCCAAATCCATCCTGATTTTATAGGCAGTACTGCAATAATCCAGTAGGACCTGCGCTGACTTAAGCTGTTGGTTCTTAATTGGAGACTGATTATTGCGCATACCTTCAAACCATTTTGGATAAGATCGCTTATCAATCATCATCTCTGTATGAATGGCGTTTACATCATCTATATACCCATTGCGGCAAATGATTCCTTTCCTAACAGGCATTTCAATCTCTTTGTTGCTTAAAATCCGAGCAATGATTCTTTCCATACGATTTATGGATATATACGGATTCAATACTTTTTTATCAGCCCGGTTATGATGCCTTCTGGTCCAGAACCTTCCCTTGTCCGCCAGAAATACAGCATCCTCTTCTGCTTCAAGAAATGTTAAGCACCAAATTTCCGTTGGTGTCATCAACAGAATATCCAGTTCAACCGGCGCATTTTTCAGCTGGAAGACAGGCTTATAAAGAATTAGGCAATTATCAGGGAAGCTTTGCAGAAAATAACGTAGTCTATTATCATGCATATAATTGGCATTGACGACTGACTTTTCTCTTAGTGTTGAACTGGCCCATTTAAGCTGATAATGAAAAATTCGGTCTAAAAATTGCTGTTTCAGATCATTTTCTGTACGTGGAAGGAATCTTAAAAATCGACCCAATTCCTGTTCTGGTCTTGCATTCGTTTGTTCTTCCTTTAGGGAGAGAGAGTTCCCCCCCTTAACTCTAGTAAACATTTTCCTGAACTTTTCCGGAAGCAGCCTTTTTTTGACCACCAGTTCATTCTGTAGGTCATGGGAGTCAGAATCCTCGGCACCAATCAACCAATCATTGATATCTCTATTTTCATAGGCTTGTTTTAATTTGATCCACTGTTGTTTCTTTAAACGTACATACTGAGAAGAATAATGATAAATATCCTGTTCATAACGGGATACATAATCCTGCAGTTTAATCAATTGTCCCATCCCGTTTTCCCCTTGCTCTTTTTTAATCTTTGTTTATTGTTATTCAGCTGTTCCGTTATGATAGGCTGAAAACCTTTCATAACCATTTATCTATAATTAGTTGAAATATCACTCTGTAAACGGAATTCGCACAATCGGTTCGTATTTAGGGATAGATTGGCTATTCGTTTGATAAAGGACAAGATGTTGCACCTTAAATTCAGGTATGAAGGGAAGTGAATTTTCAATCTGTCCAAAGCTTTCTGTGTCCATATCTTCTAGACATCGTCTCGCTATCGTGATATGCGGAGAAAATGGCTTCTTATCCAGCTTGAAACCGATACGTGAGCAAGCATTCCATACATCCTGCTGCAGTTCATATAAAAACGACTGCTTCTTTACACCTGCCCATAGAATTCTTGGTCTGTTCTCAACCCCGAAAATACCCAATCCTTTTATGGCCAAGGGGAAGGAAGCCTGATGTTGTACCCCAGTTTGTACTTGCTGCACCGCATTTTCCAACATTTCCGGAGACGCACTGCCAAGGAACGCTAATGTTATATGATAATCACTTGGATGAACCCAGCTTTTATATGAATACATCGATTTGAGCCCATTGGTCCAATGACCTAACGACTCTTTTACCTCTTGGGGTAACTCGATCGCAAAAAAATAATGTTTCTGTCTATTCATCGGTTTATCTCCTCTATATTTTAACATAATGTTAGCTATGCCATTTTAACTGTTTTGACAGTTTAGAAAAATGTTCATCTGTTTAAAAGTAGCTCAATGTGAAAAGAGTTCAGAGATATTATTCCCCGAACTCTTCTCCATTTACTTCAATTTTCAACATTCATTTTCAATTTCAGCAAGCAAGACATCTTGAAACTGTCTTGCTGTAACATACGGGTTCTGTATCGTGTTAGATTATCTTGTTAATTCGTAGATGGCCTGTGCATACATTGCTGTTGCTTTGACTAAATCATCAATCATAATATATTCGTCTTTTTGATGGGCTACATCTTCTCTCCCTGGGAATAGCGGGCCAAAAGCGACTGCGTTTTTCAATGCACGTGCATAGGTTCCGCCGCCAATTGCCAATAATTCTGGTTCTTCACCGGTATGTTCCTGATAGATTTTTTGCAATGTTTGAACCAACTCGCTATCAGAATCCACATGGTGAGGTCCCAAATGGGTTTTCATATTGGCTGTAAACTGATGCTCCGCAGCAATTTGCACGATTTTTTTCCATCCATTCTCAAAATCATATGTAACAGGATAACGCAAATTGAAAGCAATCTTTCCGAATTGCCCATTTTTATAGGCAATAATTCCATAATTGATTGTTAAATCTCCAGTAATATCATCAGAGTAAGCAACTCCAAGCTTTCTTCCTCTTGACTCCGTGCTTAAATAATGATGAATGAAATTAAAAAATACCCGGTCATCCCCTTGTAAAGGCATAGTGATAAGAAAGTCGGCAAGCTTAAGCCCCGCATTCAATCCAGAATCAGGTTCCATGCCATGCACCGAAATTCCTTCAACGGCAAATGTCATTTCATCATTTGATACCGTATACGAACCATTTAAATCATGATCTTTCAGGTATACATCAAATTTTTCTTTCCACTCATCTGCTTCATTGGAGCCTAGAGAAATAATCGCTTTTGCTGATTCAGGAACCATATTAAAACGCTGGCCAGCTTCAAAACTTTTTACAACCAAAGAATCAGTCTCTGCTTTTTGAGATCCCATGTCCAAGGTAAAATCTGCAATTCCTTTTTCAGCATAAATAATCGGAAAATCTGCATCTGGCACAAATCCAACTGTCGGCATTTCTTCTTTTTCGAAGTAATGATCCATACAGCGCCAATCACTTTCTTCATCTGTCCCCAAAATTAATCGAACCCTTTTATTTAAATCGATTCCTAATTCTTTCACAATCTTCATAGCATAATAAGCAGCCATGGTTGGACCTTTATCATCGATCGCACCGCGCGCAAATATTTTACCATCTCTAATTTCCGCTGAATAAGGATCACTTGTCCAACCTTCTCCCTCAGGTACAACATCTAAATGTCCAAGAATACCGAGTAATTCATCTCCACTCCCCATTTCCAAATGGGCTCCGTAGTTATCAATATTTTTAGTCATAAACCCATCTTTCTCTCCAAGCTGAAGCATAAAATCAAGCGCTTCTTTTATTCCGTGTCCAAAAGGAATATCGGGAGTGGATGTAGACTCATCAAGTGTACTTTTAATCCGGAGTAGTTTTTGAGTCTCGGCAATCAAATCATTTTTTCTCATCTCGACTTCTTTTTGCCAATTAACTGTCATTCCATATTTCCTCATTTCATTTTTTATAGTCTTCATTACCGTTATTATAGCGAATTTACGTATCTTTAGCATTTTTTGTTGAACCATTTCGCTGTGCCTTCTATACCCTATAATAGGAAGAAATAATTTCTTTTATAGAATTGTCATAGTGCCTGTTTCATATAAATAGATATTAATTAAACGAATTTTCATTTAATTTTTGTTGGAAAATATGGATTTAAAATTTTGAGAGGGGTATTATATTACTAGAAGGACTCATCTTTTTAAGTCCACATACAAAAGGAGTGCTGTATAGGTGATAACTTAAAGAAGTGGGATGGTTAACAACCTTTTATACCTGCTGGTTGGAATGTTGCCATTGAAAACTTATCCATAAGGAGTGGTTTTTTGAAACCTTCAACAAACCGTATGCTTACTAGAATTAAGTCCATTTATATGTTTATCGTTCATAACGGTACCGTAACAACTCAGGAGTTAGTGGATGAATTTGGAATTACCCCACGTACTATTCAGAGGGACTTAAATGTGTTGGCCTATAACGAACTTGTTGTCAGCCCTAGTCGTGGAAAGTGGACCACCACTCAAAAGAAAGTTAAATTAACCTCGTAATGATTTACACAGCTTTTCCTAGTAAAAAGAAGACCGCTTTTTTAACGGTCTTCTTTTTACGGAGTACGTGTATTTAATAAATTGATCTCTTCGTCTGTCATTTCTCTATACTCTCCCAGCTCTAATCCCTCATCTAAGCTAAGTTCGCCCATCTTAATTCTTTTCAAATAGACTACTTTTTTGCCTACCGCTTCGAACATACGTTTAACCTGATGATATTTACCTTCTGTAATGATGACTTCAATTTCTGATTTTAGACCGCTTGAGAGAATCGTCAATTTTCCAGGCTTTGTTACGTATCCATCGTCCAACGTAACTCCTTCGGCAAACTGTTCAATATCATCTTCGGTTACTTCCCCTTGAATTGTGGCGTAATATGTTTTAGGAACGTGTTTTTTGGGAGCAAGTACTTCATGAGCAAGATGCCCATCATTTGTTAGAACCAACAACCCTTCTGTATCCCGGTCCAATCTTCCAACTGGAAATGGCTTCTTGATCGCATCTTCCGGCTCCAATAAATCCAGCACAGTTTTCAGCCTGTCGTCTTCTGTTGCAGAGATATATCCAGCCGGTTTATTCATTAACAGATAGATATATTCTCTGTAGAAAACTTGTTCACCATGAACCGTAATATGGTCTTTATCCGGGTCAACATGCTTTTTAGCATCTGTAATTTTCACATCATTACACAATACTGACCCCGATTTAAGCAATTGTTTTACCTCTTTCCGGCTCCCATAACCGGAGTTAGCTAATAATTTATCAATTCTCATCTATCATTCACCCATTTTTCTTTTTTGAATAGACTGTTGCTGAATATCTTATTAAAGGAGTGTTCTAAATTTATGGATTATCAGCAACAACCCTCTAACGATCAAGATAACAGACAACAACAACCAGCCGGTTTTTTCCCCGGACCAGGAGGCTTATTTCCCGGCTTTGGAGGCATTAACGCCCGTTTAGATCGACTTGAAAGCCGTATTGATCGTCAACAGCGTCAAATCGATCGCCTTGATCGGCGCCTATCTCGACTCGAGCAAGCTTTTGGTATGCGTTTTTAAATTATGAGAAGGGCCTGCTTTCATTAAGCAGGCCTTCCATAAAGATTTACTTGACTCACTTGATTAGTTGCTTCTAACGAAACGCTTCAATCTCAGTTTGCGTAACAGCCCATCCGTTCGCTCACCAAATATAACATGTAATAAACCACTTTTTACAGATAAGAAGAAGTAAATCAAGACACCGATAGGAACCGTAATCGCTACCCTAAAGACAGCAACCATTTGTCCTTTGGAACCAACCCATGCTGCCAGAAGATGATCCAGTATCCCCACAACTAAAGCCATAATGATGGCAAATATAAGTGATAACAAGGCCCTTCTCAACACGCTTTTAATTCGATATCCAGTAAAGTAATAGATGACATATAAATTAATCAGCGTACAAACCGCATATCCAATCGCAGTAGCATAAACCGCTCCCCTTGTTTCAAACATTTTGATCAAAGGGATATTAAGGCTTAGCTTTACCAGTATTCCTGTCAGTAAACTAAGGACTGTAAAGCGTTGTTGGTTAATCCCCTGCAAGATAGCTGCTGTAACGGAGAATAAAGCAAATAGGATCGCAACCGGTGCATAGACCTTCAGTACTTCTGAACCTAAATCATAAAATCCATAAAACGAACCGTATACGCTGTCAGATAGAACACTTATACCAACAACAGCCGGTATCAAGATAAATAGCAGCGTCTGGAAGGTTTCTGTTAATTGTTGTTTGTATAGCTTCCAATTCTTTTCAAAAAATGATTTTGTGACGCTTGGGACAATGGACAATGAAAAAGCGGTAGCCAGTGTCATCGGAATAAGGACAAGCTTTTGAGTATTTACATTCAAAACACCAAAAGCCACATCCGTCGTTTCTTTTAGTCCAATGGATACCATTGCCCTATTAAACGTAACCGTATCAACCATTTGGAATAAAGGCATTGCCAATCCAACAAAAATAAATGGGATGGAGGAAACAATGATTTCTTTATAGATTTCTTTTAGGGATATATCTATTTCATTTTTACCCTCACTCATCAGCTGATCGAGATGGCGTTTCCTCTTTTTCCAATACCACAAAAGAACCATTAATCCAGATATTGCTCCAATAAAAGCTGAGAATGTAGCCACACTCATAGCCTGGACAACATCTCCGCCAACCACATTTAAGACAATATACGCCCCAGCCAGCATAAATACAATCCGGATGATCTGCTCTATAACCTGTGAAACAGCCGTTGGCCCCATCGACTCATATCCCTGGAAAAAACCACGTAGTAAACTTTGTGATGGTACCAAAATAAGGGCGAAGCTTACCGCTCGAATAACCGTTGTAACCTCTTCAATGGAATATTTTTGTGTATCCATCATGGCGGCGAGTCCCGGCGCGCTCACGTACATAATGAGAAAAGCAGTAATCCCCGTCATCATCATAATTTTGCGGCCCGATTCAAAGAGCTTACGTCCTACTGCATATTCCCCCATAGCATTGTATTTCGCAACGAATTTGGCGACAGCAAGTGGAATGCCAGCTGTTGCAATACTGATAAAAATCGTATAGGGTGTATAAGCAAAACCATATAATGCCATTCCTTCCGTACCGACAATTTTATTAAAAGGAATAACATAGAACAATCCAAGCATTTTCGATAAAACCATACCAATTGTTAGAATAAAAGTGCCTCTAATAAGTTTCGATGACATGTAACAATCCCTTTCACTCTTTCCCTTAACATGTAAGAAATATATTTTCATGATTCTTTATGTTTATTTGTTCACTAATCTGTAGTTTACTCTTTTCTTCGCTTTTTGACAATTGAACATCAATTCGGTCACGACTTTTGCCTTATTAGTAAAATCACTTATAATAGAACCATATTAGTATGTTTTAGAAATGAGATGGAATAATGAAATATGATGTAATCATTATAGGTGGAGGCCCATCCGGCTTGATGGCAGCCATTGCGGCCGCTGAAAACGGTGCCTCCACTTTACTGCTAGATAAAGGATCCAAACTCGGCCGGAAACTGGCCATTTCAGGCGGCGGCCGGTGCAATGTCACCAATCGTCTGCCAATTGATGAAATTATTAAGCATATTCCCGGAAACGGCAAGTTCCTGTACGGAGCATTCTCTGAATTTGATAATGAAGGAATCATTTCTTTCTTTAAGAAACTAGGTGTCGAATTAAAAGAAGAGGACCATGGCAGAATGTTCCCGGTTAACGATAAAGCCCAATCTGTTGTAGATGCTATGCTCAGTCGTTTAAAGCAATTGGGAACCGATATACGCACGGATTCGCCAATAGCAGATGTTCTGTATGATTCAGGCAAAGTGATTGGCGTTAAGACACGAACGGGCGAAATAATTGAAGCCGACTCCGTTGTCATCGCTGTTGGCGGTAAATCCGTTCCGCACACAGGATCAACTGGGGATGGCTATGCCTGGGCTGAAAAAGCAGGACATACCGTAACGGAATTGTTCCCAACTGAAGTCCCTTTAACGTCCGGTGAAAATTTTATCAAACAAAAAGCATTGCAAGGTCTTTCACTGCGGGATGTCGCTATCAGCGTTCTTAACCCTAAAGGAAAATCATTAATTACCCATCGAATGGATATGATTTTCACACATTTTGGTCTATCCGGTCCAGGTATATTAAGATGCAGCCAATTTGTTGTGAAAGCCTTAAAAAAATGGAATCTTAAAGAGGTTATTGTCCAAATCGATGCTCTGCCTGATCTTAATGAAGAACAAGTATTTCAACAGATTATTAAAACGATTAAATCTGACGATAAAAAAGCAGTTAAAAACAGTCTAAAAGGTCTGTTGCCTGAAAGGTATTTATTATTTTTATTGGAACGAAATCATATTGATCCTTCCTCACAAGGGGCAACTATAGCACATGAGAAATGGCGTGCTTTTAGCAGCGATATCAAAAAGTTCCCTGTCCGCGTCAATGGTACTCTTTCTTTAGAGAAGGCTTTTGTAACAGGCGGTGGAATTTCTGTTAAAGAAGTTGAACCTAAAACAATGGCTAGTAAATTAATGAATGGCCTATATTTCTGCGGAGAGATTTTGGATATCCATGGATATACCGGCGGCTATAATATTACCTCCGCATTAGTAACAGGTCGTTTAGCCGGATTAAATGCTGCAAGAAAAAAATAAGGTAGGAAGGATGGTATCTTTGCAGAATATAGCCCGAACGATTAAAAACAATAAGCTGACTACTCCGCTTATTTATGTCATGTTTACACTCTATTTAGCCATCCTTTCTTATCTGTTGTTTTTTGGATACTATAGACAAATGGTTAAAGTAGAATCTTATAATCTTGTTCCTTTTAAAACGATTAATATGTATATTACTTTTGCTGATTACTTCTCATTTAAAGTATGGTTTACAAATCTATTCGGTAACGTATTAGCCTTTATGCCATTCGGCTTTCTTTTGCCAATTGTCTTTAAAAAGCCTAGAAATATTTGGTCCATTACGTTTATATCCTTCTTGTTTTCATTATTGGTTGAGACAATGCAGCTAACTTTTCATGTCGGCGGCTTTGATGTTGATGATATCTTGTTAAATACAATGGGCGGTTTTTTGGGATATTTAATTTATAAGCTCATTTACAAGCTATTTAAAAGACAGTAAACCAGTAAATAAGAGAACACTCTAAGTAAGAATACAATCAAAAAGAACAGATAAAGAAAACGGGCTTTGTTTTCTTCTATCTGTTCTTTTTTGGATTTAGCAAGCGGCGTATGTCGGCTGTTTTGAGCGAGAGGGTCGAGGATCTTCCTCTTTCATATGAGTACATCCGGATTAAAGTTCGATATTTATTTTTTATAAATGACCATGGCACTGAAACAGTATATTTGGTCTTCCTCATCCTCTTCACCGAAAGCCGCAATATTATATTTGATATCTACGAGTCTGTCTTCATCTATCTGTTCAAGGAAATGATTCATCCCCTTTTCCAAATCTTTTTCGTGCTCATAATCAAACATTTTCACTTGGATCACAGCAAAGATTCCTCCTGTTTTTATCTATCTTTGCCGATTTTTTTCATTTTTATACTATTCAGAATACAAGTTCCCCTTGCCAATCTATCATGCCGCCTTCCATGGATGCTGCTTGATAGCCCTTTTCCTGTAGAAAATAAGCTACATTCTCACTTCTGACCCCTGCACGGCAAATGATAATATGCTCAATCTCTTTATCAAGCTCATTAAGTCGCTCTGGAATTTCTCCCATTTTGATTTGAACTGCACCGGGAACCATCCCATTTATCACTTGATAATCCTCACGTACATCGATAATGGATAAATTTTCGCCATTTTCTATTCTTACCTGCAGTTCATCTGGTTGAATAATCTTTATGTCTTCCATCTAAAAATCCCCCTTATAAAAAAGACCGTCTTACGCTTATGATAATCGTAAGACGGCCAACATTCATTAATTTGCAACGATATTAACTAATTTACCAGGAACAGCAATCACCTTGCGGATTGTTTTGCCATCGATTTGCTCTTGAACCTTCCCATTTTCCATTACGATTTTTTCCATCTCTTCTTTCGTAATGCCGGCAGGTACCTGAAGTTTAGCTCTCATTTTACCGTTTATTTGAATAACAATTTCAATTTCATCATCTACCAATTTGGACTCATCATATGCAGGCCATGAAGCATAAGCAAGTGTTTCATTGTTACCAAGTCTGCTCCAAAGTTCTTCAGTCATATGAGGACAAATAGGTGATAATAGTTTCACAAAACCTTCCATATACTGAATTGGAAGAATTTCCGCTTTATAGGCTTCATTAATGAAGACCATCATTTGTGAAATAGCCGTATTAAAATGTAGAGCTTCTAAATCCTCTGTTACTTTTTTAACGGTTTGATGATAAACCTTCTCAAGATGAGTATCCGTGGATTCAGTAATTTTATCATTTACTGTACCGTCATCGTTGATAAACAATCTCCAAACACGATCAAGGAAACGTCTGGAGCCGTCAAGTCCGTTTGCAGACCAGGCAATCGATGCATCAAGCGGTCCCATGAACATTTCATATAGACGAAGGGTATCAGCCCCATGGCTTTCCACGATATCATCCGGATTTACAACATTACCTTTTGATTTACTCATTTTTTCATTATTTTCGCCTAGAATCATACCTTGGTTAAATAGCTTTTGGAATGGTTCTTTTGTTGGTACAACCCCAATATCATACAAGAATTTGTACCAGAATCTCGCATAAAGCAAGTGAAGCACGGCATGTTCCGCTCCACCAATATACGTATCTACCGGCATCCAATGCTTAAGCTTTTCAGGGTCAGCAATTGCGTCCGGATTTTTCGGATCGATATAGCGCAAGAAGTACCAGCAGCTGCCCGCCCATTGAGGCATTGTATTTGTCTCACGTCTTCCTTTACGCCCATTTTCATCCACTACATTTACCCACTCTTCAATATTGGCAAGTGGAGATTCACCTGTACCGGATGGTTTAATTTCTGTTGTTTTCGGAAGCATAAGCGGCAGTTCAGATTCTGGTACAGCGGACATCGTGCCATCTTCCCAGTGAATAATTGGAATAGGCTCGCCCCAATAACGCTGACGGGAGAAGTTCCAGTCACGCAAACGGTACGTTACTTTCTTTTCACCAATTCCTTTTTCCTCTAGCCATTCAATCATCTTGCTAATGGCTTCTTCTTTATTTAGGCCGTTCAAGAATTCGGAGTTTACATGTACTCCTTCACCGGCATAAGCTTCTTTTTCAATATGACCACCAGCAACAACTTCACGGATTGGCAGATCAAATTTCTTAGCAAATTCATAATCGCGTTCATCATGGGCAGGAACGGCCATAATCGCGCCTGTTCCATAGCTCATCAATACATAGTCAGCAATCCAGATTGGAATCTCTTCGCCATTTGCTGGATTGATGGCATAGGCTCCTGTAAATACGCCTGTTTTCTCTTTTGAAAGCTCTGTTCTTTCCAAATCACTCTTAGATTGAATTTCCTTTTTATACGCTTCAACAGCTTCTTTTTGCTCTGCTGTTGTTATTTTATCCACAAGTGGATGTTCAGGGGAAAGGACGGAATACGTAGCCCCAAACAATGTATCAGGACGTGTTGTGAATACTGTATAGGATTCTTCAGTATCCTTGATCTTGAATGTTACAGATGCTCCTTCTGAACGGCCGATCCAGTTACGTTGCATATCCTTAATGCTTTCAGGCCAATCCAATTCATCAAGATCCTCAATTAAACGATCCGCATAAGCCGTGATTTTCAAAATCCATTGACGCATTGGCTTACGGATAACCGGATGTCCGCCTCGCTCACTTTTCCCATCAATAACTTCTTCATTGGCTAAAACGGTACCAAGTGCCGGGCACCAGTTAACCGGAATTTCAGCCATATAGGCAAGCCCTTTTTCATATAATTTTAAGAAAATCCATTGTGTCCATTTATAGTACTCTGGGTCTGTTGTATTAATTTCGCGGTCCCAGTCATAAGAGAATCCAAGAGATTTGATTTGACGAGTAAATGTACCAATATTTTTAGCTGTAAACTCTTCTGGATCATTCCCAGTATCAAGTGCATATTGCTCTGCAGGTAATCCAAATGCATCCCAACCAATTGGATGAAGTACATTATATCCCTGCATACGTTTTAGTCGGGATAAGATATCCGTTGCTGTATATCCTTCAGGATGCCCTACATGAAGGCCTGCTCCTGATGGATATGGAAACATATCCAATGCGTAAAATTTACGTTTCCCAACACTATCAGTCGTTTTAAATGTTTTGTGTTCTTCCCAGTAAGATTGCCATTTCTTTTCAATCTCTTTGTGATTGAAACTCATCCTAATTCCTCCTACATTGTTTAAAATTGCTGTACTAAAAACTTCTAAAACAATAAAAAAAGCCACTCATCCCTAAAAAAGGGACGAGAGGCTGTCATTAACTTCCCGCGGTACCACCCTGATTGATGCACACATTCGCATCCGGCTCAACTCTTTAACGCAGATATACGGCAAACCTTACTAGTCGTTCAGGCCTGCAACTCCAGGGTGAGTTCATAATGTGTCCTGTTGACTTGCACCATCCGTCAACTCTCTAGAAAGAAACACCATTACTACTGATCCCTATCAATGTTATTTAGAAGATATATACATACATTGTATGTAAATCAGGTAAAAAGTTCAAGTCTATTTAGACTGTTTTTTCAATCATTGACCAAATTAGCTTTGATTATACAGAGTTAATGTAAATTTATATGTACGCTATGTACTCCCTCCAATCGGACTAATCATATCTGCCGAACGGATTACTCCTACATTTGGCGCGTAATCTATACTTAGCTGGATTATGCTCTTATTTCAAGCACATACTCCTTCTTCGGCTGGATTTTCCGCAAATTCGGCCGGATTATTTATCTATTCGGCTCTATTTCCTTGTCGATTGGCTGGATTATGCTCTCATTCGGCTGAATTACTCCTATTTCAGGCACATACTCCTTCTTCGGCTGATTTTTTCGCAAATTCGGCTGGATTATTTTTCTATTCGGCTCAATTTCCTTGCGATTGGCTGGATTATGCTCTCATTTGGCTGAATTACTCCTATTTCGGCACATACTCCTTCTTCGGCTGGTTTTTTCGCAAATTAGGCCGGATTATTTATCTATTCGGCTCTATTTCCTTGTCGATTGGCTGGATTATGGTCTCATCCGGCTGGATTACTTACTCATTCGTTGAATACTTTGCAAAAACAAAAGGCACAGTCATCATAGACTGTGCCTGCCGTTGTATTTGCACGGCTTTGGATGAACTGTTGCTCTGTTTCGTTTTCGACGACTACCCGGATGTTCATTACATCTGGGCGAGTTTACGTGATCCTCGCTTGAGTCACCACCGATTTATAAATACCTTAGTTAAAGTAATTTCCATAGTTCGTCAGAACGCTCACAATAGTGAATATCCTTTTAGCGGCCTCTTACAACCATCGCGTGCTGAATATCCTGCACCTGAATTTTCATTCGGTTCAGTTGGTCACGTTGCTGGTCATTGGCACTTTGATCCATCGCGTTTAATTCATTATATGAATTTTCAAGACCGACTAATGCCTCAGTATATTCTTTATCATTGTAATGCTCCTGTCTCGCATAATGATTATATTGCTTTTCTGCGTATTCAATCGCATTTGCACAACGCTCCAAACACTCGTCCATGGATTTTCTTGTAGCCATAGATACCCTCTCCTTTTAACATTGGATTGGTTCACAAAAGCTCATCCATTATCCATTATGCCCTGATCAAATGGATTTTAGTGTAACTTCAAATAATAGCTAATTGGAAAGTATAAACTAGCGTGGTAAAATGAGAGTTATGCTCTTACTCAAAGAAATACTAACTAGGGGGTTTAAGAATGAAACAGGTTAACCCTTTTCAATATGCAAATGACAATAAACGTTATCATACATGGAATTACCATCTTCGCAATCAATTTGGCCACAAGGTATTTAAAATTGCTCTTGACGGTGGATTTGATTGTCCAAATCGTGACGGTACAGTCGCATTTGGTGGATGCACCTTCTGCAGTGCAGCAGGGTCTGGGGATTTTGCCGGTAATCGCGCTGAGGATCTGCAAAAGCAATTTGCTGATATAAAAGAAAAAATGCATCAAAAATGGAAAGATGGAAAATATATGGCCTATTTCCAGGCTTATACCAATACCCATGCACCAGTTGAAGTCTTACGTGAAAAATTCGAAACTGTCATGAACGAGGAAGGTGTAGTTGGCTTATCTATCGCTACTCGCCCTGATTGTCTGCCTGATGATGTTGTAGAATATTTAGCTGAATTAAATGAACGTACGTACCTTTGGGTTGAGCTAGGCTTGCAGACTGTTCATGAAAAAACGGCAAATATCATTAATCGTGCACATGATTATCCAACTTATGTGGAGGGAGTAAACAAGCTCCGTAAACATGGAATACGCGTATGCAGCCACATTATTAATGGGTTGCCGCTTGAAACTCCTGAAATGATGATGGAAACTGCTAAAGAAGTTGCTAAACTCGATGTTCAGGGGATTAAAATTCACTTATTGCATCTGTTAAAAGGCACTCCAATGGTGAAACAGTACGAAAAAGGAATGCTAGAGTTTTTATCACTTGATGATTATGTCAACCTTGTCTGTGATCAGTTGGAAATCCTTCCTCCTGAGATGGTTATTCATCGTATTACGGGCGATGGCCCGATTGATTTAATGGTTGGACCGATGTGGAGTGTTAATAAATGGGAAGTGTTGAATGCGATTGATGCTGAATTGAAGCACCGTAATAGCTATCAAGGAAAACTCTATATCCCTAATAAGGCTGCTGTGACATATGAAGCTTGATCGCATTCTCCCATTCGCAAGAATCCTACTAGAGAAATCTGTAAAGCCAGGTGATATTGCCATTGATTGTACAATGGGCAATGGGCATGATACCGTGTTTTTAGCAAATTTAACCGGTCCGGATGGACATGTATACAGTTTTGACATTCAGCAAACTGCTATAACTAAAACACAGGAGAGACTCATCTCAACCGGGCTTCAGGAACAGGTAACATTGATTCATGCTGGGCATGAGCGTTTGCAGGAATTTGTCCAACCCGATCGACCAGTGACAGGTGCTATCTTTAATTTAGGGTATTTGCCAGGCGGTGACAAAGAAATTATCACGATGGCTCCGACTACCATTCAAGCCGTCACTCAATTGCTCGAAATGATGGAACCAGAAGGTATTATTGTTCTCGTGATTTATCATGGGCATCCAGGCGGAGATCTCGAACGTGACGAAGTGATTAAATTCGTTACAGAGCTTCCACAGGATATGGCTCATGTACTGCAATACCGATTTATGAATCAAAAAAACAACCCACCATTTATTATCGCCATTGAGAAACGTTAAAAAAGTGTGAGTACTTATACTCACACTTTTTTCATAGAGTTCATTTATAAATCTCAGGGGTAAAAAAGATTTGCGGTTTTCCGGCGATTGGATGAGGGCGGCTCACCAGTTCCACTTCATATACAGATGAGAGTAACTCTTCATCGAGGAGTAACTCAATACTGCCATCCGCCACTTTTCTTCCATTTTTAAGCAAAGCACATCTGTCTGCATATAAAGCCGCCATATTTAAATCATGCAGAATGGCAACAACCGTTAACTCTTCCTCAATCTGAAGTCTCTTCAGTAAATTCAATAAATCAATTGTATGCTTAACATCCAAATGATTTGTAGGTTCATCGAGAAACAGGAGCTTTGGCTGTTGGGCCAGCGCTTTTGCTAAAAGGACCCGTTGTTTCTCTCCACCACTTAACGCTGAAAAATAGGTATGCTTAAATTTCAGTGTATCTGTTTGGGCCAGACACTTATCTACAATAGCGTAATCCTCAGTTTGATAATGATTAAAAAATCCTTTTCCCTGATAAGGATATCTTCCGAGTAAAACAATTTCTTCCACTGTAAAATCCAAACTCACTACATGTTCCTGGCTTAGCACAGCCGCTATTTTTGCTAATTCTCCGGCTTTATAGGAGGATGTTTGTCTACCTTGGATCGTTGTGGTTCCCGCTTTATATTCCATTTTCCCCAATATACTTTTAATCAGCGTTGTCTTTCCGCTTCCATTTGGTCCAAGAAGTGCAAAAAACTCTCCTTTTTCTACCTTTAATGAAAAATCCTGGAGCACCCGTTTATTTTTATGATAGCCTGCACTGAGGTTCTCTACATTTAACATGTCAAATTCCTTCTTTTTATCCGTTCTTTAATTAGTAAAATCGTAAATATCGGTGCACCAATTAAAGCCGTAATTACACCAATAGGCAATTCCTGTGGATTGATGATGACTCGAGCAATCATGTCAGCCAATATCAGATATCCTCCCCCGATGATCATCGATAAAGGAAGTAAATGCCTGTGGTCAGCACCCGATATAAGGCGAACTAGATGTGGAATGACCAATCCGACAAAGCCGATTGCTCCTGATACGGCAACTGCCGCACCTGTTAATAGGCCGGCACCTATAATGATCATGATTTTCTTGCGTTTCACGTTAATCCCATTGTATTGAGCAGATTGATCTCCAAGTGCCAATCCATTTAGTTCCCGGTAATGATACAGAATAATAGATGCCCCTATTACGAAGAAAGGAATTAGTATACTGAAGTGCCCCCAGTTTTTCATGGCCATGCTGCCCATAAGCCAGTTCAATACTTCTCTCATCTGATCTCCTGATGATAGGGCAATGATTAGAGAAACCAGCGCTCCAATAAATGAATTCATAATAATACCCGCTAGAATAATGGTTTCATTTGCATAGGTTACACTAGCTGCCCTTGTAATACCAAACACGACCAGCAAGGTTATAAAACTGAACACTATTGCAACAAGCGGCAAAGTGAAGTGACCAAAAAGAGCTATTTCTATATTAAAAAATAAGACGACCACTGCACCAACTGACGCTCCGGACGAAACACCAATGGTATATGGATCAGCGAGTGGGTTTTGCAGAAGTCCCTGGAAGGCAGCCCCTGCCAGAGCCAAACCCGCTCCTACAAATAATGCAATCAATACTCGTGGTAAACGTATATTCCAAATAATCATTTCAATATTTTTGGGACCTGTATAGAAAGATTCCTGACCGGTTATATTTTTTAAGAGGATCCCAATTATATCTTTAATCGACATGTCCACGCTTCCTATAAACAGGCCGAGCAATGCAGCTAACAGCATAAATAGGATACTCACTGTATAAATACCGGTTGTTCTTTTTTTATTTTTCATTTCTAAACTTCAATTCCTCTTTACTCCAACGGCGAACCTCGGATTATTCTTACACTTGTTCGAATTATATCTAACCGTTTCAAAACACAAAAAATCCTTAGCTCTGTAGGTATTGAGCTAAGGATTCACTTTTTTCCATTGTGAATACAATAAGCCTACTTTTCCCACCGAAAAATAAGTACAGTAACTTTAAAAGCAGGTTTCCTGGCTTATACTAATCAATTCCTGATTTAGTAATTACAGTAGCGGGGGCTGCAACGGCCTTTAACCGTTTTCCCTTTCACCCTCAAGATTCGAGGCACTTTTAAAGTATATAATTTGATTTCATTTTCATTTTTAAAGATTGACTGCCACTCAACTATCATCCTATAAGCCCGGCTTCTTTGGCAATTAATTTAAATGACTTTACTTTTGCCTCATAGGAATGAGTAATCGTTACAAGCATTATCTCATTTGTGTTGAACCGTTTTCTAAGCTCTTCTATTTTTTTCATAATCGTTTTTGGGGACCCGATAATCATTTTTCTTCTATTATAATCAATTCGCGCCGTTTCAAACTGAGACAAAGCCATTTCGTGAATTTCATTCGGGTGCGGAGTTCCCTCCCGGATAATTCCCTGTGAAAGAAATAGTAAGGATAAATCTAAAGATCCAGCCAAATATTCTGCCTCTTCATCTGTATCTGCACATATCGTAAATACGGTAACCATCCCTAAAGGTCTCTGTCCAAAATCGGATGGACAAAACGTTTCATAGTAATGCTTCATATTTTCTTCTGCATATTCACTGTTAATAAACAAAGCAAAATTATATGGTAACCCTTTTTGTGCAGCAAGAGAGGCACTTGATGAACTTGATCCAAGCATCCATAATTCCGGAGGAGCTTGAATAACAGGAGTGGCTGCTAATCCATAAAGAGGATGTAACTCAGGTAAATGATCATATAAATACCAAGTTAATTCATCCACCTGAACAGGAAACCTGTGAAGATCACTTAATCTGCCTTCCTGTAATGCACGCGTTGCTCTTGGCATCCCGCCAGGAGCTCTGCCGATGCCCAGATCTATTCTTCCTGGAGCTAAACCTGACAATACTCTGAAATTCTCCGCCACTTTATAAGCACTATAATGAGGTAGCATTACTCCACCAGTGCCGACTCTTAGCTTAACGGTTTGAGCAGCAATCCATGTCGCAAGGACTTCTGGCGATGAGCCAGCCAACCCTTGGCTATCATGATGTTCACTTACCCAAAATCTTGAATAACCCAACTCCTCAGCCAATTTTGCCAGTTTGACTGTATTAGCAAGCGCCTGCTCTGAAGGTTCTCCGACAGAACGTGGTGACTGGTCTAGAATACTTAACTTTATCCCATCCGTACCATCCCCTCACGATAAAATGCTATTATACTGGTCTTTATTTCTTTTTCATCCTTTTAAATGCATGATACAGCTTACTGTTCCAATAAAAGAAATACGCTGATTTGCCAGCTAATTTCAGCAGATTTCGGGTATACTGCCTAACCGCTTTCTGGCTCTTAACCTTGGAGTCGGCTAAATAAATACCCATTAACCCTTGATTAATCATCCTATGGAACTTACTATCTGGTATTTTCATGACATCTTCATTAGCTTGTTCAACGAAATAAGATAGCCTCTCAATCATTTGCTCTTCCGTATCATAATAGAAGCAGAAGTTCAAATCATTGCCAAGACGATCTTCCTCCTGATCAATAAAATAATCCAGCATAATATGCAATCCTTGAACATATGGGAAATAAGAATCATATATATCCCTTGCCATTTGCTCTGTGAATTCTGGACGGTAAGCATAGGAAACTAAGCAAAAAATACCTAATGTAGATCCTGCACAAGCGCTAAATTCATACCATGTTAAATCTTCTGGAAGCTCGTGTTTATTCTGACTGTACCACGTTTCTAATCTATGTACCCGCTCATCCCACTTAACATGCTTATGTATTTGTAAATCGCAATAATAGGAGCAAAGTTTTTTCAAATAAGGCTCTATATACCTGTAATGCTCCAGTTTTACTAAAATAGACTGACAGGTATGTACCAAATCTATTAAATACCCTCCGTCATCCTGATCCTCTCTAAGATCATAGTAATTCTGTGTCGAGCTCTCTGGATTTAGGGCATCCTTCATAGATTGATGTAATAAAGCAAAATCGTCAGGATCAAGCGATGTACTGCGGTCACATAAATTATCAAGATAATCACTGATCGTTTGATATGCTACAATAAATCGGATTACATCCTCTTTTCCTGCACCTGCAGCGAGAGCTAATATAGATCCTCCCTCACAATGAAATGTTTTATGGGCGATACTGGCCAGGGCCTGAGTACGCAGTTCTTCATTAGGGATTTTTTCAGCTTTTGCCTGCCACCCCGTCAATTCTCGATGAACAACTGGAAATATACCTCGGTATACTTCCTTTACCAGACCAATATCACTTTTGGGCAACTTCATATATGTTCCATCTCCTTAGAATCCTTAAACGATATATCCTATATTCCGTAATCGTGCTTCAATAAAACTCTTTGCATATAGGAATACATCTTCTCTCTCTGGCTCATTAAAAATTTCATGATATAGCTTCGGCCATTCTTTATAATGTTTTTCAGATGCCGGAAAGTAGTTAAACCATTCTCTTACCATAGCCTTGTCCACTATTTTGTCATCCCCAGCCTGCATAACAAGAACAGGAATATCCGGGAAATCTTCATAAAAATCAAAGGCTTCCTTCATAGCCTTTACTAATTCACGATACCACCTGACAGATACACTTGTAACGTAAAGTGAATCATTTAAATCAAACTCAATGACTTCAGGATTTCTGGTTGCCATTTGTACCGTTAGACCTGATGGTTTTTTATATGTAGGATAAACAAGATTTAACACACGAGACATCGTTTCAAGATATTTTGGAGGATGAACTAATGTTCCAAAGCAAGGCGAAGACAGAATGACTCCTGCTAAATTGTG